>NC_022792.1:1142500-1484953 GCF_000504085.1 Pseudothermotoga elfii DSM 9442 = NBRC 107921 | reverse complement strand
CTATTGAATCTGATAATTCTTTTCTACAACTTGCGAGGTATTCATATTGCCTTTGGGTGGTTATGTACCCATCGGTTTGTTGAATAAGATCCTTCACAGATTTTATTATTTCTTCCTCTAAACGCTGTATACCTTCCTTTTTTAAAGCTGAGATGGTCAATACATGTGTGTTAGTTCCCAAGATTTTTTTTAGTTCTTCTCGATCTATTAAATCTGTTGCATCGATTTTATTTATAACAACTATGTACTTCTTTTCTTTTATAAGGCTCAGTATTTTTTTGTCGTTTTCGTCTACCGGTGTGGTTGCATCAAGGACAAAAAGGATTAAATTCCCTTCATCAGCAGCTTTTATAGCCCTTTCGACACCTATTTTTTCGACTTCATCATGAGAATGTCTTATACCAGCAGTGTCAATCAAAGTGAAGGAAATTCCATTTATCATCAACGGAACTTCTATTAAGTCTCTCGTTGTTCCGGGTATGTCTGTTACTATAGCCCGTTCCTCTTTTACTAAAGTGTTCAGCAAGGTAGATTTTCCAACATTCGGTTTTCCAATAATTACTACTTTAATACCGGATGATAAAATAAGTCTGTTCTGAGCGTTTTTGAGAATTTCCTCAATTTGCAAAATAGCATCGTTTAGTTCCTTTTCTATCAAATAGGGATCTGTCAGGATTTCGTCTGGGTAATCAAACTCTACCTCTATTTTTGCAAGTGTTCCAAGCAATGTTTCTCTCAATTTATGAACAATTTCGGATAGCCTTCCTGCAAGATTTGCGGCAACAAGTTTAACTGTTTTGCGTGAAGAAGCTTCTATAATTTGCTTTACAGCCTCTGCTTTTGTCAAATCAATTTTTCCATTAAGAAAAGCTCTTCTCGTAAATTCACCCGGTTCAGCAGGCCTTGCACCGTGAGAAATTAGAGTATCAAGAATAGATTGGGTTACAGCTATTCCGCCGTGGCACATTATTTCAATCATATCTTCTCCGGTATATGAGTTTGGCGATTTATAGAAAATCACCATTACTTCGTCGAGTATTGTTCCATCAGAGTCTTTAACATAGTTGTGAAAAGCTTTTCTTGGTTCAATTTTTGTTTTCCTAAGCAAGACATTCTGACATATTTGCCAAGATTTGCTGCCACTCATTCTAATTACTGATATAGCACCAGTTCCTATTGGTGTTGAGATTGCAACTATTGTGTCCGGCAAATATTTTACCCTCCCAAGTACTCTTTCACTATTTTATTAACCAGTTTTCCATCAGCTTTTCCCTTCACTTGTGGCATTATCAATTTCATAGCTGTGCCCAGGTCCTTCGGATTCGAAAGATTGTTTTGCCGGATGATTTTCATGACTAATTGTCTTATTTCGTCTTCACTCATTTGTTCTGGTAGATACGAATTGATAATATCTAATTCTTCCTGCTCTTCTGATACAAGATCATTCCTTCCAGCTTGTTTGTACATATCAATTGACTCTATTCTCTTTTTGGCTTCTTTGATCATAATTTGAACAATTTCTTCGTCGGTGGCCTGTGCCATCTTTTCTACTTCAAAGTTCTTGATAGCAGACATAAGTAATCTCACAGTTCTGATTTTTGCTTCGTTTCTGTTCTTCATAGCATCTTTCAAGTCGAAAGCTAACCTTTCTTTTAGAGTCATTTTACCAGCCTCCTGTTTTTTCAGTCCTGATAATTTTTATACACTCGTTGTATAATAATTACAGATGAATAAAGTGTGAACTACCTCCGCTTTTAGAAACGAAGGCTTCCTGCTTCATCGACCAGACTTGCCTTGCGGTAGAGGTCCAGTCTCCACAGGCGTCAATTCGGGCTGTTCCATCCCTACTAATTGGTTATATAAATCTAATCCATACTCTCTCAAGTTTATTGCAGCGTTTTCATCTCTATCGTGAGTTGTTCCACATTTAGGGCATGTCCAGACGCGGTCTTTCAATTCAAGTTCTTTGTTAATGTATCCGCATATACTACATGTTTTTGAAGAAGGAAAAAATTGACCTGCTTCTATTACTTTTACATCATACATGTCTGCTTTATATTTTAGAAAACTTATAAACTTTGACCATGAATTATCAAGGATGTGTTTGGCAAGTTTTGTTCTTGTCAGTCCTTTAATATTTAATCCTTCAACCACCACGACTTGGTTATCGTCTATGATGGTCTTTGACAATTTATGAAGAAAATCTTCTCTTGCGTTTCTTATATATTCATGCTTTTTGGCAAGCACTATTCTTGCTTTTTCATAGTTTTTCGAATTCCGTTGTTTTCTTGATAACTGCCTTTGTAATCTTTTTAGTCGTTTTTCGTTTTTAATAAGGTATTTTGGATATTCAATCTTCACAATTCCTGTATCAGTTGCGATTGTAGCAAAGCTTATAATTCCAACGTCTATTCCACATATTAGATTTTTCTTGTTATTGTTGTAATCTTGCTTTGGTTCTTCTTCAACAAGCACGCTAACATAATACTTCCCTGTTTTTGTTTTTGAAATTGTTACTGACTTTATAGTTCCTTCAAATGTTCTGTGCTGTTTCATTCTTATTAGTGTTTTTAGTTTTGGTATTTTCAGATACTCGGCAATAAGCATTACTGTTCCGTTTTGGTTGTTTGTAGTAAAAGATTGTTTGTCTTTTTTCTTTTTGAATTTCGGTATTCCAAACATTTTTCTATTTTTGAAGTGATTTCTGAATGCTTGCTCTTGTTGTAACTGTACATTAGCAAGTGCAAGACTATCTACTTCCCTTAGAAAAGGAAATTCCTCTTTATATTTGGCAGGAGTTATTCTTGGAAGTCTTTCACCGCGTTCCAAAGCTTGCAATTTTTCTTCAAGTATTTTATTCCAAACAAATCTACAGCTGCCAAAGGTTTTTTCAAAAAATTCTCTTTGTTCCTTTGTCGGATAAATTCTGTACTTATAGGCTCTGAGCACTCTTAGCACCTTGACTTTCGATGTATTTTCTAATTATCTCAATTGGTACTCCAGCTGTCGATATCAAACAATAGCTTCTGGACCAAAAATTTCCTTTCCAAAGCTTTTTTCTAATTTCTGGAAATTCTTTCTTTATAAGTCTTGATGAAGCACTTTTGTAGGCGTTTATGAATTTTGAAAGTTGCGTTGTTGGAGTAGCTTTAAATAAGACGTGTACGTGGTCTCTGTCATGATTCCATTCCAACAGTGTTATGTTATAGCTCGGTTGGATATACTCAAATATTTCTTTGAGTCTTTTAGAAATTTGGTCAGTAATCACATCACGTCTATATTTTATTACCAGCACAAGATGATAATGTAAAAGAAATACTGAATGTTTATTAGTATCTAACTTCATAATCGTCACCTATATCATTATATACCGAAACTGATTTTTGTCAATACTTTTTCTCCAACAATTCATCTCCATCTTCTATAAGATGGAGACTTCTTGTCGGATTTCTTGTTAAAGTAGAAGTAGGACAATTTGATGTACAGGCTATTATAAATCCCAACATTCGAAGAGCAGAGTATCAGAATGGTGTGATGAAAGACTTTGACAGTATAAAGGAATACGTAAAGATAAGAGATAACTATCAATGTCATTATAAAGATTTAAGATCTGATATACAATGTTCAGAAAAACTAACAGCAGACCATATAATACCGCGTAGTAAAGGCGGGACAGATAATCCAACCAATTTAGTCTGTTGTTGTGAGACTCATAATATGGCAAAGGGGAATATGTCGTATGAAGAGTTTACAGGGAAAAAGTTACCGAAAATAAGAGATTTTCGGTCAACAGTTTTTATGAATGTTTTAAGAGATTATCTTGTGCCTAAATTACAAAAAATAGCGTATACATTTGGGTTATATACTAAAAGGACAAGAAGAGAGTGGGGGTTAGAGAAATCGCATATTAATGATGCTATTGCTATTACAGGGATAAGGCCAAAGAAGCAAGATGATGTGTGGTATTATTGTGAAGCAAGTTAGGAAAAAGAAACGTAGTTTGCATGAAGAAATTCCTCGTAAAGGTAGAAGTCAACCTAATAGAGAAGCAAAAAGAAACAGTAAGAACACAAAAGAAATAGTAACAAGAAAAAAGAAATGGTGTTTATGGGACAAGGTGTATATACCAGAACTACAAATAGCAGGGTTTATAAGCGGTTTTACAGGAAAGTGGGTATATGTGCAGAATATTTATGGTGAGTATCTGCAAGTTTCAGGCAAATACAAACAGATAAATTCAGAAAAACTCAATCTGATATGTAGAAACAATAGCTATATTTGTCAGCAATTCATCTCCATCTTCTATAAGATGGAGACTTCTTGCTAAATTTTTGTTAAAGAGGAGGTGAAACAATGAATGAACAGACGAAATTGGTGCTCAAATATGCCCTTGCACGCGAGATAGAAGGCAGAAATTTTTATAAAGACTGGCTTTCCAAATTAAGCAATTCTCAATTGAAGGACATATTCAAACAACTTGCAGAGATGGAACAGGCGCACGCCGAGTATATAGAATCTCTTTTAAAAGATGAAATTGATGCAGGATTATCTTTTCAAGGTTCACAATATTTTGAAAATAGAAAACTTCAGGAGATAGGAGAAAAAGATGAGTTTCTGACAGATCTGTCTGTTTTAAGAATGGCATATCTGATAGAACATGATTTTGCAAATTTTTACGAGAGTGCCGCTCAAAAAACAGATGATTTGAAGATGAAAGATTCGCTTATTTCTCTTGCTAACTGGGAAAAGGAACATAGAGATATGCTCAGAGAACTCTATGATGAATCAATGAAACAGTTCTGGGATGATCAGGGCTTTGTGCCTCTTTTTTAGATCAGTCTAAAACCTGAATTACCCTTAAATTTTTTTCTTTCGATATATCTACGACAGAACCATCTTGTAATCGAACAACAGGCCGAGTAATATGATTTTTTGTGTTTGCGACAACGACTGCTTTTTCGTTGTTGCTTAATAAAACTGTTGTTCCAATGGGATAAAGTCCCATAATTGATATGAAGGCAGACAAAACTTTCTTATCAATCTTTCCTACGGAGGCCATTCTTATTAACTCAGATATGGCTTTGTATGGTGACCATGGTGCTTTGTAAGATCTGTTTGAGATTAGAGCATCGTATATATCTGCAGCGGCAATAATTCTGGCTGGCAGTGATATACTATCTGATTTAAGCCCTCTTAGATAGCCTGTCCCATCAAGTTTTTCGTGATGATCTTTTACGCCACTCAGGACAAATTCATCTTCCACTTTGGACAATTTACATATTCTTTCTCCAAATTCAACATGTCGCTTTACGACCTCGAACTCATTTTGGGTAAGTCTTCTCGGAGCATACAGAATATCTTTAGGTACCATTATTTTTCCTACATCGTGGATAATGGCTGAAAAAGTCAGTCTTGCTATGTCGCTTATCTTAAGTCCCATCTCCATTGCTACAAGAGATGAAATTATTCCAACATGGACTTCATGAACATAAGTGTATTCTTCGTCATTTTCCTGAATAAGAAAAATCAAAGATATCTTGTCAGAAAAATTTTTCACCACGTTGTTCACAATTTCCTGCGAAAGATTTTCAATATTTTTTTTGTTTATGGTCATTTTTTCGCCTGCGGTTTTAAAAATATCTTTGATATCCTTCTTGATTTTATCTATTTTCTGTGATTCTATTACAGGTGGAATTGCTGGTGGTATCTTGACCCACAGGTATCTTACATTCGATTTTTTGAGGATTTCAATTTTTTCTGAATCGAGCATTTCCCCCATTTTGATTACCGGTGGCTGCTCCTTAGAAAGTTTTATAGTTTCCATACATATATCTCCGGGAAGCAAAGAATCTACCACTTTCCAGATAAGCTGACCTTCAGTTTGAGTCATAGCTCTTTCATCAACCTTTCTTCTCCATGTGGAATTATACAGGTCCAGTGCCATCTGTTTTCACAAATCTCTCGCCATAGATTTTGAACATGATTGTATTCAACAGATTCGATTTTTTCGAATAACCTTTCAATCGGTAGTGGTTCACTTCTTGATATGAGAAATTCGAGTACATAAGCAAACACACTCGGAACACTTTCTGTGATCATTTGAAGTTTTCCAATTAACCTCTTTTTGCCGTATTCAAAATAATGTTTTTCTATTGTGGCCCTTTTCAATATGGTGTTTATTTCCTGTACATATCTTGGAAACTTTTCAGTACTTGTAGATGCATAGATACCTATTAAAGAAGATTCTTTCCAGAAATTGCCAACTGTGTCAATTTCATAAACCAATCCAAGCTTTTCTCTTATCGTGTTGAATAATAAAGAGCTCATTCCACTTCCCAATAGAGTATTGAGAACGAGAAGGGCAGGATATCTCTTATCTTCAAGACCTATTTCGATTGGAGTTCCTGTAATCATGTGTACCTGAGTTATGTTCGATCTGGCTTCATAAGCATTGGAAGGATTGCTGAAATTCACTTTCAGGTTGTTTTCAGAAACGGGTTTATCATTTCTCAGGATATTCGCAATTGTTTTTAAGAGATCATCAGTTACCTTGCCCACGACAATAACCTTGATACTACCGTAGTGTTTCTGATGAAATTTTTTCAGCACATCGGCGTCGATTTTTTTCACCGTTTCTTCGTATCCACTGATCGGCCTGGAATAAGGTTCTTTTAATATACTCTCAGCAAACAGATCATGAACGCGAGTTAAATGATCTTCGTTATAGGATTTTATTTCCTCTATGACCACAGATTTCTCCAGATTTACCGCCTCTTCTTCGATGAGAGGGCTAAAGACAAGTTCTCCGAGTATGTCCACAGCTTTTTCAAAATGAAAGTATGGAACTCTGGCATAGTACACTGTGAAATCTTTTGTGGTGAACGCGTTTAAACTACCTCCGAAAACTTCCAGTTCATATTTCAGCGAGAACTCATCGTATCTTTTCGTACCTTTAAATACTATATGTTCCAGAAGGTGTGCGCAGCCTGCATATTCTTTGTCTTCAGATGTTGAACCTGCCGGAACAATGAATGCAATTGATACAGTTTCAACACCGTTTACCGGTACAATGTAGATCTTATTTGAATTTGTTTTTTTTATCTCAATTTGCATGCATAATCCTCCCTGTTTTACACAAAAAGCCAGCAAAATGCTGGCATTTGTTGGTTAAAGATTCTCTCTTAATTATCGTTTTTTCTATGTCTCTTGAATGAACGCTTCTCGCCATGCTTATGATCCGGAGAATCGGAAAATTCCTCGAGTTGAAGTCTTCCAAGATTATCTATGTTGCTAACTTTGACACGCATTGTTTCTCCTATTTTTACAGTTTTCAAGTCTGTTATAAGTTTGCTCTGGTGCAACAGTCCCACTTTTCCGGGAGATATTTCCACAAAAACACCAAAAGGTTCAATACGTGTCACTTTTCCACTAAATACGTCGCCAACGGAGATTTCTTTTAATATAGAATTAATCTGCTCAATAGCAGCATCTACTTTTTCCTCGTTGCCGCCGATCACACTTACTTTACCTGTGAGATCGTCAACCGAGATTTTAACATCATAGTCTTTTATCAGGGCTTTTATGATTTTTCCTCCCGGGCCAATTATCTCAGCCACTTTTGATGGATCTATTGATATTACTTTTATTACAGGGGCATACTTGGATAAAGTGTCTCTTGGTTTGGAAATCGTTTCGTAAAGTTTTTCAAGTACATATAATCTCGCTTCCTTAGCTTGATTTAAAGCTCTTTCAAGTAGATCGGCAGAAACTCCAGATACTTTGCAATCCATCTGAAATGCTGTTATACCATCGCGAGTACCTGCAACTTTGAAGTCCATATCTCCCCAGTGGTCTTCTGCGCCGAGAATGTCCGTCAAAACTATCTGCGAATCTTTTTCGAGTATCAACCCCATAGCTACACCGGCTACGTGTTTGCTAATTGGTACGCCGGCGTCCATAAGGGCGAGAGAACCAGAACACACTGTTGCCATCGAAGAAGAGCCATTGGATTCGAGAATCTCCGAAACAATACGAATTGTGTATGGAAATCTGTCTTCATCAGGTAATACAAATTTTAAAGCCCTTTCCGCCAGATGTCCGTGCCCAATTTCACGCCTGCTTGGTCCTCTAAGCGGTTTTACTTCACCTGTGGAGAAGGGAGGAAAATTATAATGGAGCATGAATCTTTTTGTTCCCTCTTCGAGTAGAGAATCTATTATCTGTTCATCCATTGGTGCCCCAAGAGTAACTATACCGAGACTCTGTGTCTCGCCTCTGGTAAACAACGCGGAGCCGTGAACTCGCGGAAGCAGGCCTGTTTCACAGGTTATTGGTCTTATATCTTTCGGTTTCCTCATATCCAGTCGAGTGCCTTCTTCCACTATGATTCTTCTCATTTTATACTTCAGTGCTTCTTCATATTTGTCTTTCAACAAAACTGACAATTCTTCGATTTTTTCAGTTCCATATCTGGCCTCTAAGATTTCATAGATTTTTTTGAAATACTCACTCAGAGCGTTGCTTCTTGCTTTTTTCCCTTGGATTAAAAGTCTTTCTCTCAATTCGTTGCCATCAAGCAATTGCGAAAATTCTTTTTCAATTTCTTCTGGCAAAGTTTTTTCCGCAATCTGTGCTTTTTCAATATTGAAATAGGAAAGAATTTCTTTCTCGAAATCAATGATTTGCTTGATAGCATCGTGTGCTTTGAGAAGAGCCTGAAGCATCTGAGACTCGCTGACTTCTTTTGCTTCACCTTCAACCATTGTTATGGTGTCTTCAGTACCAGCAACAACTATATCAAGCAGACTTTTTTGAAGCTGATCTTCAGTTGGAAACAGTACTATTTTTCCATCAACCAATCCCACTCTCACTGCCGCGACGATTCCATTGAATGGTATGTCTGATATGTTCAAAGCGAGCGAAGCAGCAAAAACACCAACTATATCCGGTGTGTTAACCGAGTCTGTCGATATAACTGTCACAACCACCTGAACTTCATTGCGCAGGTGTTTTGGGAAAAGAGGTCTTATTGGCCTGTCGATAGTTCTTGCCGAGAGTATAGCCATTTCGCTTGGTTTTCCTTCTCTTTTTATGAATCCTCCCGGTATTTTACCTGCGGCGTAAAATCTCTCCTGAAATTCAACAGTCAAAGGGACAAAATCGATCCCTTCTACTGCGGAATCAGACATGACAGCAGTTGCAAGGACTGTCGTATCGCCAATTCTGGCAACAACAGCACCATTGGCCTGTTTGG
This sequence comes from Pseudothermotoga elfii DSM 9442 = NBRC 107921, assembly GCF_000504085.1. Taxonomy (NCBI): domain Bacteria; kingdom Thermotogati; phylum Thermotogota; class Thermotogae; order Thermotogales; family Thermotogaceae; genus Pseudothermotoga; species Pseudothermotoga elfii. The sequence goes on along the minus strand of NC_022792.1, from coordinate 1,475,700 downwards.
CCACTTTTCCATGTTCAACAATAAATTCTCTTCCAAGTATTTCGCGTTTCCAAGTTTTCAAATTAATCACCTCAACTTTTGCTTTGAAGAAACCAAAAGCGGGCAGATGCCCGCCTTTTATAAATTTTAACTTGTTAACCTCTAAGATTTAGTTTTTCAATCAGGGATTTATAGGACTCGGGATTTGATTTTCTCAAATATCTAAGGAGCTTTCTACGCCTTCCAACCATTTTCATTAGACCACGCCGAGAGTGAAAATCTTTTGGGTGGGCTTTTAAATGCTCAGTAAGGTGTCTTATTCTTGCCGTTAAAATAGCTACCTGTACCTCTGCAGATCCCGTGTCTTTCTCGTTGATTCTAAACTGTTCGATGATTTTCTTCTTCTCCTCTTGATTCATTAACTGCACCTCCATAGTCGAAGTCCACCAACCCAGGCAGGGTTCAGTCCCATGTCCAAGTTGGGGCTGGAGCGGGCGACGGGATTCGAACCCGCGACCCTCAGCTTGGGAAGCTGATGCTCTACCGCTGAGCTACACCCGCACAAAACATTTATACCACAGTTTCCGGGTACATGAACTTATCACAACAAAAATTAAACACACAGTCCATCTGATGAAACAATCTCAACAATTTTCTGTGCGTTGGCATTATCGAGAATGAAATTATAAAATCGATAAGCCTGTACATCCATTTGCCCTGTTTTGTCAAGAAAATAGTTTTTAACCTTTGCCCTAAGCTGTTCTTTTTCTTCTCTGCTCATCAGTGCTACTGATTGGACAATCTCAAAAATCCTTTTGTCTTCCCGACAAGCTCTTACAATCTCTTGAAGAACATCTTCCATTTCCTCAAGATTGTTTCTGAGTCACAAAGACTTTGAAGGACATTCCTGTTCGTGTTTCATTGTCGATTAACGCTTCGATGAATCCAGGAACCATGTAAATGTCTTTCCCACCCTCGTTCAAAAATCTTCTCGCTACAGCGATAGCTTTCACAGCCTGGTTAACAGCCCCCGCACCAATCGCTTGAATTTCGACTTTGTCTGCTTTTGAAAGGGCACCAGCAATAGCACCAGCTACTTTGTTTGGATTTGACCCTGAGCTCACCTTCAAAATCTCCATTCTACCAATCCTCCTTGGATTAAAGGATGTGCGCAATTATTTTACCACAATTTCATGGTATTTCAACCGCACGTAAATATTTTGTTGCCTCTTCTGGGGGCATCGGGTTTATATAAAATCCTGATCCCCACTCGAATCCAGCAACTTTCGTCAGGCGTGGCACGATTTCTAAATGCCAGTGATAATAATTCTTTCCTTCCCCTGTGTTTGGAGCCGTGTGAAGCATGAAATTGTAAGGTGGGTTGTCAAGGGCGCCGTATATTTTGTAGAGAGTGTTCTTGAGTATCTGCGAAAACGACTTAACCTCCTTGTCAAGGATGTTTCTGAAATCGTGTGAATGCCTTTTAGGTATAATCCATGTCTCGCATGGAAATCTTGCAGCAAAAGGCTCTATCGAAACGAAATCTTCATTTTCTTCAACTATTCTTTCTTGAAGCTGAAGTTCCTGATCTATTATGTCGCAAAAAACACATCTCTCTTTGTAAGAAAAATATTCCTGAGAACCGCTGAGTTCTTCTTGGACTCTTTTGGGGATTGTTGGAATTGCTATTAATTGACTGTGAGGGTGCTGAAGAGATGCGCCTGCATCACTACCGTGGTTTTTGAAAATCAGGACATACTGTATTTTTGAATCTTTCATTATCGTTTCAAATCTCTGCTTGTAAGCCCATATAACCTCTTCCACCTGTTTGTAATCCATCAATGCAAGGTGAGTGTTGTGATCTGGTGTCTCGATAATTACTTCATGGTAACCAAAGCCATCCATTGCGTCAAACATACCTACTCCATATTTTCTGGGCGTCAGGTCAGGGTTCACGGCGCCAAATTTATTGGGTACCACTCTTACCCACCAGCCAGGTGTATTTGGCGCGGTGTCGGCAGGTCTGAATGCAATTATCTCCGGCGGGGTAGTATGCTCGTTTCCGTAGTCAAATGGGCAAAAACCTGCTTTTTCTTCTACTTTCGGTTTGACAAAATCATGTGGCCGCTTTGCCCTCTCGGTAGCTATTATCACCCATCTTTTTATGACCGGATCTTTTCTGAACTCAGGCATTCTTTCTCCTCCTCAGAATTGCTTTTTCCGTAAAGCTTCCTGGTAAATCTTTAGATACTGCTTTGCCGACCTGTCCCAGGAAACATCTGTTTTCATTGCGTTTTTAACTACTTTACCCCAGTGATCTTTTTCTTTCTTGTAAAAATATACTGCTTTTGCTACAGTTTCAAGTAAATGTGCCGTGTCATATTCTCTAAAACCGAATCCATTACCGTCTCTTGTTTTTGGATCGTACTCCTTTACTGAATCAGCAAGTCCACCGGTATAACGAACTATTGGCACTGTACCATATCTCAAACTGTACATCTGACCCAATCCACATGGTTCGTATCTTGATGGCATCAGGAACATATCGCTTGCCGCGTAAATTTTCTGTGCCAAATCTACATCGAATTTCATGTTGCTGGAAATTTTCTGCGGGTATTTTTTCTCAATATTTTTAAAGAATTCTTCGTATTTCTTATCTCCTGTTCCAAGTACGACAAACTGTATGTCGAACATCATCATGTAATCGACAATTTTTTCTATAAGATCAAGACCTTTTTGATCAACAAGTCTGTTTATCATACCTATGAGGGGTACATCGTCCCTCACCTGCAGATTTAGTTCCTTCTGCAGTTCGGATTTATTCATTTTTTTCTTTTCAATATGGTCTATATCGTAATTAACATATATTCTTTTATCAGTTGCTGGATTGTATTCTGAATAATCGATTCCATTCAGAATACCATACAGGTCTTCTGCTCTTAGTCTGAGAACACCATCGAGTTTTTCGCCAAATTGTTCTGTCTGGATTTCCTGAGCATAGGTTGGGCTCACAGTTGTTACTATGTCGCTGAATAATATACCGCCTTTTAGGAAATTTATTTGACCGTAAAATTCCAAACCGTCTATGTTGAATAAATAGGCGGGTAAACCTGCGAATTTCATGTAACCTGGATTAAACACACCCTGATAACCAAGATTATGGATGGTGAAAACTGTAGCTGTTCTATTAAAAAACGGATCTGTCCTATATAAAGTTTTTAAATAAACCGGGACCAGGCCAGTTTGCCAGTCGTGGGCATGTACTATGTCGAATGTTTCTGAAAGGTATTTCATGGCTTCAATTGCTGCATTTGAGAAAAAAATAGACTGCTCCGCCAAATCAGGTCCTTCATATACATTATCTGCGGAGAAATAATAATCGTTCGATATAAAATAAACTGAAACATTTGTGGCCGGTACAGTTGATTTGTACAAATCGAATTTTTCTTTGGTTTGAAGATTCGGCAAAGAGATTGCCCTGGCCACTTCTTTTATCTCCAGGCCAAGTTTTTCACAGTTTTTTGAGACAATTTTATGGAAGGGCATAAAAACAGTAACTTTTACCCCCTGTTTTTCTATAACTTTTGGTAAAGATCCGACAACATCGGCGAGTCCACCGACTTTAGCAAATGGGTATACCTCATAAGCAACCATAGCGACTCTCATGCTATCACCTCTTTTGAATTATACCATGGCTTTAAAAATCAATGATTCTTCATACCGAGGAACTCACTTAGAATATCTTCCAAACCAATTTTTATATATCCCTGATCGGATTGTAACCCAATCTCGACAAAAATTGGTAAAGGTATTTGATACGCTATGTGGGAATTAAAGACAGATCTAAACCATATTTTGTAACTGTTTTCTTTTGCGCTGAGAGTGTTTGAAAAGCCAGCTGAGAAATTTATGCTGTCAGTTGCGCAAAATCCATCTACCGTACCGATATTCAACAATGGTCCGGGAATTACCACATGTGCACCGTATTGGACAAATTCTTTAGCTGCCTGACCAAAAAGTTGAAGCAAAAAATCTTTTATCAGGAAAGCTTTTGAAAAACCAATTCGAAAATCCGGTAAAGCAGAGATCCAGAGAGCAAGATCTGGAAAACTTTGCTGATGCAATTTCCCGCCAACAGATCCTGTTGTGTAGATAACTTGCAGGTCTGGAGTCAAACTCAGTGTTTCATTGATCTCAATACCTGCTATCAAATCTACCTTTTCCGACACCGTGCTTTTATTTATTCGAAATGGTACATCCAGTTCTGTTCTTAAAGAAAATTGTTGATCTTTTTGATCGAACTGTATAGAAAATAAAGCATCCTTTCCAGAATTAAGCAAAAGTTTTGCAGCCCAGTTTTCCCACGACCAAATAAATCCAAAAATGGCGTAATTATCCATAAGATCGTCCCAAAAACCAGCGGCAACTCCTAATCCGTAATCTGTTCCTTCTAAGGATGGTGAAAAATAAGGAAATGGCAGAACAAATCTCGGTTTGATTGAATCATAGAAATATTGTTCTTCATCGAGGATAACAGATTTCAAAGGTTCTGGACTGAATTCCTTAAAAGACAAATGAATTTCGTGATCTAAAACTTTATCCTGTCTGAAGAGAGAAAAACCTCCCGGTACAGCTTTAAAATAATAGATTTTGTCATAGAGAATCAGGGAGGATATGGCATCTGTTGCAGAAATTTCCAGCAGTTTCCCATTTTCTATATCAAGCAAATATGGTGTAAATTTTCCCGAATAATCTGCACAAAAATAAAGTGAATTAGAGATAAGTTTTGGCGATACCTCTGTAAATATATTGTTTGTCAGATTCATTATGTGCGCTTCTTTATCAATCATGAATAAATCCACCTGATTTTGTGTTTTTGCAGTAAAGATAATTTTATCTTCTGATGCAGTTATCTGGAGGGGTATTAAGTTTTCTTTTGGCTCGAGGATCTTTCTTGTTTCTCTGTTTCTCAAATCATATACTTCTATAGTTCTCTGACCATTTTGCTGCCTGATCATTGCAAGTTCAAAATCATTCATCCAGGCTATATCAACAATGCCAGTTATTTGAAGGTCTTTCACGCTTCCGGAATAAAGATACAATTTTGAGATTGATGATCCATTTTCATTTGCATACCTTGCTATGGCAATCAATCGAGTTCTGTTAACTGCAAATGATATTACGTTATCAACGTCTATTAATTTGACATTTTCTTCAGCAAAGGTGTCGTAATAATAAATTGCCTCCTCACCATTGTATTTCCTGGCTGCATAGTAAATTCTCCACGCATTTAGATCAAGTTTGCTTATTGAAAGAAGCGTTTCTGATAGTTTTTCGCCCTTTGTGGAATAATTCTTTATAGAAAGCCAATCTTTTATTTCTCTGTCTGAAAGTACTGTTTTCAATGATCTGTAGAAACCGGATAATGGATTTTGAGAAATTTTCTCGAAGAGTTTCATTACCGCGTCATGACCGTGCTTAGTTTCAATATACTTCAGTAATGACAATCCCTGAACATAGCTTGGGCCACCTGCAAGCCATCTACGTGAATTTATGGACGAAGCATACCTTACTCCCACGTCACTGCTTTTTGCAACATCCATGTAGTTTTCGAAAAGTGTATCACTGGCACGCCCAGTACCTGTTATATAGGTTTCAAAATACGTTGCGAGTCCTTCATGTAAATACATAGGAATAAGGATTGACTGCAGAAATGCTGGAACAGCATGCCCAAAAATTTTCAGAGGCGAAAAGTAATCTGCAAAGTTATTTGAAATAAAAAGATGTGCCAGTTCGTGGGTGAAGCAAAATGTGACCCAGTTCTTGTAGTTCGGCGTTAAAATGTACGGGTCAATATCGTTGGGATAGATTACTATAACGTTATTCAATGGGTTTGCAAATCCGTTTGAAATATCAGTTTTGTCAATCAAATATACAACGGGTCTTTTTGCAAGATGAAGGTTGAATTCTTCTGATAATTTACTGTAGATTTTATCGGCTTCCTGGGCAAGCAAAAATGCTTGTCTTTCAAGCCCTTCTTCAAAGGCGATATCAACCCACAGAGTTTTTATCATTTTGAATTTTCCCATTCCAATTGCTAAACTGCAAGCCATAAGTATCGCAAAAACAAATTTCTTCATTCAGCTTTTCTCCAGTTCTTTAAAAATATAATTCACCACAACTTCGATTGCTTTATCGTTATATCCACCCTTTGGCACTATTATATCTGCTTTCCGCTTGGTTGGCTCCACATGAGCATCGTGCATTGGTTTGACTGTTTCGAGATACTGATTTATCACCGATTCCATTGTTCTTCCTCTTTCTTTAACATCTCGCATGAGTCTGCGAATGAATCTTATGTCGCTTTCGGCATCAACATAGACCGACAAACCGTACAATCTGCTGATCTCTTCGTAATAAAGTGCAAAGATTCCTTCAACAATAATCACGTTTTTCGGGGAAAAATGTATCTGCTCTTTTTTTCTAACGTAGTTTACGAAGTCGTATGTCGGTATCTCAACTGAGTACCCTTTTAGAAGATTCTCAAGGTGTTCTTTCAGTAATTCATGTTCTATAACATTTGGATGATCGTAATTAATCTTTTTTCTCTCTTCAAAGGTTAAATGACTCATGTCTCTGTAGTAATTGTCCATTGGCAGAAGGGCGCATTTTTGCTGACCAACTTTTTTGATTATTTTGTTTGCAACGGTAGTTTTTCCAGAACCTGTTCCTCCACCAATACCTATCAGCAGCATTTTATACCTCCTGAGAATAATCATATCAGATTTCTATTTTTACATCTGTTTGATCCATATCTTAACAATTAAGTGTATAATATACTGGCTTTTGAAAAAAAGCACGTCTTCAGATCCCAAACCCCGGTGCCCTCTCTGCAGGGTCGGTGAGGGAGTTGAAGAAGACGGAAGATTTAACCAAAACTTCAGGAGGTGTTTTAATGCCGGTTATAACCATGAAACAGTTACTTGAAGCAGGGGTTCATTTTGGACACAGGACAAGAAGGTGGAACCCCAAAATGGCTCCTTATATTTATGGAGCCCGTAAAGGTATTTATATCATTGATCTTCAAAAAACTCTGAAGCTTGTGGAGGAAGCCTGTGATTTTGTGAAGTCCAAAGCAAGCGAAGGAGCAACAATGATTTTCGTTGGGACCAAAAAACAGGCTCAGCATGTTGTAAAAGAAGAAGCTGGAAAGTGCGGTGCTTTTTATGTTAACAACCGATGGCTTGGAGGTCTCATAACGAATTTCAAGACAATCAAACCGCGCATCGATAAGCTTATAGAGCTTGAGGAAATGGAGAAAAACGGTGAGCTTGCAAAATTGCCCAAAAAAGAGCAGAGCAGGCTCAGAAAAGCTTTAGAAAAGCTCAGAAAAAACCTCGGGGGCCTCAAAGCTATGGACAGAATACCAGACATAATTTACGTCATAGACCCGAGGAAAGAGAGAATAGCTGTTGCAGAGGCAAATAAAATGGGAATACCAGTTATAGGAGTAGTGGATACCAATTGTGACCCAGATCCTGTTGATTTCGTTATTCCGGCGAATGACGATGCCATCAGATCAATAAAATTGATCACCTCTAAAATAGCTGAAGCTTACCTCGAAGGCCGCGAAGGCGTGTCATTCACCGAGGAAACGCCTTCTGAACCAATTCAGTCTGATTCCAGTGAAGAAGAGGAAGGTTCGCTCGACATATCTGACCTGTTTGAAGATACAGATCTCAAAGAGGAGGAATAAATAAGGAGGCTTCTGCCTCCTTTTCATTAGATTATGAGGGTTTTTTTCAAAACCTACGGTTGCCAGATGAATCTCAATGATACTGAAACTATGGCAGGGATACTTTCTCAGCATGGTTATGAGGTAGTAAATTTGCCAGAAGAAGCAGACATTGTTATATTGAATACCTGCGTTGTTCGCCAAAAATCCCAGGAAAAATATCATTCTGCCCTTGGACAGTTTGTTAAGCTGAAAAAGTCTGGAAAGATAAAACTGATAGGGATTGCTGGTTGTGGTTCAAATCTGGAAGGGGAAGAATTAATAAAAAGCGGAGCAGATTTTGTCATTGGATCGCGATCAATTGGGAAAATTGCTGAGGTTCTTCAGAAGGCTGCCAGGGGAGAAAAAATTGTCTATCTCGAAGATGATATTTGTACCGTGGATTCTAAGACGCCAAGAATGAGGTTTTCCAAACATCATGCGTGGATAACTATTATTCACGGATGTAACAGATTCTGTACGTATTGCATCGTACCTTATACGAGAGGCAGAGAAAAGAGCAGACCATTACCGGATGTTCTGTTAGAGGTTGAAAAACTTGCGAAGAACGGTGTGAAGGAAATAACATTTCTTGGACAAAATGTAGATGCGTACGGGAAAGATTTAAAAGATGGGACAAATCTGGCTTCACTTATCGAACAGGCAGGCAAATTTGAGCAGATAAAAAGAATATGGTTTCTCACATCTTATCCAACTGATATTACTGATAAATTAATAGAAACTGTTGCTGAAGACCCCAAAGCCGCAAAATCATTCCACATTCCGGTTCAATCCGGGAGTAATAGGATTTTGCGATTGATGAATCGCAGATACGACAGGGACCAATTTCTTCAGTTAGTGGAAAAAATAAGAAGCAAGATACCCCATGCCTCTATAAGTAGCGACATCATAGTTGGTTTTCCAACCGAAACTGAATATGATTATATGCAAACAATGGACCTGGTCAGGAAAGCCCGTTTCGAGAGACTTAATCTTGCTGTGTATTCACCAAGACAGGGCACAGTAGCAAGCAAGTATTTCAAAGACGATGTACCGAGAGAAGAAAAGGTTCAAAGATTAAATAAATTACTTGAGTTGCAAAAACAGATCAACAGAGAACTCAATATGCAGTACCTCGGGAAAGTTGTTGAAATAATAGTTGAAGGAAAGACAAAAGAGGGTTTGTATTACGGCAGGGATATCAGAAATAAAGTGATCATTTTTTCTTCTCAGGAAGTTTCTGAAGGAGAAAATGTTTTGCTGAAGATTGATAAGATAACAGCAGGTCCTCTGTATGGAAAGTTGCAAAAAAAATGCGGGCTCTAAAGCCCGCCAAAGCCGTGGGGGGTGTATCTCAAGGGGGATAGGGGGGTTTCTTCATTTTCTAATTAAATTGTATCCACTTCAAGTTAAAAATACTATCACTTTAAGTTCCTATGTAACAACGTTTCTGTTAACAAAATACTAAGACAAAAATAGTCTAATTTTTTTCTCTCAATAAATAGACGCTTATGTTGACTAAAAGGTTCAAGAAACCATATACCCAGTTTTATTTTTGATCTAGAAAATTGTTTATTACATCTTCGAGATCCGGTTTACCAATTTCCTGCAGTTCATACCTGACTCTTACCGCAGGTTTATTGAGTTTCATAACTCGTCTCAAATCTATTGGTGTACCAATTATAACCAGATCTGCGTTCGATGAGTTGATAGTCTCTTCCAGTTCTTTTATCTGTTTTTCTCCATATCCCATGGCTGGTAGTATCAGGTCAAGATGATTGTATTTTTTATAAGTTTCTACTATAGATCCAACTGCAAAAGGTCTTGGGTCAATTATTTCAGAAGCTCCAAATTTTTTTGCCGCTACAAATCCTGCACCGTACTTCATCTCGCCATGTGTTAGAGTAGGCCCGTCTTCTACCACAAGCACTTTCTTTCCTTTTATTACTTTGTAGTTTTCAACAAAAATTGGTGAACTCGCATCAACAACTATTGCATCTGGGTTCCATTTTTCTATATTTTTCCTGACGATTTCAATGCCTTCCATTGATGCTGTCTCTTCTTTATTTATAACTACAACATCTGCCATGAGAAGATTGGTCATACCGGGGTAATAACTTGTTTCATGACCAGGCCTGTGAGGATCTACCACAACTATTAGCAAATTTGGTTTGTAGAAGGGAAAATCGTTATTTCCTCCATCCCACAAAATCACGTCTGGATTTTCTGCTTCGGCGCTTTTTAAAATAGCTTCATAATCAACACCGGCGTAGATGACTGAATTCCTATCGATGTGTGGTTCATATTCTTCTCTTTCTTCAATTGTACATTTATGTTTATCGAGATCTTCATAAGTTGCAAAGCGTTGCACTTTCTGCTCTACCAGGTTTCCATAAGGCATAGGATGCCTTATCGAAATTACTTTAAGGCCTTTTTCTCTCAGTATATCGAGAACCCTCCTGGTGGTCTGGCTCTTTCCACATCCTGTTCTTATTGCGCATATTGCTATAACAGGTTTGCTTGATTTTATCATTGTGTGCTTTGGCCCCATTAATTTAAAATCTGCACCAGCTGAAGTCACAATTGCGGCTTTTTCCATAACGTACTGATGTGGCAGGTCGCTATAAGCGAGTATCACTTCATCAACATCATGACTTTTGATTATTTCTGTCAGCTTTGATTCTGGCTCAATTGGGATACCATTTGGATAGAGTTTTCCGGCAAGTTCTGAAGGATAAACTCTTCCTTCAATATCTGGAATCTGTGTCGCTGTAAAGGCAACCACTTCATATTCTTCGTTGTCTCTGAAGTATGTGTTGAAGTTGTGAAAATCTCTACCTGCAGCACCCATAATGATGACTTTTTTCCGCACAATACTCACCTCCGAGGTCTTTGATGTAATTCCTCCTGGTAGTATACCAATCATGGGATAATTGTGTCATTTCCAAAATATCACCTGAAAGTTTCGATAACGATGATTAGGTAAAAAAAGTACCTGCAAGGCTCAAGTATGCTCACGTATGCTCGAGTATGCTGCCTTTGCTTTTCGTGAACTGTTTATCTTATTTTCGATATTTTTTGTTCTGTAAAAACCAGCTAACAAAGAACAGCACACTGATTAAAACTAATGGAGTACATATGATCAGGTAAGTGAGGAATGATTGCCCGCGGGCAACAGTCAGGTAAATTGCAGGAAAAATTATAAACAAAATACCCCCTATCCACTCTCATTTCCATGAGATGATCAGTGCAACGAGCAGGATCGCGGTGGGTATAAGATGGATCAGGAATGCCAGAATCGATTCTGATACGGTAACTTTTTCGCTGAATGCGTCAAAAGCAAATAGGCTTATAAACAGAATATATGCAATACATAGAACTCTCGGTATCCAAAATAGAAGCCTGTTTTTGTTCATTTCAACCACCTCTAAATTCATTATACTCTTGAGCATTGATGCAATTTTTGATATAACCATCTTTTAGATGAAAAAAAGATCTGATATCATAACGTTTGTTTGGAATCGGGAGGTGTTTAAATTGAAAACTATAGGCATAATTGGTTTTGGCGCGAGTGCTATAGGTTTCGTTCAAGGATTAATCGATAGTGGAAAAATCGATAAATACGGGATAACAATTTTTGAAAGAGGCAGAGATCATATGCATAACACCATTTCTGGTGTTAGAATGGACGGAAAAATATTTATCTCAAGAAATATGGGAGGGGATCTACACATTCCGGCGGATATTCAAGCAAAGATAGTGGAATTCTATCTTTTGCATTCAGGGTTTAAACCCTCTATGAACGATAGAAGAAATATAATCCAGTACCTCCGTTCTTTTGAGAAAGATGGGAAAAAAATCGAATTTGGCGAGTCGTTTTCAAATGAAGAGGTGTATCGAAATTTCTACCATTATGGGTTTGAACCAGTAAAAGCCTATTTCTTTCATCTGGGTACAGATGTACTAAAACAGACAAATACAAGTATATACAGTTATTTTTCATCGTTCAAAAACATAGATTTTTCTTTCAACACAATCGTTCAGGATGTTCAAATTAGCTCACCGTTCAAGGTTATGACAAACCATGGGGAATACTTTTTTGATGAACTTGTAATAGCTGTTGGAAGAAGTGGACATAGTTTAATGGAACGTATAAAAAAGCAATATCCCGATCTCGTGAGTGAAAATTATTATGTTGATATAGGTGTGAGATATGAGTTGCCGGATCATGTAATGGAAAGGTATTCGGATATGTATGAAGTTAAAGTCAGGTATAAAACAAGGACAGGATACATGTGCAGGTTATTTTGTCAGAATCCATCGGGTAGGGTTACTCTCGAGAAGTATGAAGATTTTACCACTGTAAATGGCTTTTCAGACACTTACCAGAAAACGGAAAACACTAATTTCGCGGTTCTGGTGACAACCAGGTTCACAGAACCGTTTAAAGATCCAACCGGATATGGGAAGAATCTCGCAAAGCTTGCAAACATACTCGCCGGAGATGATAGAAAAGTCTTACTTCAAACCTATGGCGATTTTAAAGAACACAGAAGAACAAAAAGACTCTCCAGAGTGTACCCCACTCTTGATGAAAATAGCTTTATTCTTGGAGATGCAAACCTTGTTTTTCCATCGAAGATAAGAGAATCTATAATAGATTTTATCGAGAACCTCAACAGAGTTATTGATGGCGTTTCCTATTTTGATAATCTTCTATATGCTGTTGAGGTGAAATTTTATTCGAACAAGTTCAACAACAATATAGTTGAGAATCTTCACGTAATAGGAGATTGTTCTGGCTGGACCAGGTCTATACAATATGCAACATCCATGGGATATATGCATGCATGCTCTAAAACCACTTCTTTTTCTTGAAATAAAATATCATTGTTATAACCATGCCTGCCATCAAGAAAAGAACGAATGGATATCCAAATTCCCATTCAAGCTCAGGCATATGGGCAAAATTCATTCCATATATGCCCACAATGAAAGTCAGTGGTATGAAAATGGTTGCTATGATAGTTAAAGTTTTCATAATTTCATTTGTTTTGTTACTTACACTTGATAGATAAACATCTAATATTCCAGACGATATATCTCTTAAACTTTCAATAATGTCGATAATTTGCACAGTGTGATCATAAACATCTCTAAAGTAGATGACAGAACTTTCCAGCACAAATTCACTTCTGAGAAGTTTTGCCAGCAGTTCTCTCAATGGCCAGATCGATTTTCTCATCGTTATGAGGTTCTTTTTCAACTGGTTTATTTTTTGAACAGTTTCCAAAGATGGTTTTGATACAACCTCTGATTCGAGTTCTTCCAGATTTTCATCCAGATGCTCAAGAATCAAGAAATAGTGATCAACTATAGCATCTATAATCGCATATACGAGGTATTCACTGCCGCTTTTTCTTATAATACCATTGGCTGCTTTTATCCTGCTTCTCAAAGAATCAAATACATCGCCAGATTTTTCCTGAAAAGTAAGAACGTAATTCTTTCCAAAAACTATGCTGACCTGCTCCGATTCAATCTCACAGGATTCCTGATTGTAAGTCAACATTTTTAAAACGATAAAATTGTATGTATCAAAGTGCTCGATTTTAGGCCTTTGATGAATATTTAGAATATCTTCCAGACTCAGAGGATGTATACTGTAGTATTTGCCTATTTTCTGTATTGTTTCCGTATTATGCAAGCCAGTGATATTTATCCAGCTTACTGTAGGAGAATCTTTAAATGAAAAGGATGCCTCTACATCAGTTTCCTGAATTTCTCTGAAATTATTTTCATCATAATCAAGAATTGAGATTTCAAAATGATTCTTTTCTTTTCCAGTATATATGAGTGTCCCTGGTGGCAAACCAAGTTTTTTTGCATAATTTTTTGGCGTCATATTTAACATCTCCAATTTATTGGATAACAAATCCGACTCTGGTTAATTCTTCCTCAGGAGAAAAATCCGATATTGTATAAAACATCCCGGTTCTGTAATTTGAATCAACCCCGATTTTCTGCTGCCATTCATCAATTTCAGTAACATCATAAACTATGCCGTTTATCCCCACGAAAGATTTCATTAAATCTTTTGATATGACTTTCACTTTTGTTCCGTTAAAGTGCTTCAAATCTTCCCTGCTGAAAACAAGCAACCCTACCGGGTAAATACGATTTAACATATCTTCATGCCCGGGTCTTTGCAAAATTTCAAATGTCAACTCGCTGCCCATAGGATAACCGAAATGAACACCTTTTTGTACAGTTTTAGAATCAGCCATATCATACACAACACCAAAGGCAGAAACATAATTTTTCGTACCATCTTTCCCATATTTACCAAGTTGAGTATAAGTGAAAACAAGTATTCCAAATGGCCTCATTTGATCAAGTTTTACAGGTCCATGAGGAGATAATTTCAAGATCTCGTATGTTAACTCCTGACCAGCGCTGTGCATATTTCTGTGAGATCCATCTCGCCATAATTTGGAAGAAGATACATCGTAAACAACTCCGTTAACAGCTACCAGAGCAGTATTTTTCTTTCCATTGTAAAGAGCAAGCTCGTCAATTGTGATCACAAGAATGCCTGCAATTTTTTCTTTCGAAAGCAGATTCTGATCGACGTCGGCTTTTGTTCTAAATTTTTCTTCGGAAGGCATTTCATAAACAATACCTTCTACTGATGTATAATTTTTGTTCTTCATAAAGGTTTCAAGACTTATTAAAGGCAATTTTCCATCAAACTCACGAATGTTAAAAGTTTTTAAATCAAAACTGAGGGAAATAGCAGAAATCACAGTGAGAGCTAACAAAAGTAGTTTTTTCATTGTTACACCTCCTGAAAAATGATATCATATTATTTTTTCATTTGCAAAGAACACATTTGTCATTTTTACTTCTGTATTTCCTGATCAGAGGATGATAAAATATTTTTGATTTGATCTGGGAGGAGGCAAGAAAATGGCACCTGTGAAAATCAGTATTATCGGGGCAGGAAGTGCGGTTTTTTCTATGAGGCTTGTTAACGACCTCTGTAAAATTTCTGGATTAGCAGGAAGTCTTGTTTCTCTAATGGATATCGACGAAAAGCGGCTTAACGCAGTTCATAATCTGGCAACAAGATATGTAAAAGAGCTTGGGGCTGATTTGAGATTTGAGAAAACCACGCAGCTCGAGGTTTCACTTAGAGATGCAGATTTTGTGATAAATACGGCTATGGTAGGGGGACATTCTTATCTCGAAAAAGCGCGCAGAATAGGTGAAAAGCACGGGTATTACAGAGGTATAGACACGCAGGAATTAAACATGGTTTCAGATTATTACACCCTGAGCAATTTTAACCAGCTTAAGTTTTTTGTCGATCTGGCAAAGTTGATGGAAAATATATGCCCGAATGCCTGGCTTTTGCAAACTGCAAATCCCGTTTTTGAGGGAACCAATTTAATCAAGCGCTGCTCTGATATTAAAGTAGTTGGCTTCTGTCATGGCCATTATGGAGTTCATGAAATAGTTGAGGCACTTGGACTTGACATCAAAAGAGTTGACTGGCAAGTAGTGGGTTTTAATCATGCTATCTGGCTCAACAGATTTTCGTACGATGGTGAAAATGGATATGATCTAATTGACAAATGGATCGAAGAAAACTCAAAAGACTGGAAGCCAAAAACACCGTTTGATCTTCAATTAAGTCCTGCTGCAATTGATATGTACAGATTTTATGGTTTGATGCCCATAGGAGATACTGTCAGAAACAGTACGTGGAAATATAATTACGATCTTCAATTGAAGAAAAAATGGTATGGAGAACCGTGGGGCGGAGCTGATTCAGAGATAGGATGGCAATGGTATCAGGAAAGATTGAAAATGATAACCGAGGCGATAGATTATCTATCTTCCAACAACGCTTTGAAGCTTTTGTCTTTGGAATCATATTTGAAATTTTTGCCGAAAGGCTCTGTACCCGAAGAATTGAAAGAAGAAATCAAGATTTTTACATCAAAAGACGCTCTGAGTGGCGAGCAGCATATACCTTTTATTGACGCAGTGGTGAATAACAACGCTCAGAGGTTTGTTATAAATATTCCGAATAAAGGTTATCTATCTCAGATACCTGACGGAGTTGTTGTGGAAGTACCCGCATTGGTTAATAAAAGTGGCTGGCATGTGGAAAAAATAGATCCTCCATTGAATGAAAAGGTTGTAAAAATGTATTTGATACCAAGGATGCTCAGGATGGAATGGGCGCTTGAAGCTATTATGAATGGTGATAAAGAGATTCTTGTAGAAATTCTTTTAAGAGATGTCAGAACACAATCTTACGAGCAGGCAGTGGAAGTTATAGAAGAGATCCTTTCTTTACCTGAAAACGAACCGATGAGAAATCACTATAGCAAGAAAAAGAGATTGTGATATACTTAGTTTTAGAACTTTTTGTGATTTTGAAGGGAGGAATTTGAATGAAAAAGCTGCTTGTGCTCTTGGCCGCTTTGGTTGCAGTGGTTGCGATGGCTCAGGTGAATCTTGATGTCTATGGTAATTATAATTTCCTGATCGCCGCAACCCCAGTTGAAGCAACCAGTACAAGTTACGTTTCTTTTGGTGCTCTTATAACTTATGAAGTGTCCGAAGGCGTAGAAATAGGTGGAGGGGCAGGACTTGCTTATTTTTTGCCTGACGCAACATCAGCCTCGGCTTTGCTCGGTGTGAACACGCAGTATGCACTTGATTTGATTGTTGGTGCAAAGTATATCTTACCGATCGACGACTTTTCATCTGTTGTAATCAAGGGCTATGGTGGATTATCGATACCAGGTATAACCGATTTCAATAACTTTGGTTATCTGGTTGGTATTGGCGCAGCTTACACGTATGATATGGTTGATTTCTCGATTGGAGCCGGCGCTGGTATAGAGATGAGAACCTACGGTTCAAACAACTGTACAGCGATACCTGTTGGAGCCAGTATAAGCATCAGGTTTTAAAAATATTGAAAGCCCCGCTTAAAGCGGGGCTTTATTGTGGTCAGGTTTATGAAAACTAAGCTTACCCAACAACTTTCACATGGGCTGCCTGGGGACCTTTAGGACCATCTTGAATCTCAAACTCAACTTCCTGACCTTCCTTGAGGGTCTTAAAACCGTCCATTTCCAGTGCTGACCAGTGAACAAAGACGTCTCCACCCTCCTGCTTTGTAATGAAACCATACCCTTTCTTGGGGTCAAACCATTTTACAGTACCTTTCATGATGCTACTCCTCCTCGTAAAAACGAAGTAACCCTTCACGGGCTTAAAAAATTATACGCTTTTGGAAGAAAAAAGTCAAAATCTACCGAAGTATCCACTGAACTATCATAAAATACATAATTATTCCAGAAACATCGACTATAGTTGTCAACAAAGGGCCTGCCATTATCGCAGGATCTATTTTAATCAGACGGGCGAGGAATGGCAAAGCCGCCCCAAGAGCATTTGCAAAGATTACAACCACCATAAGTGCTACTGAAACTGCTAATCCTATTTCAAGGGCTTGACTTATCATCATGGATCTGAAGAATAAGACTATTCCAAGTATGGCACCAAGAACGAGTCCTATAGCTGTTTCTCTGAGAAGAACCTTCCACCAATCTTTAAGTTTGATGTCTCCAAGCGCCATGCCTCTTATTACAAGTGCAGATATCTGAGAACCTATGTTCCCGCCCGTGTCCATCATTGTAGGCATAAAAGCAGCAACTATAGGTAGAGAAGCAAGAAAGTGCTCAAATTTTGCTATTACATTACCATTTATGCTCTCCATCAAAAGTAAAGCTATAAGCCATGGTAATCTTTTGAAAATGAGCTTCCAGCCACTAAGGTGTAAATATGGTTGTTCAGTTGTCACGATTGAGCTCATTTTTTGAATGTCTTCTGTGGCTTCTTCATCGATAACATCTACAATATCATCTATAGTAATTATCCCTATGAGCCTCTGTTCACTATCCACAACAGGGATTGCTATCAAATCGTATTTTTTCATTATCTGGGCTACTTCTTCCTGGTCTGTTGTTGCATAAACAAAAACTGGTTCGGAATCCATTGTTTGTTCCACGTATAAATCTGGTTCTGAAAAAATCAGGTCCTGCAATTCAACAGTACCAAGCAGTATTCTCGATTTATCTATTACAGGCATCAGATGAACAGTTTCTTTGTCTTTACCTTCTTTTCTAATTTTCTCCAGAGCTTCGCTGACTGTCATATTCGGGTTTAATTCAAGGCATTTGGGAGTAGTTAAACGTCCAGCCGAGTTTTCAGGATAATTCAGCAAGGATAAGGTTAATTTTCTTTCTTCCGGGGTCAGAAAGGAAAGAAGCTTATTCACAACATTCGCAGGCATTTCTTCGAGCAATTCTGCTCTGTCATCCGGGTCCATAGAAGAAATAATTTCACTTAATCTTTCTTCTTTAAAGAGCTCTATGAGTTCCATTTGGTCATCTGTTTCAAGTTCACTGAATACCACGGCTGCCTGGTCTTTGGACAAGAATCTAAAAACAATTATTTTTTCATCTGCCGGGAGCTCTTCAATCAATTCAAGGATTTCGGCGGGTTCCTGTTGAGAAAGAATGGTTTTCAAAGTCCTGAAATCACCGTTTTCAATAAGTTTCTTGATATCAACCTGGACTTTTACTTTCATCAATTCACCTCCTTAAAAATTTACGGTGGTAAACTAAAAGAACTACTGGTGCTTTCCAAGACAATTCACCTCCTAATAATGATCTACACAGATATTTTACGCTTTGAAACTTCTGTTAGTTCACATGGTTTTTAAAGATATGAACACTCGAAAGTTACAAAATTAATTCAAGGCATTTGAGAGTCAGGGGTTTTGAAAACGTAAGTGTTATTAATCAATAACCTCGCTCGCCGCTTTTTTCAAGCGATTCATAACAGAAAAGAGTATGCCCTGAGGTTCTAAGCCAATCACTATGACCGATTCTGCATTTAGAGAATCTACTTCGCGAAGCACATGAAATAAATTTTGAGCTATCGTGAATGGCTCTCTTAATTTTCCCATTATTATTGTTTTGCGCCCATAGAATCTATCTGACATTTCTTCAGGACAGATGATTGGTGAATCTGGGTGTTTGCTCAAAACTTCATCGAGTTTTTTCTCGTTGATTACAAGGATAAGAGGTTTATCCGGTGCATAATGCCTGTAGGCCATGCCAGGTGCAAGAGGTTTAACTGGTTCATTCTCTTTTTTCAGAAGAAAATCCGGGATATAAAGATTAGGTACTATCTTCTTTATTTCCTCAATTGTTGCAGGTCCCGGCCTTAACAGGACAGGATAGTCCCTTGAAAGATCGACGATAGTTGATTCCAAACCAAGCGGCGTTTCACCACCGTCTATTATTACATCAACCGAGCCGTACAGGTCAGCTATCACGTGCTCGGCTCTTGTTGGGCTTGGTTTTCCAGAGAGGTTCGCGCTTGGAGCTGCTACTGGTGTACCGGAAAGCCTTAAAAAAACCTGTGCGACTGGATGACTTGGCATTCTGATGGCAACAGTTTCAAGCCCACCAGTTACTTCTCTCGGTACATTCGCTTTTTTTCTGAAGATGAATGTTACCGGTCCAGGCCAAAAGACATCCATTACATACGAATTTTGCTCTATATCTCCTTCTACCAGCTCTTCAAGTTGTTTTTTGTCGTATATGTGAATTATCAGAGGATTGTCTGCGGGCCTGTTTTTTATTTGAAAGATTTTTAATACGGCACTGATGTTAAAACAATCTGCGCCAAGTCCATAGACTGTTTCAGTAGGAAATGCGACGACACCGCCTTCTTTTATCGTCTGTGCCGCTTTTCTCAATATACCTTCGTTTGGATTGAGTGGATCTACTTTTATCAATGTGGTCATTTTGGCTCCTCCAAATACAGTTTTTCAAGCTTTTTGCCATATTTGTTCTCCATGAACGTACACGGCTATCGGATCATCTTCCAGTTTCAATGGATTTTTTTCGTAAATTGCAAAATCAGCTGCATAACCTATTTCTATTTTGCCAATATTCCTCAGACCAGTTGTTTCTGAAGAAGCATATGTGTACAAATTTATTGCATCCATGAGGTGAAATCCCATCCTTAGAGCTGATTCAATTACATATTTGGGGTCATGTGGTGAAACAGGTGCGTCAGTCGAAAAGGTTACCCTGTATCCTTCTTTGAATAATTTCAAGAAATCGTACTTCAATCCATAAAATTCCTTAGATATTCTTCGTGATATTAATTCCTGATCTTCAAATGCAAAATGTGGTTGCACACAAAAATAGGTGTCTTTTAAATATTTTAGGTCTTTTTCATCTATTAGCTGAGCATGTATAAGTCTGTTTTTCGGATAATTTTTGAGTGCCATTGCCACTTCATGGACTGCAGCATCGCCTATCGCATGTATACATAACTGAACTTTTTTTCTGCTGCATATTTCAGCAAATCTCTCTATTTGCTGTGAGTTTGCCAAACACATGCCTCTGTAGGATTTCTCATCCGCATAAGGTTTGCTGAGATATGCGGTTTTACCGCCAAGAGATCCATCTGCGAATATTTTCACGCCTTTTACATAAACTCTTTCTGTCAAAACTCCGAATTCGTTGAATCGTTCTAAATCTTCTATTCTGGAAAAATGAAGTTTTTCAAAAATTCTGATCCTTGATTTTTTGAGAATTCTTTTCAGTTCGTCCCAGCTCAAGCCATGAAGGTCGTCCGAGTGAACAAATGTGACTCCGTGTTTTAAGAACTCTTCCTCGCCAATTTTAAAAAGCCTTTCGGCATCTTCGTTGTTCAAGCGTCCTCTGATTTTTTCCAGTTCGTCCTCTTTGAAAATTCCATCTTCTTTATACATATTGATCAGATTCATAGCAGATTGATTCAAAACAGCCACATGCCCACACTTTCGTGTTAGAACAACTGGTTTTTGAATTTTATCAAGCATCTTTTTATCTGGATAACCTCCGAGAGTTTGTTCACTCCAGCCTCTGCCAAGAATTATTTTTTTGTCTTGTTTTATCAACAATTGGAACAATTCTTCCTGGGAGCAGATTTTTTCAAGATTTAGATGTTCACATTTTTGACCAACACCCAGAATGTGCGCATGAGAATCCACGAAACCGGGCATGACATACATTCCTGAAAGATCTATAACAGGTCCAGATGAGCTATCGGTGAAGATACCATTTTCAACAAATAGATCACTTTTTTCAAAATTACCGTTTCTGTAGACAGCACAGTTTCGAAAGATCATTTTCTCACCTTCAAAAGAGTTTTTTCTCTATTTGTTCGAGTTTTTCCTTATCCAGCTCGTAGAAGCCATCTTCCCTTGTGCACCATGCTGGCAATGGAAAACGAACAGTTATAGGGATTCGCATAAAAGGCTGATCGACTATAACTTCGCCTTGTTGTAAAAGGGATGCTCTTTGTTTTTGCTCAGTTGTTAGATGAGAATATTCCGGTTTTTCCAGTTCTGCTCCTTTTTGCCTCCCAACTACTGTGGTTGAGGACTGAGTTATTATTCTGTAATCTACTTCAGAAGCCGTCTGTTCTGCGCCTATAAGTATCACGCGGAATGATCTGCCGCGCTCTGCTATATCTCTGAAGATATTTCCAAGAGGTCCGCCCCCATGCCGCGGGGCATATTTGTTGAGTTCATCGAGAAATATAAAAACAGGATCTTGGTCTGTTTTTTCTTCTCGCGATCTCATAATTTCAACAAGTACAGCGCCCACAACAAAAGATTGAATTCTTGGTCTTAATTTTGAAATATCTATTACTGTGACCTGACCTGGTTTATCCCAATCAATTCTGTGTTGGTCTTTCAGACCAAGTTCATCAGATAAAAAGTTTGTTTCTGCCCAGATCAGGTCCATACCTATATTTTTTATAGATTTTAATCTTCTAATCATTGCGGAAATAGTGGCTTTTCCTCTGAGTTCCTCTTCAATTTTTTTGGAGAGTTCTTCGTCCTTAGAAAACATTTCTATCAGGTTGTCTATCCCTTCGGGAATTTTTGCCTGGGTAACTATATCGAAGCCATTTGAAATAGCTGTGCGGAGGATCACTTCATCGCTGTTTGATGATGTGATGCAGTTGTTGGCTTTGCAGAATTTAATAGCCATTCTGATGGCTTCTTCAAGCCGCTCGTAGAAAAATTCCTGAACGGTTGTTACAGCAAGCTGGAGGTTTTGATTTGACTCAAGCTCTTCAGGATCGAACATCAGCTCAAATAACCCCATTTTGAAGATGTCAATAGAATCCCAACCATATGCAAATACACCATCATATCTTTTGTTTGACCATGGTGTTAACGTCTTTTTTGATTTCCTTGGCGCGTAAAATTTCACAGTTTCGAAAGGCTGAGGTTTAATTTTCATTGCTTCGTACATTTTTACCCATTCTTTTCCTGATTCGTCTTGCTGAGAATTTCGCCAATCTTTTGACCATTTATCTAAGAAAAGTAGCCCCTCGCCTTTTACATTGAAAATTACAAATCGTGAGCGAGACAGATATCCCATCAATTCATTGTCTTCACGGAGCCTTCTACCAGTATCGAGAAAAGATTTCACAAGAAATGTCGCATAAGAAGTTTTGGATGCAACCCCAGATTGTCCAGAAATGTTTATATGTGCACCATTTTCGCCAAGAATATATCTGATATCAGCATAAGCAGGTCTACCATTTTTAAAAACACCTATAGGTACTGCCATACGTTGTTTGATAAGTTCGTCAAATCCAAAAGCGATATCTATCTCTTCTTCACTTGCCATGAAAACCTCGGTGCCTGGTGGCGGGGGTACCTGCGGTGCATCAGAAATGAGCTTGCCTTTTTCTTTTCTCAACATGCGCGTGGTTGTTATGGTAGCTGTATAAAAAACAAATGCTGGTGAAAGACCTTTTAGAGCTATTTCTTCTTCATAGCCTGAATTAGGACCAAAATCCCATTTTGCATTAATTTCAGTAACAATTCCATAATAAACAATTTCTCCGTACGGTTTGTAAGAGAAAACTACTTTCACAACATCATCTATCTGAACCATATGAGTGGGTTGATTTTGTGATTGATACAACCGCACAAAAAATCTATATGGGGTCGAATTATTTATGCCTGTCACGACACCTACTGTCATTTAATTCGCCAACCTCCTTTTGAAGGCTAATTGCATCATACTACCTACTGCTAGAGGCGTTTTTGGCGCAGTGAATATAATTTTTTTGCCAAACTGGACACGCCCAGTTATTCCAAATAATTCCTCGAAAACCTCAAAAACACCTTCTTTTGGTAACACAATTTTTTCATCTGCTTTTAAATAGCAATGCATCTTATCTGAATTTTCGTCTATGCTTTCTATAACGAATTCCAGCAGATAATCTCTTCCTAAGAGCTTTGAAACATTATCTATATCTCCGTGCTGTATAAGTTTTCTCAGTAAAGAACTGCTTATTCTGTTACCCTTCAGATCAGTTATATCACTGAAAATCTCCAGTTTGGTGCCGTTTTGTGAGCACAATCTTCTCAAGAGTTCTATATCTCCGGTTGCATTCTTGCCAAATTTGAAATCTTCTCCAACAACCAGAAATTCGGCATCAGATAAATATTCTTTGAAAAAATCTTCTGCCGGCATATCTTTTATTTCAAGTAGATCAAGAACTTCTATATATTGGGCAAATCTTGAAATCTCAGCTACTCTTGAAGATATAGGCATTATTAATCCTTCAAAGTTTTCGTCGAAGAAATCAAATGGATAAGAAACCACATAGACAGTACTTGTTATTTTATATTCCTCTGAAATTTGCTGGACTCTTTTCAGCAATCTTTGATGACCAAGATGAACACCATCAAAAACACCAACAGTTACAGCTGACTTCTTCACGTAAGATTCCCCCTGAAAACCTTCAGAGGTTTCAAAAGGTTTTCATCAGCTTCTTTTTTCATCAATGTTCTTATAAACGATGATTTTCTCTCGGTTCTGGCTATGCATATCAGTTCGTTGCTAAATATCACCTGAACCAGACTATTTTTTTCGAATTCTTCGAATTTTTCTATATCACTTACTTTAATTTTTGCTCCGTTAAAAGCTTTCCCGAGAGCTTCTCTCTTAAGAATCACTTTCGGAAAATCAAGAATTGATGATAGTTTTCTCAAATGCTTTAGAATTTCCAGTTCATCGATTTTGAAAACATCTATAGCTTCATCAACACTGAACGAGCCTGTTGATAGTCTTCTCAGTTCAACTGCTACTGCTCCACAATTCAGGGCATATCCAACGTCCATGCATAAAGACCTTATGTAAGTACCCGGTGAGACTTTTGCTGTGAATGAAATATCGCAACCTTCAACAGAGATATCTTTTATTTCATATACAGTCACTTCCCGGGGTGGTAATCTTATTATTTTACCTTTTCTTGCAAGCTCGTACAGTTTCTCACCTTTATATTTTCGAGCAGAATAGGCTGGCGGAACTTGTTTATAAGTTCCTGTAAAGGATTTTAGAACCTCAATAATCTGCGATTCAGTGACATTTACAGGCCTTTTTTCAACAATTTCGCCAGTAATATCGAAGGTTTCTGTTATTATCCCAAGCCTCATTTTCACCCGATAAACTTTTTCATGGTTCATCAGATATTCGAGTACTCTTGTCCCATTTCCGACACCGATTATCAAAAGCCCTGTTGCAAACGGATCAAGTGTTCCTGCATGCCCGACTTTCCTCACACACAGCTTTTTTCTCACTTCATTGACTACATCGTGAGAAGTAATTCCTTCTGGCTTGTCAACAAGCAAGATCCCATTTGGAATCACTGAGTTTCTTCCTCCTTAATCTTGTTAAGCAATTCCTGTATTCTCACACTGGCTTCAATTCCCGGATCTTCCTTGAATCTAATTTGAGGCGCCGTGTACAGATCAAGGTTGTTGGCTAAATATGTTCTGAAATAACCTTTTATTTTGTCCAAATACTCAACAGTTTTAACCCGTTCATCTTTATCACCCATGGCACTGACATAAACATCAGCAAATCTTTTATCATTTGATAGTTCTACACGGGAGATAGTTATGATCTGTCCGGAGATCTTTGGATCTTTCGCTTCTCTCAAAGCTTCAGTAATAAGTTTCATGATTTCAGATTCAAGCATAGCTTTTCTGTAATCAGGTCTCATTCAGGACACCTCCTGTTCTATTTTCATAAATTCCTCCGCCGCCTTTAATTTATCTTTCATTTTATCTGCATAATTGGTTAAAAAGCGGGGTTTTATACCAAGTATATTCAAGGCAAAAGAGGATAGCTTTAAACCTCCGTAAGTATACGAATTGCCGTGTTTCATAAGATTGATAAAAAAATCAGATATGTGTACCATGGCAACTACATCCGAATATACAGAATCTGCAAAATTATTCGGTACATGGTGACCCGCGGCAGATTGAACTACTATCTCTGGAAGATTCCACTGCTCTATCATTTTACCACTTATCATGGCGTGATTTGGAAGATTTAATTTTTCTTCAGCCTGTGAGAACGAGATTCCTAAGTTCTCTGTCAGTTTTGCAACAGCGCTGAATGCATCGGGTGAAATGTAGTCAAGTGCAACTTTGCCAATATCGTGAAGTAATCCTGCTATGAACAGTTCTTCTTTGTTGGGGTAGCCTGTCATTTGAGCCAGAAGCTCACAGCCAACCGCGACACCAAGAAAGTGTTTCCAAAGTTGCATGTGATTTATAGAGGATTTCTTATTTCCTTTTAAGACTGAGCTGTAGGTGAAAACACTTAGAGCGATATTTCGAACTGTTTTAAATCCCAAGATCATTATGGCTTCATTCAAAGCCACTATTTTGCGAGGCAAGCCATAATACGCTGAGTTGACAAGTCTCAGTATTCGAACAGTTAAACTCGCATCGAGTTTAATGACCTCGGATAATTCCTTGGCGGAAGCGTTTGGATCAGACGCGACAGATATTATTTTCTGTACAATTGGATCCGGCGTCGGTAGCTCTTCAATTTTGCTCAAAATGTCTTCGAAATGCATTTTCTACTCTCCCTGTGGAATTTTGACGTAGAAAACCGTTCCTTCATGGGGTTTGCTTTCAAACCAGATTTGCCCCCCATGAAGTTCAACAATTTCTTTACTTATCGCAAGTCCAAGGCCTGTTCCTTCTGTTCGATAATCGGAAACGGAATCTGCTCTGAAAAACTTCTCAAAGATTTTATTTTGATGTTGTTTTTCTATTCCTATCCCATTGTCGGCTACTGAAATGATTACTGAATCCTGGTGAGTCTCAGCTGAAAGCTTGACGTATTTTTCGCTGGCCTCTTCTTTGCTATATTTTATTCCGTTGCTTATAAGGTTTATCAGAACCTGCCGAATTCTCTTCTGGTCTGCAACTATATAGATTGGCTTACTTTTGCCACATTGGAGTTTCACTTTTTTTGATCTGGCAAACTCCGACATTGATTGAATTACCTGCATTATGAGCTCGGTCAAATCAAATTTACTTTTTTCGAGAACCATAGCTTTTTGTTCCAGTTTTGCAAAATCGAGCAATTCATCCAACAAACTTTCCAGATGAAGGCTTTCTTTGTATACAATTTGCAAAAAGCCTGTTAGAGTATCTTTATCCATACTTTCAGGATCAGCCAGAATTGTTTCTGTGTAGGCCTTTATAGCAGTCAAAGGTGTTCTCAATTCGTGAGAAACGGTGGCTATGAAATCTGTTTTTAGTCTATCTGCTGCCCTGAGTTTTTCAAGTTCTTTGGTATTTGTCACATCGGTAATGGTTATCAGTACCTGCGGTTGATCTTCATATTCCACATTTTCCGCAATAATTGAATAAAAAGATTCGTTTAACTCTACTTCGATTATTTGCCGCATTTTTGTAGTTAATACCGTGCTGGCTACTTTTTCTATAGTTTTCACCAGGTCACTATCTTTTTGGTGATGAACGTACTGAAGGTTTGAAAAAACGGGATTGAGATTTGAATCGAGAACAACAACCATTTGTGGAAAGGAGTTAAAAATTTGCTGCATATATCTCATTGTTTCTTCTACAACTTCGTGTTGCTTTTCGAGCGACTGGTACAACTCCAGATTTTCCAGCACTGTAGCAGAAAGAAAAGCAAATGTGCGGATCGTGTCAATTACTTCGAAAGCAGGTTCTTCATGTGTATAAGCGATGAGCACGCCGAGAATTCTATCCACTTTTACAAGTGGAAAAATCAGAGCAATTTTGCTTCCTTCTGGTATAGATGTAAAGGAAAGTGTTTTGGTTGACCATTTTATCATTTCCATCAGTTCATTGTCCGGTGCAAACTCACCACCGTCAGAAATCCTAAGGTTGAAATCGCTGTCAAGTATTGCAATTAATTCGCAGTTGACAAATTTCTGAACGATTTTAATCAGTGAAGCAAGCAAGGTCTCCGGATCTTTTACATTACTTGTCTGTCTTATAAAGCTTGAAATCAGTGTGTAAATTTTTTGAGAACTTGCTGATAGTGGCATAATGCTCTCTCCTCTTGAGCTGTTCTTAATTTATTATAGCAATCTTTATGTAAAAACTACGCTGTAGTACAATTGAAAAAGTAAGGGAGGAGTTTTTATGTCGAAGGAATTGTTGATTAAAATCCTGGAATCAATTATTACTATTGTGGTTTCATATCTTGTTTACAGACTTTTGTACAAGTCTATAGCCAAAACATTTGAGGTAGCTGGCAAAGAATTGAGGATGAAAAACACGGTGAGAGTTTTTCTCGCTACGTTTACCGTCGTTATTTCGCTGATGGTAATTCTGAATATATGGAAAATAAATCTCGTACCATATTTAACTGCGTTTGGAATAACCGGTTTTGTTGTTGGTCTCGCTTTTCAAGAACCACTATCGAATTTCATATCGGGCATTCTGGTGCTGCTCACCGGTAAATTAAGAGAAGGAGATGTTGTGGACGTCGATGGTACAAGTGGTGTTGTGGAAGTGATCAACTACAATCATACAATATTGAGAATGTTCGATGGCAAGAAGATCCTTATCCCAAATAAGCAGGTCTGGAATGGCAAGATAACACACTTCTGGCCTGGCCCTGTTAGAAGACTGTCCATGAAAATATCGGTTTCTTACGATTCGGATCTTTCAAAAGTTCTTGAACTTCTGCAGAAATGTGTTGAAGAGGAACCCCTTGTGGAAAAAGAAGGAGTCAGTAATTTTGTAGTTTTCAGCGGTTTTGCTGATTCATCAATAGATTTCGAGGTTTTATACTGGATAAAACGTGAAAATTATTTTGAAGCTCAGCATGCACTGGCTCAGAGAATCAAGAGAACTTTCGACGAAAATGGAATATCTATTCCTTTCCCACAGATGGATGTTCACATAGAAGGGAGAAATTGACAGTCATGATTTTGAACGAAAGCCTTTTTTGTGCTATGGATACTGAAACAACAGGGATTGACCCTATGAACGGCGATAGGATAGTTGAAGTTGCTATTGTACCCGTTTACAAAGGCAGAATACTGTATCGTTCTATCTATCACACACTCGTGAACCCAAAGATAAGAATTCCTGCAACAATAGAAAAAATTCACAGGATAACCAATGAAGATATAGAGAATGCCCCAACCATTGAACAGGTTTTCGGACAAATGAGATCTTTTATGCGCAGATCAATAATGATTTTTCACAGAGCTGAGTTTGATTTAACCTTCATAGATATTTCCGCAAAAGAAATCGGAACATTTCCACCTTCAATTGACTACATAGACACCAGGGAAATATCCGAGATAATCTTTGGTGAGAAAAAAGCACTCTCGTGGTTGGCCGAGAGATTTGGTTTTGAAAAACCAAATCATAGAGCTCTAACAGACGCAATAACAACAGCTAAGTTGTTTTTGAAGATGACACGCAAACTCGCTGGCTCACAAATCGAAGAACTCGTTCATACATGGAGGGGTCAAGAATGGTGAAAAATTATGTACTTGACACAAATGTTTTAATTCATGATCCGCAAGCTATATATTCTTTTCAGGACAATAACGTTATACTGCCTTTACCTGTTATAGAGGAATTGGATAAGCTCAAAAGAAGGTCTGATTCAGCCGGAAAATCAGCAAGGGAAGTGATAAGAGAGCTTGACAAACTCAGACTCACGGGTGATCTATCAAAAGGGATAAAACTGAAAAATTCAGGTACAGTAAGTATCATGACGATCACTGACGGCAAAAGAGAGACTCCCGATTTTCTCTATGAAAAATATGTTGACAACTGGATACTTGGCTACGTTTTGAGACTCGGTAGAACTTCTTCTGTTCCAACAATCCTGGTGAGTAAAGATATCAGTTTAAGAGTGAAAGCTTCAGCGCTTGGTATAGCGGCTCAGGATTATTTGACTGATAGATCGGACCTCTCGGTTCTGCCATCTGGTTATGTGGAAGTGCACCAAGAACTCAGAGAAGGTCAGGAATTTGATAGTATGGAGAATCAATATATAAAAAGTCCATCAGGTTATTTTAAGGTGAGAAACAAAACACTCAGGAGGATATCTATTGACCTGTCGAGTAGTATCTGGGGCATCCACGCACTCAATGAACAACAGCTTTTTGCGATGGATGCTTTGCTCGACGATGAGGTAAAACTTGTCACGCTTATTGGTATAGCAGGAACGGGTAAAACGTTAATAGCGCTTGCATGTGCACTTGAAAAAACTCTCAAAGATAAGAAATACAAGCGGATAATTGTTACCAGACCACTGGTACCTATGGGAAAAGATATTGGATATTTGCCAGGTTCTATAGAAGAGAAGTTGCAGCCATGGATAGAGCCGGTGATGGATAATCTTGAGTTTCTCTTTGACAGAGTGCAGATGAATTTGAAAGAATTTCTCAAAAAAGATATTATGCAGATAAGTGCTTTGAGTTTTATAAGAGGCAGAAGTATACCAGATCAGTACATCATAGTTGATGAAGCTCAAAATCTAACTCCTCATGAGGTGAAGACTATTCTGACAAGAGTAGGCGAAGGTGCAAAAATAGTGCTTCTGGGAGATGCTTATCAGATAGATACACCTTATCTTGATAAAGACAGCAACGGACTTGTTTATGCTGCTTCAAGGCTAATTGGCAATCATCTTGTTGCGCATATAACTCTTACAAAAGGTGAGAGATCTGAACTTGCCACACTGGCCGCAAGCAAACTTTAAGGAGGCAAAATTATGGCTGTGATACAGACAGTTGATTTGACAAAAAGATTCGGTGAACTGAAAGCGGTTGATACTGTAAATTTGGCAGTAGAGAAAGGAGAAATCTATGGTTTTCTCGGGCCAAATGGCGCTGGGAAAACCACAACTATAAGAATGCTCACAGGGACTCTGAAGCCAACTTCTGGCGAGGTAAAAATACTTGGAATAGATATGAGATCTAACGAGATAGAGATTAAGAAAAGAATTGGTGTGGTTCCAGATGAACCGAAGATCTATCCAAATTTGAAAGGGTACGAATTCATAAATTTTATTGGAGATATTTATCGACTTGACAAGGTAAAGATGAATCAGCGTGTGGAAGAGCTGTGTGAGGCTTTTAGTATAGATTTTCTTCAGAAAGCGGTTTCTGATATGTCTCATGGCATGAAGCAAAAACTTTATCTTGTGAGTGTTTTGATGAGAAAGCCAGAAATTCTGTTTCTTGATGAGCCTACTGTCGGCCTTGATGCAAGATCTGCAAAAATTTTGAAGATGCTTTTACAGAAATATACATCTGATGGAAGCACTGTTTTCATGACAACACATGTACTGGAGATAGCAGAAAAGATGTGTACAAGAATTGGGATAATACACAAAGGTAAGCTTATAGTTGAAGGAACGCTTTCTCAACTTCGCGAATATGTTAAAAGTTCCCAGGCTTCTCTTGAAGATGTTTTCTTGCAGTTAACGACTGAAGGTGAGGATATAGCTTCGATTGTGAAGGAGTTGTGAATAATGAATCAGCTGATAATACTTTTAAAATACGGATTAAAAGGTTCTTCAAGTATTTTTACTGGAAAACAAAGATCGTCTCGAAGTTTTTTTTCTCTTTTCATATCCATAATTGCTTATCTTCCCATATCTTTTGTTTTTTATGATTTCTTCAAATCTGCCTCGCAAATACAGATAAGTCAGTACAATCTTGCGACGGTGTTTTTATCATATTGGTCCATCTTGATGGGCGGAATATTCATTGTATCTTTTGTACCAAGTCTTGTCAGCTCTTTTGTCAGAAACGAGGAAATACAGTTCCTTTTAACGCTTCCTGTCAAAAGATCTACAATAGTTTTTTATCAAATGATTCTCACGCTTGTTCTGCAATCTTTTACTGTGATCGTATATTTATTTGTTGTGCCGATTTATTCCTTAATTATGAAGAAGAGTATCCTCTTTGGCATTCTGAATGCTTTTCTAATGTGCTTTTTTCTTTTGTCTATTTCTGTTTTACTTGCATCTTTACTGGGTTTATGGATGTCTCGATCAACAGCAAAAAAAATTACTGTGATCGGTATTATTTTGACGTTAATTGCCCTTTTCACCGCAATTCAGTTTCCGGATATGGTATCTAATCAGCAGTCTTTAGAGAAATTTGTGAAGATTGGCCAAATTTTCCTAAGTAAAATGAATATTTTTTCCTGGCCCATTCTTGCCATTTCTGGAGAATATATTTACACCTTCTATCTTGCCATTTTATGTACAGGCAGCTGGTTTCTCTGTCTGAGAGTCTCTGAGATGCTTACATTCGAGGAAATATCTGCTAAAAAAAAGAAGGTATCAAAAAAGTATTCCGGCCTCAACGGATTTTACTGGAAGGATCTCAAGCTTGTTTTTAGACATCATCAGTCAATTTTTATGATAATTTATCCGGTTGTATTTGGATTGATTTTCGCTTTTTCAAACAGATGGTTTGTTTCACCAATGCTTATCACCATTGTTATCAGTACAATGTACACGTCAATGAATTCAGCTTTGCTTATGAAGCAAGAGTTCGAAACCTGGCCTTTTTGTCGGTTACTTCCTCTGACAAGTGCTCAGCTCATTATGCCAAAAATAATTATTCCATCGCTCATCTATACAATTATTTTTGCCGGTATGACTGCATTTTTTCAGGCATTTTTTCATACACCATTGAGCATCTACGCTATCATTTTTGTTGTTTTTATTCTGTACGTATTTGCATCTACCTTTGGATCTTATCTTTTTATGAAAGAAGCGCGTAAGGTAGAGATTTCTAATCCATCAAGGATACTCAATATAAAAGATGTCATATTACTTGAAGCGATTTCGTTTGCTCTAAGCATTGCTTCGATCTTACCACTTTCGTTGTATATGTTTTCTAAAAAAACGCTTTCCGATTTGTTCAGTTCCCAATTGATGACAATCCTTGTGGGTGTTTTTCTCCCTGCAGGTACTCTCATTCTTACAGTCGGTTTAATAAAAAAATTTATAAAGAAAATTTTTGATAGATGGGGATCATTTGAGTAACTGTTCATTGTGCGAACTATTTTGATATAATCAATCATGAGGTGATAGGCGTGAACAAGGCATTAGTTGATGAGCTTATTGAGTTTTCATTATCAGCTGGCATTTCCGGGAGGGAAGAAAAAATAAGGGATCTTGTCATATCTCGTCTTCCCGGTGTGAATTACAAGGTAGATAATGTTGGAAATCTTGTAGTTGAGCTTGGAGAAGGAAATGAATCAGTTGCCATCATGGCTCATATGGATGAAATAGGTCTTTTGATAACCGGTATCACGCCGGATGGATGCCTTACATTCAGGAAAGTTGGTGGTTTCGATGATCGACTTTTGCTCGGGGAGCATGTGAATGTTGTGACAGATTCCGGTGTGGTAGATGGCGTTATAGGGATAACTCCTCCACATCTTGGGGGGATTCAATCAGCAGAAAACCTGAGAATAGATGTAGGTGCTCACAACAAAGAAGAAGCAGAAGAAATGGGAATAAAGGTTTTTGATTTTGCTGTTTTTAAGAAGCACGTCAGTGTTTTGAACAACAGATATCTTTCAGTAAGGTCACTTGATGACAGATTTGGCTGTGTAGCTTTAATCTATGTTTTAAAAAACATCATAAAGAAAAGTCTCAAAAAGAAGATTTATTTTGTCTGGACTGTTCAGGAAGAAATAGGGCTAAAAGGCGCCAAAGCTTTTGTTTCGAGAAATAGAATCGATATGTGTTATGCTGTGGATTCTTTCGCGTGCTGTTCTTCTTTGACAGGACCGGTTATGTGTGGAAAAGGACCTGTTTTGAGAGTGGCAGATAACAGTGCTATAGCGAGTTATGACGAGGTGAAAAAAATACTTCGTCTTGCAAATGCAAACGGTGTTCCAGTACAAATAGGGGTGACGGGAGGAGGCACAGACGGATCAACAGCAATGGAGTTTGGCTCAAAGATGGTACCAGTAACACTGGCTGTTAAATATCTGCATTCTCAGGCTGAATATATTTCTCTTGAAGATTTTGAGAATCTGACAAAGCTTTTGTCAATCCTGCTTGAAAAATAGGAGTGATTGTGTGCTTTATATTCTTATTTTTCTATCCGGTATAGCTTCTGGTTTTTTGAATGTTGTGGCAGGTGGCGGCAGTCTTATAACTCTTCCGCTTTTAACTATGCTCGGCATGGGGATAGATATAGCAAACGGCACAAACAGAATAGCTATTCTTCTTCAAAATATAGTGGCAGTGAGAAATTTTCATAAAAACAGAGTTTTACCTGTTAAAACAGCCTTGTTATATGCAGTACCGGCTGCTATTGGATCAATTGTTGGTACTGCTATAGTTGTTGATATAAACAAAGATCTGCTTAAAAAGATAGTTGGTGTAGTATTACTCATTATGGCTGTTTTTTTGCTGTCAAAACCAAAGATGTGGACTGAAGAGAGAAAAAAGAGCGTCAACGTTTTTCTGACTGCTTTTGTCTTCTTTTGTATAGGTGTGTATGGTGGGTTTATTCAGGCTGGGGTTGGGTTTTTCTTCATATTTTTTACTGCGACACTTCTTGGGTTTGACCTGGTCAGAAATAATGCTCTCAAGGTCTTCATAGTGCTTGCCTACACACCAATTTCTTTGTTGATATTTGTTCTCAATGGAAAAGTGGAGCCATTGGCAGGACTGATACTTGGGCTTGGAAGTATGCTTGGTGCTTCTATGGGAGCGAGATTTGCTATAAAGAAAGGTGCTAACTGGTTGAGATTTATAGTTTTTGCTGCTGTGATTGTAAGTGGCATCAGTTATTTGATTTGATCTTGTGGTTCACAATTGTCCTTCTTAAGAAAAAGTAAGAAATCATCACAAATGCAAGTATTGTATAAGCGTTTTTGATACCGATGACATTTCCAATCAGGCCGAAAATGAATGTACCGGTTGGCGATGCTCCAGTGCTTATAAGGGCGTACAAAGACATTGTACGCCCTCTCATATTACCCGGAGAAACAAACTGTGTGCGACTGTTTGTTATGTTGAAAAAAATTGTCTGTGCTGCACCATTTATAAATGACATGATATATGCTATAGATGGAAAGATAGATGTTGCAAGTGTACTCACCCCGATTAAAAGTATGAGATATTCTTCCCTAACAGATATGACCTGTTCTGGTTCCATGCCTCCTGCAACCAGAGCACCTATAAAAGCTCCAAGCCCCATCGACCCCATGATTAAACCGTAACCTACAAGATCTGTTCTGACCGCACTTTTTGCGAAAGCCTGCATAAGCATGCTGTATGGCATACCAAAAAAGGCGTATATCATAAGCGAAGCAAATGTTACCAGCAGCGTTTTGTTCTTAACAGTGAATTGGATGCCGTCTTTTAAATCTGCTATAAAAGCTCGCTTGGATGGAGGAATGTGTTCATATTTTAAAGGTATTGTTGGAAGCACTACAAGTAAAGGAACGAATGAAAGTGCATTCACGATAAAGCCGAAAGTCAACCCGTAGTATTTCACCACGAATCCGGCTATAGATGGTCCTACCATTCTTGCAACGTTAAATATCATAGAATGCAGTGCAAGTGCATTGGGTAAATGACTCTTAGGTACTATGTTTCCAATAAAAGTGTTCCTTGAAGGCAAATAAAAGGAACCTGATATTCCCATAAGAACACTCAGCAACAGTAACTGAACGGGAGTCAGGATATTTTTACTTACGAGGTATGCCATTATTGTTGCATTTATTGCATCGGCAAGTTGTGTTAAAAAAAGCACCTCTCTCGGTCCAAACCAATCTATAAGTACCCCGCTTACTGGCGATAATAAGACTGTTGGAAAACCTTTTAAAAACGCAATCAGTCCTATAAAACCCGCTGCTTTATCTTCCGGAAATAAGTTAACAGCGACCCAGCCGCGCAACGTCGTATCTATCCAGGTACCCATCAAAGAAACACTTTGGGGTATCCAGAAGAGTGTGTAGTTTTTATTTCTTAGAGCCCTGAAAGGATTAGAGTATTTCGCCATACGAACAAATTTATAAAACTAATCTGTTACAGATGATGGCTCAATAACGTGAAGAAACGGTATACTTAAAGATTATTCCATCAGAAAAGATTAATTTGCAAAATTCATACCTGGAAACTCATCAATTTTTCAGAAGCCAGGGAAGAACTCTTTACAAATTTTTGGCAAACTATTTTGAAAAGATTTTTGCCTCATCTTTTCCAATCTCGTTGCTGATAAATGAATTTTTGCATAGCATCCAGCAATTTAAATTGGTCGGCAAATTTTTTCGATTAAATAGATTTGTTCTTTTGATTGCGAGTCTCTCCCGACCGTGTTTCAATCCTGTGGTGTTTCTGTTACAACAACACTCTGATTTTCTTGCAAATAACTGTTGGATTTATATAATCCACAGATTTTCTCAGCAGTCCTTCTATGAAGAATACAGGAGATCTATATGATTTGCACCGTTCCAGACAACCTGGGAACGGGCACAGTTAACTCTTTTAGAATTTTTGAAAGATAAAGCTATCATGAGGGCTTTCTGTAAAACTATGAATTAACAGCACTCCTGCCCCTGAGTTTTCTGAGTACCAAACAGGATTTATCAGAGTAGTTTCTTTGAATACTTTTAGTTTCATGCCATTACCTGATTAATGGAAAATTGATGTACTGAAAGTTTATGTTTACCTTATTAAAATAAATGCGTAAAACTTATGAAGATATAATATCAAAAAAATGTGTGAGAGGAAGTGTGAAATGATATCTGTAGTCATTAAGAATTTTTTCAGAATAAATGCTATGATAATGCGCACTGACGCCCCGAAAGATTCTCCGGGCGTTTAAGTGTGCTTGGAGAATATCGAAGGGGCGTTCTCAAATGGGAACGCCCCTTTTTTGTAAGGGGGAGAATATGGTACATACATACAAGCCTGAGAAAGAAGAATGTATGCCAGACAAAAGAATATTTCTTGCCAGAGCGGGTGCTAAATACTCGACGTTGGCAAGAGACCAGCTGATCAAGAAGATAAATTCACTGTTTCTGGAAGCATATGATCAGATAGATCCTGTTGTGTGGTATTCATTCTTCGAAAAATCAGAGCTTCCAAAAGAGCTCATCCCAGATACCTTCGAAAATGTGGGAAAGATTACGATTTTTTTGTCGACTCTTGGAAAAAAGATAGATATGCTGATCGAATATTATTCAGATTCTGGTAAAACCTTTGAATCTCTAATAATAGATTCATGGGCTTCTGAATCTCTCGAAAAGCTCAATGAGAATGTGGACAGAAAATTCAGGGAGCAATTTGGAGCTGGCACAATGAGATTTTCACCTGGTTACGGCAATGTTGATATGCGTATGAATAAATACATAGTTGAAAGACTTTTGAGGGCAGATCAGGTGAAAGTTCTTGAGAGTGGTGTAATGATTCCAAGAAAGACTACAACTTGCATGATAGGGTGGTTAAGTGTATGAGAAGAAATGAATTTTTTCAGTTGCTCCAGGAGAGAGTTTTGTTTCTTGATGGTGCATATGGGACAGAGTTTTTTAAAAGAGGAGTAAACGGGTTAATTGAGCTTTTGAATATTGAGGATCC
This sequence comes from Pseudothermotoga elfii DSM 9442 = NBRC 107921, assembly GCF_000504085.1. Classification (NCBI taxonomy): domain Bacteria; kingdom Thermotogati; phylum Thermotogota; class Thermotogae; order Thermotogales; family Thermotogaceae; genus Pseudothermotoga; species Pseudothermotoga elfii. The sequence continues at coordinate 1,438,878 of NC_022792.1, read as the reverse complement.
AGAAGAGGTTCAAAAGCTTCACAGAGAATATATAGAAGCAGGCTCGGACATAATATTGACAAATACATTCAGCGCCAACAGGCTCAAATTGCGTGCTTACAATTTGGAAAAGGATTTAGAAAGGATTAATATTAACGCAGTTAAGATTGCAAAATCTGTTTCTGGTGGAAAATTTGTTTTCGGCGATATATCTTCTACAGGAAATTTCATAAGTCCCCTCGGAGATCTCGATTTTGAAGAGGCTTACGAGGTTTTTAAAGAGCAGGCTTCTTTACTTATAGAAGCTGGTGTGGATGGAATAATATTAGAAACGATGTCAGATCTAAAAGAGCTTAAAGCTGCTATTATCGCAGTTCGTGATTTATCCCATGAAATACCTCTGATAGCACATATGACTTTCGAAGCAGATGGAAAAACAGTCAGTGGAACCTCCGTAGAGATTTTCGCAACTCTCATGAATGACCTCGATGTTGATGTGGTTGGCATAAACTGTTCACTTGAACCAGATGAAATGTTGCCTGTTTTCACTAAGCTATCGGAGCTTTCCATGAAACCACTTTGTGTTGAGCCGAATGCAGGAAAGCCCATTCTCAAGAAAGGCAGACTCAGCTATAAAACCACTCCGAAAGAATTTGCCGTTTATATGGCAGATTTTATTGAACTTGGGGCAAATATCGTAGGAGGTTGTTGCGGTACCGGTCCTGAACATATAAAGGTTATGTGCAAATATATAAGCAATCAAAAACCCCGAAAAAGACAAGTTAAGAGAGAACAATATCTTTCTTCAAGAACTATCTTGAGACCTACTGACACATTTTTAGTAATAGGTGAGAGAATCAACGCAAGTGGAAAAAAAAAGCTGCAAGCCAAGATTCAGCAGATGGATTTTTCGCAAGTTGTTGAACTCTCTCAACTTCAGGAGCAGGAAGGTTGCGATGCTATAGACTTGAATTTTGGGATAGAAAAACTGTTAACTCACGATCATTTTAGACGAGCAATTGTAGAACTTGACAAAAGATCTTCACTCCCTGTTTCGTTCGATATACAGAATCTCCACTTCCTCGAAAGTGCAATGAGAGAATATGCTGGAAGAGGGTTGATCAACTCAGCTTTTGCAAGAGAAGATCATCTCGAAGAACGAATAAGACTTTTAAAAAAATATGGCGGTATGTTGATTGTGCTTGCCATGGAAAAGCATGTACCTGAAACAGCTCAGCAGAGATTTAAAATTGCTATGAAAACTGCTGAATTTCTGAAAGATCATGATGTTGATCTTGAGAGGGTCTATTTTGATCCACTGGTGCTACCTGCTGGCGCAAAAAATGATTATCATGCAACTTTAAAAGCAATTGAACTCATGAACCGGGCTGGTTTGAAAACATCAATAGGTCTTTCAAACCTGAGTTTTGGGCTTGCTAACAGAGAGAGTGTCAATGCAGCTTTTCTCGCATTGTGTATCGAAAAAGGATTGAGTGCGGCTATATTGAATAGTGCGGAAGCAACAACAATGAATGTCCTTCGTGGCGCATTGCAACTTAAAGGAAAAGAGCCTGCAAAAACAGAGCAGGTGATAGAAGATGAACTGGTGAAGTTAATAGTGAGCGGGCAAAAAGAAAAATTGATGAATTTTGTGAAAGATTCGCTGAAAGAAAAAGAGCCTCTTTATATAAGTCAAAATATGCTTGCCAGGGCAATGGAGCAGATAGGGACTCTTTATTCCAAGGGTATTATTTACCTTCCTCATTTGATTCTGGCTTCTGAAACAGTTCAGCCAGCTTTTGATTATCTGAACAACCTTCTTGGCGAAGCTCAGGCAAAGCTTGGCAAGGTATTGCTTGCTACTGTTCAGGGGGATATACACGATATTGGAAAAAGAATTGTGGCGACTGTTTTAAAGAGCGGTGGATTTGAAGTTTACGATGTTGGGAAAGATGTACCAGCTCAAAAGATCCTCTCGGAGTGCGAGCGTTTAAAACCTGATATAGTTGGCCTTTCTGCTATGATGACAACCACTGTTGGACAAGTAAAAGAGGTTTCTGATTTGCTCAAAAAGAACAACGTGCGCGTTGTAGTAATAGCTGGTGGTGCTTCAATGAATGAGCAACTTGCGAACCAATTTGGTGTATTGTATGCAAAAGATGCCCTCAAGGCACTGGAAATATGTAAAAAAATAGTCAGAAAGGAAAATGAAAGATGAAAAAAGTTGTGCTCAAATTTGGTGGCTCAAGTTTGAAAAATAAAGATGATCTTTCGAAAATTTTTGAGGTTGTCAGGATGTACGACAGATCTTTTATTTTAGTGGTCTCTGCAGTTAATGGTGTGACAAATTCTTTAATCAGGGCGTTGAAAGTCATTAAAGACATAGATATCGATGAATTTCTTTTTGATTTATATTCGATTTATCAAAATTTTCTGGATAGAGAATATTCCGACTTAAAAGAAAGGGTTTATCAGATAAGAGATCTGCTGATGGGAGCAAAATTAATTGGGCGAGTACCAGATTTTGTTTATGACCATGTCGTCAGTCATGGAGAAAGGTGTTCTTCTCTGCTCCTGAGCCATTATTTTAATGATCACGGGCTTCAATGTGAAGAAGCCCTACCAGAGCAATTTGGATTGTTAACAGATGGAAGATTTAAGAGCGCGTCGATTGATTTATATACCAGTGAGAAAAATCTAAAAGATTTTTTTAAGGACAACAAGAATTATATAGTTCCAGGTTTTTACGGCATTTATGAAGGAGAAATCACGATTCTTGGCCGCGGGGGAAGTGATTATTCAGCAACTTCCATAGCTTACTGTATAGATGCAGAAAGGGTTGATTTATACAAAGATGTTTCTGGATTCATGACGTGCGATCCAAAATGTGTTGATGGAGTTCAGCCGGTGAGCAGGCTTACCTATGATGAGGCAGCAGAATTATCTTATTTTGGTGCCAAAATACTTCATCATTCTGCAGTTGATCCTGTTAAGAAAAAAAACATCCCACTTTACATTTACAATATAAATTCCTTCAGATCGATCGAAAATCCAGACACAGTAATATCATCCAGCGGATCAGTCACAGATGAAATAATTAAAAGTATATCTTTCACTGATGATATAGCGATCATTCAATTCAAAGGGCCCAATGTTGGGCGTGTTCCTGGTCTTCTTGGACAGATTGCCTCTAATTTTGGAAATGAAGGAATAAACATAAAATCTGTTGTGACTTCCCAGACGAGCATAAACGTTCTCATCTCTCATCAGGATATAGAAAAATGCCGCAAAATAACATCCAAGATGAAAATAAGCGAAGTCGAAAATATATGCTATAAAGAAAAGATTTCTCTTATTGCAGCAGTTGGTGACGGGATTCTAAAAAAGCATGGCGTTGCTGCGAGGATTTTCTCTGCTGTCTCCAAGCAATGCATAAATGTACAAATGATATCTGCGGGTGCCTCAGACGTAACTATCTATTTTCTGGTAGACACCAGAGATAGAGACAATGCTTTAAGGGCTATTCATAAGGAATTTTTTGGAGGTGAGAGATGTGAAAACAGTTGAGCAAATTAATGAGAAGATCAAGCGTGGAGAAGCAGTTGTTATGACAGCTGAAGAAGTAGTTCAGCTTGCCAGAGAATCATCCGTAAAAGAAGTGGCAAAAAAAGTCGATGTCGTGACCACGGCGACTTTCGCACCGATGTGTTCAAGTGGAGCTTTTATAAATTTCGGGCACACAATGCCACCTATGCGCATGGAAAAAATCCAATTATCTGGTGTTGATGTTTACGGAGGTCTGGCCGCGGTAGATGGATATGTAGGAGCTACTCAGGAATCTCAGGAAGATAAAACATTTGGTGGTGCCCATATAATAGAAGCCTTGATTAAAGGGAAAAATTTGCAACTGAAAACTTCTGGAAAAGGCACAGATTGTTATCCAAGAAAACAGTTTGAAGGTTATATAAACAAGGAGGTTATAAATGATTTCTTCCTTTTTAATCCGAGAAATGCTTATCAAAATTACGCTGCTGCGACGAACAGCTCTGATTTAACTATATATACCTATATGGGAAAGTTGCTGCCAAATTTTGGGAATGTGACTTACTCAACATCAGGAGAATTAAGTCCCCTGCTGAAAGATCCAAATATGTACACAATAGGTTTAGGAACAAGAATCTTTTTATGCGGTACAGATGGCTATGTAATATGGCCAGGTACTCAGTTTAGAAATGATGTTGAGACTAACAGATATGGAGTACCAATTAGTGCAGCAAGAACTATTTCTGTAATTGGGGATGCCAAGAAAATGAATCATAGATACATAAAGGCTGCATATTTCAAAGGTTATGGTGTGACTCTGTTTGTAGGGATAGGAGTACCAATTCCAATTTTGAATGAGGAAATAGCCTTTTTTGCTTCGCTCGGAAACGAACAAATAGAGACAGAAGTGAAAGATTATGGAAAAGAAGGCAGGCCAACCCTCATGCGTGTTAATTATGCTCAGCTCAGAAGTGGCTATATAGAAATTGGAGGAAAAAAAGTGAAAACATCATCCATATCAAGCTTGAGCATGGCCCGCGAAATAGCAGCTGTATTGAAAACATGGATTGAAAGTGGCACTTTTTTGATAACCAGTCCTGTTCAATTGTTCAACGAAGAGAGATCCATTAAAAGCCTTAAGGAAGTTTCTGCCAAGATTGAGAAAGAAGATAAACCAGAATGTGTTGACTGTGGTGCATGCGTGAGTTTATGCCCTTTCGACGCACTTTTGCTTGTAGATGGAAAGTTCACTTTCCTCAGGGAGAAATGTACCATGTGTTTACAGTGTTCTGATGCATGCCCGGTGGGAGTGAAATTACCTCCAGATGAATAGATTTTATAGAAGCTGGCATTCAAAAAGATTCAAAAGTTTCACGGTTGTTTACAGGGAGTCCGATTTATGGATTGGTGTTGATGTATATGACGAAAGTATGAAAAACGGCGTTTATCAATCACTCATTGAGATACACTCTCAGATCAGAGAATGTATTTCGAGGTATCCAAAGTTTTTAGTTTCCTTCAAGCCAGTAGATATAAGTAGTGAATCAGGTGTTATAAAAAGAATGCTTTCAGCATCAAAACTTGCCGGGGTGGGTCCTATGGCTTCTATTGCAGGAGCGATTGCTGATGAAATTGGAGATTTGTTGATAGAAAGATATGGCTGCAAAGAAGTTTTAATCGAAAACGGGGGAGATATATTTGTAAAAAATATTGAGCCGGTAGTGGTATCTGTATATGCTGGAAATTCAGTTCTGTCTGGCAAAATTGGGCTTGAGATTCCACCGGGGCGATGGGGGATATGTACCTCTTCGGGCACTGTTGGACATTCAATAAGTTTTGGCAACGCTGATGCAGTGACAGTTGTTTCGGAAACGGCAGCTGTTGCCGATGCTTTTGCAACATCGTATTGTAACAGAGTAAAAAAGGAAGAAGATATTGGCAATCTTCTGAACAAGGCTCTAAATGAATATGTATTGACTGTTCTGGTTATTTATGGGGATAAATTCGGTCTAATAGGAGAACACGAGCTTAGATTGATTGAGCGTGAAGAGGATGGTGTTCATGAAAGTGATTGATTGTGTGAAAAAAGGTCAGATACTCTCAATAGAAATCTTGCCGCCAAACAGAGGACAGAATATAGAAGAAATATACGCTGTTTTGGATGAACTGATGAACTTTCCAATATCATTTATCAATGTTACAAAACATGCTCCAGAGATGACATATTTGGAGCTCGAAGATGGGATTGTAAAGGTTCCCAAAGTAAAACGCCCGGGAACCGTGGGAATGACCGCCGCACTTATGAACAGGTACAATATTGATGTTGTTCCACATGTTTTGTGCTTTGGGATGAACAAATACCAGATAGAGGATATGTTGATAGACCTCCACTTGATAGGCGTTCGGAATTTATTTGTCATTAGAGGCGAGTACGAGAATCAGACGATAGAGGAAAAAGATAGCTACTCGCATGCCTCAGATTTGGTGAAACAGATTTCAAATATGAATATGGGAGAATATCTTTATCCATGTGAAAATGCGAAACCAACAGATTTTTGCATAGGTGTTGCGGGTTATCCTGAAAAGCATTTTGAAGCACCAAATATAGAAGAAGATATGAGGTATTTAAAGAAAAAGATCGAATCTGGTGCCGATTATGTAATCACACAAATGATTTTTGATTTTGATGTTTACAAAAAATTTGTGGAGCGTGCACGGCAGCTTTCAATAAATGTTCCTATTATTCCTGGGGTAAAACCCGTTGTAAGCTTGAAATCTATTTACACTATACCAAGAAAATTTTTCGTTAATATACCAGAATCATTTGTTAAGCAGATGCAAGAAGCAAAGACACATAGAGAAGAATTTCAGATTGGAACAAAGTATATGGCAAAACTGGTTGAGAAGCTTTTGAGTTCCGGAGCTCCAGGTGTGCATGTTTTTACAATGGGAAGAGGGCAATCCACAAAAGCCTTGCTCGAGGCTGTTTTCAATAGATAAAGGAGGAGAATGGTATGAAGGTAGCTATTCTTGGTGCAACAGGGCTTGTTGGACAGAGATTTGTTCAATTGCTTTCAAATCATCCATTTTTTGAGATAACAGCTCTGGCAGCTTCTGATAATTCTGTGGGAAAAAAGTACAGAGAAGCAGTTCAATGGCGCTTGAATGTTCCTGTAGCCGAAAAAGCAGGAGATATGGTTTTAAAAAAATGCACACCTGATATAGATTGTGATTATGTGTTTTCTGCTTTGCCTTCAGATGTTGCAGGCGAAATTGAGGAGGAATTTGCAAACGCAGGATACATTGTTTTCTCAAATGCCGCGAGCCATAGAATGGACGAGGATGTACCTCTAATTATCCCTGAAGTTAATCTGGATCATTTGAAAATAACCGAAACTCAAAAGAGAAAAGGAAAAATAATTACCAACCCCAATTGCTCAACGATAGGTTTTACAATGGTTCTTAAACCCATAATGGATAGATTCGGTATAGAAGAGGCAAATGTTGTCACAATGCAGGCTATTTCTGGCGCGGGATATCCCGGTGTACCATCTATGGATATAATTGACAATATTGTGCCGTTCATAAAAAATGAGGAAGAAAAAATCATGACCGAATCAAAAAAAATACTTGGCAGATTGAAAGATGGAAAAATATACCCGGCGAATCTCGATATTTTCGCACAGTGCAACAGGGTAGCCGTTGTTGACGGTCATATGCTATCTGTAACTATCAAAACTCAGGAAAAGGCCACTTTAAGTGAAATTGTGAGAGCTTTTGAAGATTTTCAACCACTTAAAGGAATGTATCTTCCAACCGCACCTGAAAAACCTGTTTTTTATTTGACAGGAGTTGATTCTCCGCAGCCGAAGTTGCACAGAGATCTTGGTGGTGGAATGAGTGTCAGTGTTGGCAGGTTGAAACAGTATTCGAACAAACAGTTTGGGCTCGTTGCTCTTGTTCATAATACAATCAGAGGGGCTGCCGGGTGTGCAGTTCTCAATGCAGAGATTTATAATATTTTCAGGGGATAATCTGAGTATGAAATTTGTTGTGTATGTATTAGTATCAACAGTTTTTCTCATCAGTTCAATGATTATAATTGATTCCACGATGAACCACGCAAAAGCTGTATGCGAAGAGATTGAAAACGACATAGATTTTTTCATGACGGTAGACTTTCTCAGGATCGACTTCTGGTCTAAATCGGTTTCGTCAGCAGCTGTTATGGAAAACAAGCTGGCTTTTGAAGAGATAGTGGATGATAAGATGAAAGTTGTTAATTATTTGGTTCAATACGACAGAGAAGAGAAACTCTACAATTTGAAACGTGTTGCGCACGACGGAGTGAATGTAGTATACAGATCTCAAACACCTATTTATTTCAAAAGGTCTTCAGACGATGTTTGGACTTTATGTATTGAAAAATTCGAATTTGATATGATTGCATCAACTCCCTCAGAGCTTCGGGGATCTTATAGAATACCGTATATGTTAAATCCCAAATTGCTGTATGTGAGGGAAAAATGATTACTTTTCTTCTATTTTTGGTTTTTCGAGAAGTTTGAATTTTCTCTTCAATTCTTTTATGTTCATTTCTTTGAGAACAAGGCTTCCAAGAAAATATTGAAAAGGTAGCCATGTCACATGACCGGTTGGGATAATGTATTTTTTCGGTTTTCCAAGCGCCTGCCATAAGATTTTCCTTGTTTCTTTGGGAAGAGCACGGTCAAAAAGGGCTTCTATGAAAACCATTTTTTGAGGTTGAGTGTACTTGGCGTATGCGACAGGGTCGATTTTTAATAAAGGATGGATGTCTGATTGGAGCATCTGCTGAATGCTCGAAAAAGATGAAAGCCTGTCAATATCTTTTTTAAAGTTTTCTATCAATGATTTTTTGTCATCCATTCTACTTTCTTTGCCCAGACCACGGGCTATATCTCTTCTAAAGTAAGCTAAGGTTGGTGACTTCCACATAAGTGTGGCAACATCTCCACCTGAGGTTATGACAATTGTCCTGTCAAAATCCTCACTCAGGGCGGTTAAAATTACTGAAATCATTCCCCCCAGGCAATAACCAACCAAACAATTGTTGTTATGCCACCAGTTGTTTTCTTTGGCAAGATCGAGTACAGTGAGAGCATCTACTACAGCGTGTTCCCAGAAACGTGTCATTTTCTCGATGTCAGCCGAAAAATAATCTCTACCACTTACGGAACCGTTTGCCGTACGTGTGAAATTCCCCGGAAGTATCGGAACAAAAGTTGTTACTCCAGCACTTGCAATATGTATTGCCATCCACAGCAAAAAGGGTATATTTATGGTTCCAAGGCCATGAAGGAGCATCAAAGAGCCGACGGGTTTTTCTTTCGGTTCAAATTGGTAAACTTCGACAGTTTCGGTGCCCGGAAAAGGTTTTTCGTACAGCGTGGGGAATTTCATAACAGATGCCCTGAAATTTTTCCCTTTCATTATGTATCCACTCGAAAATGATGGTATTTTTCTGCTGTATTCAAAGCTCACCATAAGAATAATCATCTCCAAGTTTTTCCGAAAGTTTTTCGAGCGAAGATCTGTCAAGTATTTTTATTTTCCTGCCATTTTGAATAAGAATACCTTCTCTCTCAAACTGCATAAACACTCTCGAGACAGATGGTCGTGGAACAGCAAAAAATCTGGCTAATTCTTCCTTGCTAACAGGCAAAATAAATTCATCTTCTTTTGCGTGTTGAACAATGTATTTTGCGATTCTGCTTCGCAGAGTTCCAAAAGTTAATTCGTGAAGTTTTTTTGCCAGAAAGAGTAGTCTATCTCCCATATCGCAAAGAAGGTTTTTCAAAAATTTCTCGTTTCTCTGACAATAATCGAGTATTTTATCTTTTCTGATAAACAAAATCCTGCAATCTGTCTTTGCAACTATGTCTACAGGAAGGACGGCATCAGTTGAAAAAAGTACAGCAGAAGCAAGAACGTCTGGAGATTTGATAGTCTCAAGTTGTAATATCTTTCCTTCTTTATCTTCCATGTAAGTAACCACTTCTCCTGAAAGAAGAAGCATCAGATAATCGCAAGTTTCTGTTGCATGAGCTATGTATTCATCCCTGGCGAATTTTTGCAAAACTGGCCGGGACCTCTTAAAAAGGTCTTCAATTTCACCTATAGTCAAACCTTTGAACAATTTTGTCTTTGCCAGAGCCTCAATTAATTGATTCATTCTGTATCATATGTTACCGCAAAAACGAATATATATTTATATTCTTCCTAAAGAGGTGATTTCTTGAGGGATAAGAAACAAATTGTCGAAAAACTCATTTTAAAAATATATCAAAATCCAAAAAAAGAGATTCTCATCAGGCATCAACTCAACAAGATTTTTCGTGAGCTCACGCCTCTCGATGTTCTTCAAATAGAGAAAGATCTTATTTTAATGAATTTGCCAAAAGGTGTTGTAGAGCTTCTCTGTGATGTAAAATTAATGAAATTGCTTTCAATCAAAAAACGCTGAAAATATTGATTTTGATGAAAGAAGTTCTTATACAGTTAATTTCTGTGATAGAATCACTTTGAGGTGTTCGAGATTGTCTCTCTTAGACATGATAAAAAGATTTGTAGAGCTTTCTATAACAGGCTTTATAGCTGTTATTATGGCAATTACACCAAGAGAATATATAAAGGCCAGGTTAGCATTAATGTTTGGAGATCAAACTCCAAAAAAAGTTGGTCGTGTTTCTTTGAATCCATTTGTTCACCTCGATCCTATAGGTACTGTCACTTTTATTTTTCTTGATTTTGGCTGGTCCAGGCCAGTGCCAATCAGGCCTTGGAATTTGAGAGGAAAGAAAAAAACATTTCTTTTTGTTTCTCTAAGCGGTCCTGCAGTTGGTGTGTTGTGTTTTGTAATATATGGTTATCTTGCAAACGCTGCTGCAGTCGAGAACAAATATGTCTTTGAAACACTTTATAAAGCTGCAAAGTTTAGTCTTACTTATTCATTGTTTTCACTTTTTCCTATACCGCCACTCGATGGTTCAAAGGTTCTCGGAGCGCTTCTTCCTGAAAATTACACAGAATGGTATCTAAAATACGAAGTTTATGGTGTCCTGTTTATGCTTGCCTTACTTGTTTTATGGATTATGCCACTTGTAATGAATCCTTTTGTGGATTTTATAGACAAGTTGACGAATCTTGTGACCAGTTGAAAGGAGCATAAAAATGCTGGTGATCAGATACCCTGCATCTTTGAATGTTATCAGGAAGCTCAAAACATCTGACATAGTTAAATATACCGGGAAATTGACAGTTCTGAGCAGGCAGGCACTTGAAAGGATTATATTTTATGAAAGGGCTGAAGGGTTGATCCCCGATTTTATGAATGGTGAATTGATCTGTTTTGGCAGCATTAAGGAAGGTTTTTTGAATATACTATCCGCCAGGGATTTTGAAGATTTATTTGAAAAAATTTTTCTCTTTGGGTCTGTCGGGATTATTTCCAAGGCTAATTCGGCTAATCCCTTTTATTTCAAGAGATACGGGAGAGTTATGTTTACCGCTATGGAAAAACCTGTTGCAAAATCTTTTAAAATACTTGCCTATTCAGATTTGAAAAGTAATGCCGTTATGGAGGTTGAAGTTGAAGATTTACTTATGCGGGTTACTATAGATTCGAGAGGAACTACAAAGCATGTTGAGGTAGAATGAAAGGTAGCTATATTTTGCTTATTGAAGTTGATCAGTCAATTGAGCTAATTGTTCGTAAAAACAAATGGTTCCTCAGAGAAGATATCTACGCCTATGTCGGATCAGCTATGAATGGTATTTGGCAAAGAGTTTCCAGGCATTTACGAAAAAACAAGAAAAAGCACTGGCATATAGATTATCTTCTGAAATTCGCGAAAATCAAAGCCGTTGTAATGTATCCGGGAAAACGAGAAGAGGAACTTTCCAGAACTTTGAGCAAGTATTTTGAGGGTGTTCAAGGATTCGGAGCGACTGATCTGAGATTAAAATCGAATTTATACAGAGTGGAAAACATAGACAGTTTTTTTGATGTAGTCAAGGGATTTCTAAATCAAGATGATTGAAGTTTCAAAATCTTTTTTTCAATTTCTATAAAGCCGGGATTGAACATACCTTTCTGACTTTGTTCTATCTTTATTTCATCCACAATTGTAGCTGGTTGGCCTGCTAAAACATATATCTTTTCAGCTATACTTACTGCTTCTCTTACATCATGAGTGACAAGTACAGTACTGATATTAAGTTTTTTGATAATATTAGAAAAATCTTCTATAAGCTTTGTTTTTGTGAGTAAATCAAGGCTCTGAAACGGCTCGTCAAGGAGCAACAGTTCTGGTTTTATGCTTATAGCACGCGCAAAGTTAACCCTCTGCTTCATACCGCCGCTTAATTTGGCTGGTCTGTAATTGTGGAAAGATTCCAGGCCAACTAATTTTAAGGCACTCAAAGCTGTTTTTTTCTCATTACAGACGAAAAGTAAATTGTCAAGCACAGTATACCATGGTATCAATCTGTCTTCCTGGAAAACGTAACCAATCTTGTTTGTGGATTTTTTAATTTCCCCGGATGACGGCATATCAAGCGAAGCAATGATTCTTAGCAGTGTGGTTTTTCCACAACCAGATTTTCCAACTATCGCAATTGATTCTCCTTCGTAAAAAGTCAGGTTTATATTTTTTAAAACCCGTAGTTTTCCAAAATCTTTTGAAACGCTTTTAAGCTCAAACAGCTTTTTCACCAAAGAATCGCTCCCAGATATTGTAAAATATTATTTCCAGCAGCAGACCGAAAAATATCGCACTTACAGTATAGGCAAAAACCTTCGGTGTATCCACATAAAATTTTGCCTGGAAGATTTGAAGTCCAAGTCCGCTATCGCCTATGAGATATTCGGAAACGATAGCAGCTTTCCACATTGTTCCTATGCTTATATTTATAGCGGAGAGCAGAAATGGCAGAACGGAGCCGGCGTATATATATTTAAACATCTTTGGCCGTGGGACATTGTAAACTTTGGCCATTTCGATTAATTTGATGTCCACTGATCTCACACCTTCAGCCACGTTGAAAATTACAACTGGCAAGAGTGTCATGAATACGATAAAAACCACACCTTTCCATCCTATGCCCCACAACAATATTACCGTGCTGAGCCAAGAAACAACAGGAACAGATCGGAGCACCATTAAAACAGGGCGTAACAGTTCAAACAGCGCCTGAAAAATTCCCACAAAGAAACCAGTAATCAAACCTATCAGCAAAGCGAGGAACAGCCCCAGAAAAGCTTTGTAGAAAGTTTGAAGTAATTGTATAAAAAGCTTTCCGCTTTTTATGAGTTCAATGATTTCTTCAAAAACATCAGCTGGTGCAGGAAACACCAGCGATGATTTAAAAAGAAAAGAAACTGCCTGCCATATGAAAATCAAGAGAATGAATCCAATGAGAAGCCACTTAAAACGCGAAGAATTCATCATCAGGTATCTCAGGTATTGCAACTGGTTCTATCTGATTCACAATTTTCAGATATTCTATAATCTCTTTCTTTGATTCTTTTGCTGTTTTATATTCATAAATGGTTCTTCCAAGTGATTCTTCAATTACCAGCGGGTTGATATTTCCAAGATATTTTGACGAAAGCTGTATGACCTCCTGTTTATTATTCATGGCATATTCTATAGATTTTTTTACATTCATAAGCACCTTTAATATTTCGCCGCTGTTTTTGAGTAAATCTCCTCTCACAAAAATACCTGTTATGGGGACTCTGGGTGGAAGTTGAGTGATTTCTGCCCATATTTCCTGCATATCAAATACGATTGAAGCTGATGCATTTCGGATAGCCAGAGTTACAAATGGTTCAGGAAGGACCGATATTTTGACTTTTCCTGCACTCATTAATGCGACTATTTCGTTTTGCGCTGCATATTGGATCTTTACATTCTGCAAACCATGTTTTTCAATCAAAAGCCTTGTCAAAACGTCCCCTGTTTGCCCTTTTCCTTGTGGAGTATAGATTTCTTTTCCATTAAGATCTTCTATGGAATTTATCTGTACATCCTTAGCAACCATATAAAATCCGCTCCAGAGGGTCACAGCTGCTAATCTCAAGTCTACTCCTTTCAGATAAAGTGATGTCCCTATCGAAACAGGTAAAATCACCATATCAGCTGTTTTAGCCGTTATTTGAGCATTAACCTGGTCAAGAGTTCGCCAAAAATCTATTTTTATAGAATCTTCGGTAGCTATTCTGTTTTCAATGAGAGCGGCTACGCTTATGACAGTAGGCCCGGATGGTACAAGTAATGTAACAGAAAAACTTGCTGTGAAAACCAATGTCAGCAACGCCAATAAAAACACTTTTTTCATATTATCGCCTCCCGTATTTATTATAAAACAAAGCGGCGGGCAAAACCCGCCGCAGATTCAATATAAAATAATTCAAGCCATGGCTTTCTCGTGTATTTTGGATTTTTTCGATCTGTCTACGTATGTCGTATGCAGCAGTTCGTGAGACACATGGCTGAGTGGATGTTCCAGAAATTCTTCGTAAAGTTTCTTTATAGAAGGATTTTCGTGAGATTTTCTTATCGTGCTTCTTTCGTCAATGGTGTAGATACCTTCCATTCTTCTTGTCAAAACATTTTTATCAAGGCTCTTAGGCTGTCCTCCACCACCTATACAGCCAGCTGGGCAAGCCATTATTTCAACAAAATCGTAGTACACTTCTCCGGAAGTAATTTTATCGAGCAACTTGCGAACATTCGCACCACCGTGGGCAACAGCAACTTTTAATTGCTTGCCATCGAAATCTATAGTGGCTTCTTTTATGCCATCAAAACCTCTAACATTTGTGAATTCAACTTTTGGAAGAGGTTTGCCCAATCCCAGCTCATAGGCCGTTCTCAGAGCGGCTTCCATAACACCACCAGTTACACCGAAAATCGCAGCAGCTCCAGTAGATTCTCCAAGCGGACTATCATATTCTTCGTCTGGCAAAGAGGCATAAGGTATTTTCTTCATTTTGATTAACTTTCCAAGTTCTCTTGTTGTCAGGACTATATCGACGCCAGGCATACCATTCACCATGTGTTGTGGTCTGATGATATCATCTTTTTTCGCCGTGCACGGCATAATGGAAACTACCAGAATATTTTCTGGATCAATACCTTTTTTCTTTGCAAAATATGTTTTCACAAGTGGACCAAGCATCTGGTGTGGTGATTTGGCAGAGGATAGATTTTTAAGAAATTGGGGATAGAGCTTTTCTGCCATATTCACCCACGCAGGGCAGCAAGTGGTGAACATTGGGAACGGTCCCCCATTTTTAAGCCTTTCAAGAAACTCTGACCCTTCCTCCATTATTGTTAGGTCCGCTGCAAAATTTGTATCAAAAACATAGTCAAATCCAAGTTTTCTCAAAGCTGCAACCATCTTTCCTGTTGAGATACTTCCCGGTTCAAGTCCGAACTCTTCACCAAGTGCGACTCTTGTAGCTGGAGCTGTTTGAACAACAAGAACTTTATCGTGCCTTTCCAATTCTTCAAGTACTTTTCTCACATTGCTGTTTTCTGTAATTGCCCCAACCGGGCAGAAAGCCGAACACTGTCCACATGCAATACAATCTGTTTCATAAACGGGCATCTCAAAAGCAGTTTGAGGAAGCGTCTCAAAACCTCTATCTACCATTGAGTAAATATCCATTCCCTGAAGTTCAGAACAAGCTCTTACGCATCTACCACAGACAACACATTTTTCAAGATCTCTTATTATTGATGGGGAACTGTCATCATAGACGGTACTTGTTTTTTCTTCGCTTGGAAAAAGATCCTGAATATCATAGCGATAAATGAGGTCCTGAAACTCACAGCGACCATTTACTTCACATGTCATGCAGTCTTTTGGATGTCTTGAGAGAAGAAGAGCCAGATTGAACTTCACAGCCTTTTCCACTCTGTCTGTCTTTGTTTTAATTTTCATACCATCTTGAACTTTTGTAGCACAGGCCGGTTGAAGGTTTCTCGCCCCTTCAACCTCTATGACGCAAACCCTGCATGCGCCAGTCGGTTCAAGTCTTGGATGATTACAAAGTGTTGGAATATAAACACCTGCGAGGTTACAAGCTTCCAGAATTGTTGCACCTGATGGAACCTGGTGTTGCTTTCCGTTGATCTCTACTAACACGCTTGCCACTGTGAACCCTCCTCGCGAACAGTCTTGTTAAAGTATTCACATAAAGTATAACACAAAAAGGCATCCAGCGGATGCCTTTTTATTTAACAGCCTCTTTTTGAAGTTGTTCTTTTGCAATTTTGACATATTCACTAAACGCCGGTGGGTCATTTATCGCAAGTTCGGCGAGCATTTTTCTATTGACCGAAATATTTGCAAGTTTCAGTCCATGCATCAACTGGCTGTATTTTAAACCATTCTGTCTTGCTGCTATATTAATTCTTGTAATCCACAAACTCCTGAAATCACGTTTCTTCAGCTTTCTACCGGCGTACGCATACCATTTTGCTCTGTAATAATGTTGTTTAGCCAGTCTGTATCTTCTTTTTATAGCACCCCTGTAACCTTTTGCAGATTTTAAAAATTTCTCTCTTCTTTTCTTTCTCGCATGCACTGATCTTTTGATTCGCATGGTTTGCTTCCTCCTCTCACTTTACGCCAAGAAGCCTTTTTACTCTCTTTTCGTCACCTTTTGCCAGAGCATCTTTCTTTCTGAGCACTCTCAGGGCTGAACGTCTTCTCTTACCCGTGGTATGTCTCGTGCGAGCATGGTTAAACATGACTTTGCCGCTTTTTGTGATCTTAAACCTTTTTGATGCTGTTTTGCTGACTTTCATCTTACACTTTGCCATGTTTTTTGACCTCCCTCAATTCTTTGGTTTGAGTTGCATCCACATGTCCCGACCTTCAAGTTTGGCATCTGTTTCAACAGCAGCAATATCGCTGACATCATTTGCTATTCTCTCGAGAATCTGCTTACCCTTTTCTGTAAAGGTAATTTCCCTTCCCCTGAACATGATTGTAACCTTTACCTTATCACCGTTTCCAAGAAATCTTCTTATGTGCTTTAGTTTTGTTTGGTAATCGTGCTCGTCGATTTTCAGCCTGAATTTCATCTGCTTGATTTCCTGCTGTTTCTGCTTTTTTCTTGCTTCTTTCTGTCTTTTGGAAATCTGGTACATATACTTGCCGAAATCCATGATTTTCACGACGGGTGGATCACCATTTGGGGAAACAAGAACCAGATCTAGTCCCTTTCTTCTTGCAATCTCCAGAGCCTCTCTGGAAGACATTATGCCAAGTTGTTTTCCATCAGAATCAATTACTCGAACTTTTGAAAATCTGATCTGTTCATTCTTCAACAATACCTGTTCTTTATCTATGATCTCTACCTCCTTATTAAAAAAATATGCGGGCAAACGCCCGCCTCCCATTACGGCCTGATTTTTTTTAAACCCCTTCGACTCTGTCTCGGGGTGGGAAGCAAGGCTTCCTCTTGCTCTGGTGGGCCGTGCAGGATTCGAACCTGCGACCCCCTGATTAAGAGTCAGGTGCTCTACCAGCTGAGCTAACGGCCCATTTCCCTGGTGCCCCTGGGAGGAATCGAACCTCCATTTGCGGATTAGGAATCCGCCGTTCTATCCTTTGAACTACAGGGGCACCGCTTTTTCATTTTATCATTTTACAAAATAGCTGTCAACAGATTAGACTTTCCCCAACATACGCATGCGTTCTACCCGGGTATTTTTTCCATAATATAATATACGATTGTGAAAAATTCACAAATGGAGGATATCTCGAACTTTCTGAGAGTTTCAAACAAAACAGGCGAATGTTTTCTTGAAAAAATATTCTTTTTTGCGGTTTTAACTTAATGGTTACCTTATAGCATCTGAATTGTAAATCTTGAATTCAATCAATTGTATGAGATAGAAACTGCTTGGCCATGATTTTGTCCTGTTCTATAAATTCTGCGTAAAATTTCACTCTTTCTAGAAAATCTTTTTCATTTATCAACCCTCTGCTTGTATAAACACTGGTCAATTTTGTGGGAATTTTCAGGTCTGAAAATCTAAAGCCCATTTTTTCTTTCAAAAGGTATTTCATACCATGTACAATTTTCGAAATTTTTATCAATTTATTAGCATCTACATCGTATCCAAGAATTTTTAAGCCTTTTTCTATAACAGGCATGTTGTACGTCCCTCGAGCGAAGAGGCATGTTACAAGGCAATTAGTAAGGTTCCTGATAAGGGATTCTTCGTACATGAGTTTTGTTTCTTTCGAAGGGTCGTTTTGCCTTCCTAAAAATTTTTGATCTATACTGTATCCGGCGCAATCTAAATGAGAATGTCTTACACCAACTGAGTATCCGACAAAAGCATTTATGCCTGTCATATAACCAGGAGCTTCGTTTTTATTAAAATGAATAGCAAAATCTTCTCCCCCATATTTTTTGGCGCAATAATATACTCCTTTTTCAAGATCTTTGTAAAATTCATTTGATTCATCAGATATGTTCTGCAGAACTTTCAGATATGTATTGCTGTCGCCAAAGCTTAGAACAATCCCATTGGTATGTGCAAGGTTGATTATCCCTTTTTGAAAAGCTTCAGTCGCCCATGCCAGAGTGACGCCTATACTTATCGCATCCCAGCCCTGTTTTTCTATGAACTGAAGAAGTTTTAAGATGTCCTCCGCTTTTGATATGCTTAGATTGGATCCTATTGAATAAATAAGTTCATGGTCGTATGACACTTTTATAGTTTTGTACATATGTGGATCTGCGAAGAGTTCTCTCAATGTTGCAACGTGGATACATCCAATTGGACAATGTGTACAGGATATCTGCTGTACTAAAAAATTATCGGCAAAGTTCTGACCACTTATTTCTCCAGCACTTTCAAAAAAGCCCTGCGAAAAGTTTCGTGTTGGCAACCCGTGGATCTCTGACAAAGGAATGACATTTGCAGCTGTGCCAAGGTCTCTATATTTGTAAGTTGTTTCAGAATAAGCGAGTGTCTTGAAAAGTTCATTGTAAAGAGATTGATATTCTTTTTTATCTTCAATATGAAAATATCTATTTCCGGATATAACGATAGCCTTGAGATTTTTAGACCCCATCACTGCTCCAAGTCCAAGTCTACCAAAGTGCCTTGAACTGTCTACTGTAACACAGGCTATGGGTGATAATCTTTCTCCAGCAGGTCCTATTCGAATTATGCTTTTTTTGCCTTTTCTTGTATCTTCTTTTTCGCGAAGAATTCTTTCTGTTGAAAGGGCGCTCCTACCCCAGAGTGATTTACAACTAACTATCTCAACACGTTCGTTGTCTACTGATAAATATGCGGGTTTTTCAGATTTGCCCGTTATTTTCAAGACATGGAATCCTGATGCATACATTGCCATGGAAAGTCTTCCACCGGCGTGGGACTCTCCTAAATCTCCAGTAAGTGGCGATTTGAATAAAGCAACAGTCTTTGAAGCACTTGGGAACCAGTTGTTGAAAGGACCTATCCCCAGAAAAATCGGGGCTGACGGAGAAAGTGGGTCGAGTTTTTCGTCGAATTCAGAAAGGGCAAGATAAGTTAACACGCCCGTTCCGCCTATGAATTTTGCAAACAGATCAGATATATCTTTCACTTTAGCCTTACCTGTGCAGAGGTCTATCTCAAGCATTTTGTACATTTGTTACCACCTCTTGCATATCTAAAACGTTTGTCGGGCAATACATAACACATACCCCACAGTGATAACAGGGTAACGGCATCTGGGTTTCATCATCCCACTGAAGAGCACCCGCACTGCAAGCTTTAACACATCTCATACAGTGAGTACATTTTTTTCGGTCTAATTCAACGCCATATCCTTTTTTTGATAGCTTCAGCGCTCCGGTCGGGCAAATTTCAGCACATTCTGGCTCGAGGCATGCCTGGCATATTCGAACTGAAAAAGCACCTTCAACACCCGGGTAATTTTTCACCCTCATAGCAGATTTTTCTATGCCAATTATGTTATGCCATGCCCTGCTACATGCATACATACATGAATAACACCCTATACATCGTTCTCTATCTTTGACAACAAGTTTTTTACCCACGTGACTCCCTCCAGATATCAGGAAGAGTATATCATTGATTGCCCATTAGCAGGGAATTTTCTGTATCAACTATTCCAAGGTCTGAAAATTTAAATTCTGGGCTGACTGTCAGAGCAAGGATTGTCAGAAAAAGAATGGGATTCTTGTGCTTAACACCGTTTTTTCTGAGGGATTTTTCAATGTCATCAAGTTTGCCAGCCACTTTTTCAACTTCATTTGAGGTTATGACCCCGCCGATTTCGAGTGGAAGTTTTAACAGGTTTTCTCCATCAAAAAACACCATGCCACCTTTCATATCAAGTAATTCTTCTGTGGCTTTTTTCAAGTGGTCAATTGATTTTCCCACAGCTACTATGTTGTGAGAATCATGCGCAAAACTGGAAACAATGGCTCCTTTGGTTAACCCAAAACCTTTCAGCAATCCGACGTGACCTTTTAGAGATTCCTCTCTCCTTCTGAAAACACACACATTGACATAATCACCATCAGCTATACCATCTCTAACAGAAACTGTTTCGTTAATCAAGCCGGTCAGAGTGTTGAATTGATTCATAGTTACTACATTTAACTTTCTTTTCCCGTCTTTTACATTTGTCAGTTTAAAAGCATCTGTGGTAATGTTTTTAATCTTTATAGTTTCTGGTAAATTCGAAAATTGGGCTGGTTTGAAAACGAGCTCGGAGAGCTCGGTTCCTTCGCAATAAAAATTTTCCACTGAAAGCTCTGTAATATCTTTTGTTGTAAAAAATGTTGCGATTTTCCCGGGAGATATGGAGCCCATATCGCTTATTTTCATATATGTGGCTGGTCTTATTGTTGCAGATGCTATTGCATCTAACGGTTTCCAGCCGTTTTTGATCGCGAGGGAGACAATTTTGTTGAGATGCCCTTTCACAAGTCTTGTTGGAATAACGTCATCTGTGACCAGTAGAATACGTGATCTATCTGGAAAATTCATGATCGATTTGATGTTTTCTTCACTCAGGGATTTTTCCTGTATCATAACATGCATACCTTTCGAGAGTTGTTCGTTGATTTTATCTGGATTCGTCAGAGTGTGATCAGAGCCGATGCCTGCGGCTATATATTTTGATAGTTTTTCCCCCCTCAAAGTTGGGCTGTGTCCTTCTATTAACAATTTATTTTTTCTGGCAACTTCTATGATTTTCATCAGTTTTTCGTTTTCCTCGATAACGCCAAGATAATCCATAACTTCTCCCAAGGCAATTACCCGATCTAATTTTGACAGTTCTTCTACATCAACAGGATCAATTGACGAATTTGCTGTTTCGAGTTTTTTTCTTGTCACAGGGACACAACTTGGAATGGCGCAGTAAAACCGCAATGGTTGATTATTTCCATCCTGAATCATAAATTTCACACCGTCAGCACCAAAAACATTGGCTATCTCATGGGGATCGTGGAGAACAGCTGCTGTTCCATGTTTGAGAGCAGCCTTTGCAAAACTACTGCATGTTACCAAACTGCTTTCAACATGCATATGAGCATCTATGAAGCCGGGTACAACATACTTTTCTTTCAAATCAATTAGCTGGCAAGGTTCATTTGTTGTTACTTCCCCTTCTTCAACAAATTCAAATCTACCCTGGTTAACAGAGAACCATCCTTTAAAAATTACCTGTCTTATAACATCAACTATCAGGGCATTTTTAAAGATTTTTCTTTGCAAGTTTATCCTCCTCAATCAGTATATCTATTGCTTTTAATGCAACATCTATTGCCTTTTTTTCTGCTTTAGAGAAAAGTTTTTCTTTTTCCTCAAGTGGCGGCTGGGGATTCAACCATATATTAGAATCGGTTGCCAGAATTGCACCTACCCGAACATGTTTGATTGTACCAAGAATAAAAGCTATTGAGCATTCTTGCTCTGCAGCAACGATCCCGCTATCGGTTAAAAATTTGTTTAAGCCTTCATCCTGCACATAATAGGCGTCTCTCGTGTAAACAATACCACTGTAATATTTATAACCCAACGACTCCGCTGCTTTAATGAGAGAAGAAGTGACCTGCAAATCAGCTACAGCAGGGAAAGCTGAAGGTGCGTAAGCATGAGATGTTCCTTCTCCTCTGTAAGCGGCAGTAGCAATTACCAGAGAACCTATGGGCATGTAAGACTGTCTTGAGCCTGCAGAGCCAACTCTTATGAGAGTTTTTGCCCCAATTTTTATCAATTCCTCAATAGCTATGGAGGCAGATGGACCACCTATGCCTGTTGAGCAGACGCTTACTTTTACTCCTCTTAATTTACCAGTGTAGACATGATAGGCACGATTTTCAGATATTTTTCTAACATCTTCTAATCTTTCGGCTATTTTAGCAGCCCGCGATTCGTCCCCGGGTATAAGAACATACTCCCCCACATCGCCCGGTTTACATCTTATGTGTTTTTGCAGACTCATTCATCTTCCTCCTTCAATGCAATTAAATCTTCTGAGAGTATATGCAAGAAGACATTTTGGTTTTCAAAAAATTGCTCAGCCTGTGATGGCTCAATTTCGACTACAAATCTTTTTTCACCTATTTTCAAAATAATTGCAACACTATCACCCTGAAAAATTTTAGATATCACAGTTGCACTAAACCTGTTTTCGCCATCATCTTTCACCAGTTTTATTTTTTTGGGTCTGGAAAACAGAACAACTTTTTCTCCTAATTTCAAAGGTGTGATCATACGAGCTCTGATGATTCTGTTTTCAGTGATTATAAATGCGAAATTTTCGATTATTTGTTTTACAACACCTTTTATCAATTCCTGAAAACCCATGAATTTCGCAACAAATGCTGTTTCAGGATTGGCGAAAACATTTTCCGGGTTTCCTATTTGTTCGATTTTTCCGTTTTTCATCACTACTATTTGATCTGACAAAGCTACCGCCTCTGATTGGTCATGTGTAACATATACGGTGGTGATACCCAGTTTCTCTTGCAGTTGCTTTATTTCATTTCTCATTTCTAATCTGAGATTTGCATCCAGGTTTGAAAGAGGTTCGTCCATCAGGAGTACATCCGGCTCTATAACCACGGCTCTCGCTATTGCAACTCTCTGTTGTTGCCCTCCGGAAAGCTGTGTAACCGATCTTTCTTCAAACCCCGAAAGACCAACCAGAGCTATTGCTTTTCTGACTTTTTGATCTATCTCATTTTTGTTCAATTTTCGCATTTTCAATCCAAATGCAACGTTTTGAAAAACATTCATATGTGGAAATAAAGCATAATTTTGAAAAACCACTCCCATGTTTCTTCTGTGTGGGGGAATCTGTGTGTAATCATTTCCTCTAAGAAGGATCTTCCCTTTTATTGGTGTCAGGAAACCGGCTATAGTCCTTAAAGTAGTTGTCTTTCCACATCCAGACGGTCCGAGTAATGATAGAAATGTGCCTTTCTCAATCTGAAGGTTGAGGTCTTCCAAAATCATAAGGTTTTTCTGATATGCGACTGAGATGTTCTGCAACTGTAAGAATGCCATTTTCATCCCTCACATCATTTTTGATATCCCAAAAAGTTTTTGTGCGAGAAGAACAATTAACAGTGTTGCACCTATGAGAATGGTTGAAAGTGCGGCTATGCTTGGATTATAGTAATATTCCATATAAGTCATCATAACGACAGGCAGTGTATTAACACCCGGTCCTGTTAGGAAAAGTGATACAGGAACATTGTTAAAAGATGTTATGAAAGTCATTATGAAAGCTGAAATAATACCTGTTCTTATGTTGGGTAAGACGATAAGAAAGAAGGTTTTGAGATGGTTGGCCCCAAGGCTTCTTGCTGCCTCTTCTATAGATCCAGGAAGATTTACAAGACTTGACAAAGTTGATCTTACTACATACGGTAAAACTATTGCAGTATGCCCTATCAAAAGGGTTGTTTCAATTGAAAAAACATTTAACAGCACAAAAAATCTGAGTAATGCAAGCCCGGCTACTAAGCCGGGTATTATGACAGGCAGGGTTGTAATGAATTCCAGAAAACGTTTTGCCCTGAAGTCATATCTTGCTGTCACATAAGCAACTGGCACACCAAGTAGTAACGAAACGGCTGAAGATAGTAGAGCCAACCTCAAACTGAGGAGAAAGCTTTTCTGAAACATAGGCATATTAATCACTTTTTTGAACCAGGACAGAGTAAAGCCTGTTGGAGGAAATCTGAGCGATGAAGTTGGTTCGAAAGATGCCAGAAAAATTACCAGAAACGGCCCAAGCAAGATGACTAAAACGACGATTAGAGCAAGAAGAATCCATCTGTTAATCTTCATTTGCTCACTCCCAGATTGCTGAGTTTTCGAGAAATGTAATTTATTAAGAGGGTGGTTAGAAACATAATCACTGCTATAACTGTTGCCATATTCCAGTCAAGTGTAACTGATGCCTTTTGGTATAAAAGAGTGCTTAACATCAAAACGCGACTTCCACCAAGTACAGCAGGGGTGACATAAGCTGTTATACAACCTGTGAATACCAATGTACATCCACTAACAATTCCTTCAGAAGTTAGAGGAAGATAGATTCTAAAAAACAAATTATAGCCGTTTGCGCCAAGGCTTTTTGCTGCAAGGGGTACTTCTTTTGGAAGGTTTTCAAGTGCGCTTACAAGAGATATTATCATCAGCGGAAGGAAAAGTTGTAACAGACCGAAAAAAACTGCACCGGGTGTGTACAAGAGCCTCACAGGATTGTCAAGTATTCCAAGTGCTGCCAATAGATTATTCACCAGGCCTTCTCTTCCAAGTACAGCGAGCCATGAAAAGGTTCTGGCAACAGAATTTGTCATGAGGGGAAATACAATTAATGTCATTAGCAAGCCTTTGAGTGAATCATTTTTAATGTTTGATATCGCCATGGCTGCTGGATAGCCAGTAAGGAGTGAGACAGCAGTCACGAGCAATCCTATAGTAAGGCTCCTTGTATAAGCATTTCGAGATACTTTTTGTGTGAAAAACTTTGAATAGCTGTCAACACTCCATCCTTTATCAGGCTGATAAATGCTCTGTGTTATTACAAATGTTAATGGTAAAACGAAAAAAATTATCAGAAAAAGTATGGCTGGCAGGATGAGAAAATACTTTCTCATTACTGAGCTATCATCCTGTTCCATTTATCAATCCATCTATCGTAATTCTCAACGATAAAATTCGCATCATAAAATACAAGTGAATTTATGTGTTCTTTTCCATAGGTTAATTTTTCTGCTATTTCTGGTGGTACAGATACTTTCACATTTACAGGGGAGTCCACTAAATCCATAGCTTCAGCCTGTTGAACTTCTTGGCTTATAATGAAATCTATATATTTATAAGAACTTTCCATGTTCTTTGCACCATTTATTATGCAGACGACATTGAGAAATCCAAGCATGCCTTCTTCTGGTATAACCCATGCTAACGGTAAACCTGTTTCAAGAAATTGGCCCCATGAGAATCTCGTAACAGGTGCCATCCAGACTTCGCCCATTTTGAACAGATTGATCAGCTCTGACGACGTATTGTAAAAAGTAACAACATTTTTTGATAGCTGTACAACTTTTTCAAAAGCGGCGTTGAGTTCGGGATCGTATGCATCCTGTCCAAAGATTTTATTGAAATGCATCATGAGTGCCGGACCCTGTGTCGTTGTAATGTTTGGAAGGCTTATGTGGTCTGCAACATCTTCTGACCAGAAATCTTTCCAAGAAGTAACAGGTCTTTTTATTTTGTCAGTTCTATAGACGATTCCAAGGCTGTAAACAGTATAGCCAATACCATAATGGTTTCCTAACGGATCTTTGGCAAATTCATACAGGTCGTTGTAGTTGCTTAATTTGCTAATGTCGATTGGCTGAAGGAGACCATTTTTTAAGGCAAGAGCGGCGTAGTAATCAACAAAATGAACCACATCTATTACTGGGTTATTTTTCTGGGAGATCAGTTTCGTTAATCTAACTGAGTTGTTGCCAATTTCGCGCACTATTTCTACACCGTATTTCTCGAAAAACGGTTTTGAAATGTTTTTGTCAAGTAAATCGAGGTTGAAACCCCATGTTGAAACATTAAGTTTTCCCGCTGAAAAGATATTGCTGCAAATCACAGTTAAGATGAATACCATCAAAAAAAGCTTTTTCATGAACATCCCTCCCACACTGGTTTTTAAAATTATACAATATAGATTCTAACTTAACAACTGTGCCTGATTGTAATTGTGTTAAACTTTGTTGTTGAGGTGCATCGGATGAAATTTCGAGTAATCGTTTTACTTATATTTTGTACGTGTACGATCTTTTCTGTAAGCTTAAAAATAGGCGTTTATCATAATCCACCATTAATTGATTTCATGGATGGAAAAGTTTCTGGTTTGTATTCTGAGATAATTCAGGAAATTGCAAATGCAAATAACTGGCAAGTTGAATATGTTTATGGAGAATTTTCACAACTCTTGGATAATTTACAAGCAGGAAAAATAGACCTTATGACTGCTGTGGCGTTTACTGAGGAAAGAGCAAAAATTATCGATTACAACAGAGAGTCTGTTATATTGAACTGGGGTGTTGCCTGCTCAAAAAAGCAAATTGATAGTTTTTTAGATTTGGATAATAAAATTATTGCAGTAGTTGAAAAAGATGTCTATGCAGATTATTTAGAGAGACAGGCTGGTGACTTTAATTTTCAGTTGAGATTTTTCGTTGTCGAGGATTACGAAGAAGCTCTGAAAGCTGTAAAAGATGGTTTAGCAGACATTGCGATTGTGAGCAGAATATTCGCTGCAAAAAATGCTAAGCGATATTCTCTAAAAATAAGCGGAGTTGTTTTTTCCCCTGTCGAGTTGCGTTTTGCTTTTCCAAAAGGGGCTCAACAAAATCACGTTCTTACCGAGCAGATTGACAATTATCTATCTTCATTGAAATCTGATTCATCTCGATATAATACTCTAATTTCACGGTATCTCGGAACCTACGTTGAAGAAAAAGTAATACCTCGATGGTTAAGCACAATTTTGATTCTATCAATTTTCGGGGTGGCTTTACTTGCACTCTGGATAATTTCTCTGAGAAAAATTGTTCAAAGGCGTACTCAGCAACTTGAGAAAATTGTGAGTGATCTGGATAAAAAAAATGAAGAGCTCACATCTGCCAACGAGGAAATACGGGCACAGGATCAGGAAATCAGAGCTATAAATGAGGAACTTGAAAAAACCTTAGAAGATCTTGAAATCTCTATCCGGCGTTTTGCACGATCTATGAATTTGTTTAATCGGCTCGTTACAGATACCGAGAATGAGCAATTTTATCAAGATATACTGGAAATTTTGAATTCCATTTTACCAGATTGCTCAACGGCGGTTGTTAGCGAAAATACATGCTATTTACAAACATCCACTGGAACAAAACACATTTTGAATGTAGATTTTTTCAGCGCAAATGATGGTAGATTTGATGGGATTCCGAAAGAATTTGAATTTCCCGAATTGGGAAAAGTTTCAGAAACTCTTTGCTTGACAGCTAATGAAAAGTTACTTCTGTTGCTTTTCAATCATTCTGAGCGGAAACTTTCTGAGGAATTTCTCAAGCTTGTAGAAGCAGCTGCAAGTGCCCTGAAAGCTTTCATCACAATAAGAAATTACGAAAATGAGCAGCAAAGAATGCATCAGAGGGTAATAGATGTTCTTCTTTCGGCTTTGAGCTATCACGAACCGTATACAGTGGAACATTCTTCTCGGGCACAAAAATACGCTGTAAAGATAGCCGAATATCTGAATCTTGAGGGTGAGAGAATAGCAAAAGTTTATTGGGCAAGTTTGATTCATGATATCGGAAAATTGGCAATACCAAGGGAAATTCTGCGTAAGCCGTCAAAGTTATCTCCCCACGAATATGAGCTTGTGAAAAAACATCCCGTAGTTGCCGCGGAGTTACTTGAAAAAGCCGGTTTAAGCGATATAGCAAAAATAGTACGTCACCACCACGAGAGATACGATGGCAGTGGTTATCCAGATGGCTTAAGAGGTGAGCAGATACCTGTTGAATCAAAAATAATATCTGTTGTTGACGCATTTGACGCCATGACAAGTGACAGGCCTTACAGGCCACGTTTATCTAAAGAGGATGCTATCAAAGAGATAAAGATGAACTCTGGAACCCAGTTTGATCCAGTTGTTGTTAATGTGTTTTTGAAGATTATGGAGCAGGAGATTGATAAAAATTCAAAGGAGTGAATTGGCTTGGTATATGTGTATCTGCTGTTCTCGCTTTTAATGTGGTCTTCTATGGAAGTGCTCACAAAACCCCTAATGCAGCAGGTAGATCCATTTTTTTTGACATTCTTCAGATTTCTTGTCGGAGGTATTTTTCTCGTAATTTTTGCAAAGAAGAAGATCTCACTTAAAGATGCCGGGGTGCTTGCACTGATAGGTTGCCTGAATGGTGTTGTTTCGATGTCTCTGCTGCAATTGTCGATTAAGTTTTCTAATGCATCGACTGCAGCTACTTTGGTGGCGACTAATCCTCTGTTTGTAAGTATTTTTGCATTTGCCTTGGGAAAGGAAAAACTCAATTTTAAAAAATTTGTTGGTGTTGTTGTTGGTTTGATAGGTATATTTGTTTTATCCTATGGCAAAGTTGAAGGAGATAGTACTTTTGGTTTAATTTGCGGTGTCGGTGCGGCTATTACTTTTGCTCTTTATACGGTTTTGATGAAAGATTTTACCTTGAAGTACGGATCAATGAACGCTACAGCATTTTCCACATTGTTTGCCGGGATAGTCTATGGGGCGATTTTATTGCTCGCAGGTAAGCTCGATATCCCGGAAGTGGCACTTAATGGCTGGATAATATTGCTTTATTCGGCCATTTTTGTTACCGGGCTTGCTTATGTTACCTTTTTCAAAGCTGTGGAAAAGCTTGGACCAAGCAGAGCCAGTTTGGTATTCTATCTGAAGCCAGCTGTGGCGAGCTTCTTTGCTTTTTTAATTCTGTCTGAGCCTGTGGGAATATTCAAATTTGTTGGAACTGCGATTATAATTGTTGCTCTGTTTATAAAATAAGGGGGAGGTGTTAATTTGAAGTCTTTCTGGGTAGTTTTTTTCTTGATGGTTTTGCTTATTCTGTTGAACGCAGATCAAATGGTAATGTCTCCAACTATAGGGATGATTGAAGAAGAATTTGGTGTTAGTGACGCTCAGATAGGACTGGTTGGGGCTATATTCACAGTAATAGGAGCTCTTATAAGTTTGGTGTGGGGATATCTGGCAGACAAATTTAACAGGAAGAACTTATTGCTTTACTCTGTACTTGTTGGAGAAATACCGTGCTTGATGACGGCTTTTTCTGGTTCTTTTTCCCAGCTTTTTCTCTGGAGAGCGCTAACCGGCATAGGGGTTGGTGCAAGTTTTCCTATCGTTTATTCACTTGTCGCAGATATGTTTGATGAAGTGAGCAGAGGAAAAATAGTTGCTTTCTTGACGTCGGCTATATCAATTGGAAATATTCTCGGTATGGTTATTGGGGGCTTTGTTGGTCCAAGTTTTGGATGGAGGATTCCATTTGTCATTGTTTCTCTACCAAATGTTTTTCTCACCATAGCCGCTTTTTTTGTTCTAAAAGAACCGAAGCGTGGTGCATTTGAGAAGGGTATTGGTGAACTCGTGAGGGCTGGTTACACTTATCCGAAAATTCCAAAATTTCGAGATTATGCAAAGTTGGTCACTATAAAGACAAACCTCTTTTTATTTCTTCAAGGAATTCTCGGTACTGTGCCATGGGGAGCAATCCCGTATTTCTTAGTTGAGTATTTCAGAAGAGAAAGAGGTTTATCTGTCGAGATTGCAACGATCGTCTTTCTCGTTTTCGGTTTAGGAAATATTCTTGGGACGGTTGTCGGTGGGTGGATAGGCACAAAGTTATATAAACGGTCCAGATCCATACTACCTGTTTTTTGCGGCATCAGTACTGCAGCAGGAGTATTGCTAACAATTATTACAATTGATTATCACGCAACAGGGCCAGGTGGTTTATTTGTACTTGGGACTCTTGGATTGTTTGCGGCCATGACAGATAGTATTACTGGACCGAATGTGAAATTCATGCTGATCAATGTAAACGAGCCTCAGGATAGAGGAAGAATTTTTTCAATTTTTAATCTTACAGATTCACTTGGTACAGGAGTGGGTAGGTGGATTGGAGGAGCTTTGTCAATAGTTTTTGGTTCTCTTGGCATCGCTATGAAAATCTCAGCGTATTTTTGGTTCGGTTGCACAGTTTTTTTGATGATCCTGTCCATCTATTTTTCAAAAGATGTTCAATCTCTTGAAAATAAAATGATCGCACTTGGAAAATCAAAACTGTAAAGGGGGAGATCTTATGTTTCCAGAGAAATTTCTTTTTGGGGCTTCAATGGCTGGCTTTCAGGTTGAAATGGGATGCGAGAAAGAAGATGTTGACCTTAACACTGACTGGTTTGTCTGGGTTAGAGAACCTGAAAATATTATCACAGGAGCAGTGAGTGGACATTTACCAGAGTATGGCGTTGGTTACTGGCGCAACTACGCAAATCTACATCAGCTTGCAGTTGATTTTGGTATGAACGCACTTCGAATAAACATAGAATGGTCGAGAATTTTCCCAAAAGAGACATTCAGCATATCTGTCCAGGTAAAAGGTGATGAACAGATAACTGAAATTGGGGTAACTCATGAGGCACTTAAAGAACTTGACGAACTGGCGGATAAAAATGCCGTGGATCATTACAGATCTATTTTGAAAGACATGAAAGATCGTGGCTTGAAAGTAATCCTCAATTTATCTCATTTCACGCTTCCACTATGGATACATGACCCTGTGGCAGTGCATAGGGGGAAATCAACGGAAAGAACAGGCTGGGTTAACAAAAAAACGGTGATCGAATTTGCCAAGTTTGCTGCTTATATAGCCTGGAAATTCGATGATCTGGTAGATATGTACAGTACAATGAATGAGCCGAATGTTGTAAGCCAGATGGGATATATAATGAGTAGATTTGGTTTTCCACCATCCTATTTTGATCCACAAATGTACATGAACAGCCTTTTGAACCAGGCAGAAGCTCATGCGAGGGCTTACGACGCCATTAAAGCAATCAGTAAAAAACCCGTTGGAATAATCTATTCGGCGTCTGTGTATGAATCTATCGACAATGATAGAGAAATTGAAGAAAATGCCACACAATTAATGAATTATTCTTTTCTGGATATGATTCATTCTGGAAAGATTTTCTTTCAGCAAAGAGAAGATATGAAAAATAAGCTTGATTTTCTTGGTGTGAATTATTACACCAGAACTGTAATAAAAAGAACAGAATCCATAAATTTTGGCCCGGTTTCTCTTGACTGGACGATAGTTGAAGGGTTTGGATACAACTGCCAAGCTGGCGGTTATTCAAGAGACATGAGACCAGTGAGTGATTTTGGATGGGAAATATATCCAGAAGGTTTGCTCAAGGTTCTCAAGCAGATGTATGAACACTATAAATTACCGATAATTGTGAGTGAAAATGGTATAGCAGATTTCAGAGATTGTCTCAGACCTTATTATCTGGTGGGACATCTTTATGCAACAGAAAAGGCAATTGAAGAAGGAGTGGATGTTGCTGGATATCTTCACTGGTCGATAGTGGATAACTATGAGTGGGCGCGAGGTTATCATATGCGATTTGGACTTGCTGAAACCGATTACAATACTAAGAAGTTCATTCCAAGACCATCAATGTATATTTTCAGGGAAATTGCTAAATCTCATACATCGAAAATTTTTCTGCACTATTTGAACTCGCCATACGATATATGGAGATTGGGATGAGCGATGCGGCCCCATTGGGGCCGCACATTAATCAAATTTCTGTTTTTCTCGAGAAAAGTACTCTTAGCGAGTTAAGCACGCATAAAAGTGCCACGCCGGTATCTGCAAAAACTCCCTGCCACATGGTTGCTTTACCTGTTATAGCAAAAAACATAAATAGCAGTTTTATTGTGATCGCAAAAAAGATATTTTCAAGTACTATTTTCTTGGTCATTCTGGCTATATTTATAGATTCCACAATCTTAATTGGTTCAGCTCCCATGATAACCACATCTGCTATCTCAACAACAGCATCGTTGCCAAAACCGTTCATTGCTATTCCAACATCTGCTCGAGCAAGTGCTGGAGTATCATTTATACCATCTCCAACAAACGCTGTTTTTCCGCTTTTTAATATCTTTTTCTCAAGAATATCTATTTTGTTTTCGGGGAGCAATTCAGAGTAATAATCTATGTTTGAAAGTCTTTCTGCAATCTCTCTTGCGGCGCTTTCATTGTCCCCTGTTAACATGTAAACTGATAATCCTTTGCTTTTGAGTAAATCAACTGTTTTTCTGGAACTTTCTTTTAGTTTGTCCGCAAGCAAAATGTTCCCTGCATACAGTCTATTTACTGAAACATGGACAGTTGATTTCTCGTCAAGTTTGCAAACAGTTTCTGGATGGGGAATATTTTCTCTGTGAAGAAGTTTGTCGTTTCCTACATGGACGAGTTTCCCATTTATCGAGCAGGTTACGCCAAATCCATTCAGCTCATGAAAATTTTTTATAAGAGAATGATCTATCTTTTTGAAATGTTTCAGTATAGACCGAGCTATGGGGTGATTTGAATTAGCCTCAGCATGAGCAGAGTACATCAACAGATCATCTTTCGAAAAACCGTTTACACTGTTAATATTCGTTATTTCAAAGCTACCATGCGTCAGAGTTCCTGTTTTATCAAACACAATGTTTTTGATATTGGCCAGAGTATCAAGATAACTTGCTCCCTTTATCAAAATTCCTCGTTTTGAAGATTTTCCAATACCGGCAAAATATGTTAATGGGATTGCAAGTACAAGAGCGCATGGGCACGATATTACAAGGAGTATTAATCCACGGTAAATCCATTGGTTGAAAGATTCATTCAGTATTACAGGGATCAGGAAAGATATCAGCGCAGCTGTTATTACTACCGCAGGCGTGTAATATCGCGCAAAAGTTGTAATGAATCTTTCTGTCTTTGCTTTTCTTTCTGAAGCACTTTCAACTAATTTCAATATATTTGCCATAGATGAATCAGAGTATTTCTTTGTAACTTTAATTTTCAAAGAACTTTCCCTCACTATAGTTCCTGCAAGAACGCTATCCGAAATAGCAACATGTCTTGGAATAAATTCACCTGTAATTGGTGAACTATCTATGTAAGCATCTCCCTCAACAACTATTCCATCGGCAGGCACTTTTTCCCCGGGTTTTACCAGAACAATTTGCCCGGGCTCAAGTTTTTGAGGATCTGTTTCAAGTAGCTGTGAGCCACTTACCAACCAGGCGTGTTTCGGTGTAGATTCAATCAGAGATTTTATAGATTTTCTCGATTTATCTACTGCCAGGTCCTGGAAATACTCACCTGTTTTATAAAAAACCATAACCGCGGCGGCTTCAGGAAATTCTTTCAGCAAAATAGCGCCTATTGTTGCCACACTCATCAGAAAGTTTTCATCAAGGAACGACCTTTTTCTAATATTTGAAATAGATTTTTTTATGACATCTGCACCACTTATCAAATAAGAAACAATTGCAAAATACCATATTCCGGTTATTAGAGAGAGCACAAGTAGGGCTGAAGAAAGTATTATAAATGTAAGTTGTTTGTGCTTGTTGTGATTCTTTTCATCGGATATTTCCACGTTTTCCTCAACAGATTTTATTATTTTTTTCACATCAACAAATTCCTCACATTCAATATCAAGAGTTCCAAGAGAAAAATTCAGGGTTGCTTTCTTAACTCCCTCCGAATTTTTTAGTGCGTTTTCAATTTTTGCTGCACAATCAGGGCAGTGAAGATTTTTTATTTCATAGCGCTTTTTCACTTTTTTCCCTCCTTTACATGTTCAAGTGCAGCTTGAAGAAGTATACTGACATGCTCATCGGAAAGCGAATAGAATATTTGCTTACCCTTTCTTTCTGCTTTTACGAGTTTTGTCATCTTCAAAATTCTCATTTGATGAGAAGTTGCTGATTTGGATATATTCACCGCTGCTGAAATGTCACAACTGCATAATTTTGCCCTTGAAAGGCACAGTAGAATTTTCAGACGAGTTGAATCTGAGAAGGTGGAGAAGAGCGTAGCCATGTTATAGACTGTTTCTTCATCTTCCAGTTTTTCTAAAACACTCTTAACGGTTTTGTTGTGAATTTTCTCTATAGAACATGTATTTTTGTTTTTCCTCATATCATCACTCCGATAGTTGAACAACTGTTCAACTGTTATTTTAATACAAACAACCCTCTGCTGTCTACAGAAAATTTTGTTTGAACTAAACTGTAATAAAAAGGAAAAAGATATCCAGTTTCTGTCTTTTTTAGAATTGTATCTATTTGTGCAAATAGATCTTTATGTCCATGTATCTTTCAAGAGCTTCTTTGATTGATTTTGCTATTCGGGACAAGTTAATTGCCACGTGGTGTTCGAATCCTTCAAGGCATATATAGTTCATGAGCCCGTCTAAATTAGATATCTTTGCAATACCTCTTGAGCCAAAAGTTTTTGGATTTTGTGATAATATTTCACCCTCACCAACATAACCTTTTACAGAACCATTTATGTCTTCAGTTGATAATCTGAGAAATGTAAAAGGACCACTTTTTATCTTTCCAGCACAGGCTCCGTATGCGTTTTGGTTTCCAACAGTAGTTCCTATGACATCTGCATAACGTATTTCTACAGATTCATACAGAGATGGCGGAAAATTTCCGCAGTGGAAGAGCATAACCTCATTTTCTAAATAATTGTTATTCCAGTCAACTAAAGCTGAAGGTTTACCTGACGCGCTCTGCAAAATATACATTGAAAGTGCACCCATTACATCGACCTCACAGGCACTGGGTTTTAATTTTTCGCTCATCATACTCATTACTGCGCACGGTGTGATATGGAGTTTCTTCTCGAGAATAGTCCAACATTGAATTGCTGTGGCATCCAGATCGTTTTCTGAAATCCACTCTTCTATAATCACCGAAAGCTTTGCTATACTGACCAAAGCGCTATCTGGAACAATTTGAGTGTGGTAGATATTTTTCATTGTCTTGATTTTTTCAATCACTCTGTCATTATCATCAGAAATTTCGTCCACTTTAAATATGACTTCTGAGAGATCAATTGTTTCAACACTTATATTCATTTGTTCAAGAAGCTTTTCAGAAAATCTCACGGTGTTGAAAGCACCTGGTCTTGCACCAATAGCGCCTATTCTAACTTTTTTCAAAGCTTTCACAACACGGCAGACACCTGCAAACCATTCAAGGTCATTTTTAAAAGATTCTGATTGTATTTGTTCTGTGTGATGCCATTTTTTGTTTTCTGCGAACGATATTCCCTTACCTTTTGCTGTATGAGCGATTAGATGAGACGTGCATGCTGGATGTGATGATATAGACCATTGTAGATGTTCATGATACGTTTGTTAAAATATGGTTGTTGCAGAAGGAGGTTTTTGCGTGAATTACATTAATGAAATAGTACAACTTTGCATTGATGCGCTTAAAATGGGGTCTCTTCCGATAGGTTGTGTTATTGTGAATGGTTCGGGAAATATAATATCAAAAGGAAGGAACGCGATTCATGAGAGCAATTTTTCTGGATACCCTGTTTTTGGAAACAGTATTGCACATGCTGAACTAAATGCTCTCGTTTCAATGAAGAGAATCCCAGACAATATGGAAATTTCTGATTATGTTATTTATACTTCCATGGAACCATGTGTTATGTGTTTTGGAGCAATTTACATGTCTGGTATAAGAAATGTGGTTTACGGTATGAAAGATGGGGTGGGAGGCGGATTGAATTTATACGGTGTTACGGAATATTATGGAAAAAAGAAAATCAACATTGTTCAGAATAAAAAGCTTGAGAAAATGCAGGCCGTGTTATTTGGTTTCATGCGTGATAAAGACTACATAAATAGAGGGGGCCTCTGGCAAACTTACCTTTCGATGTATTCAGAGGAATATAAAATAGCTGAACAACTCAGAAAAAATGAAATTTATGGGAAACTCCTTGCAGGTACGATGAATGCCTCTCAATTCATCAGCGTCGTTGAAAAATTTATCTGTGATCTGAATAAGTAGATGTTTTTTAAGGTAACCTGAGTTCATCTCCAGCTTGTAAAATCACACATTTCTCTTTCAGTTTTTTCTTGAAAATTTCTACAGCATCCCGACCAGTACAATGAAGTGGTATGATATATAAGTCATTTTCGAAAAAAAGTTTTGCTATTCTTTCGATCCGTCCTAAGGGCGAATTCACCAGGTGAAATCCACCGATAACATAGTTCACTTTTCTATTTTCAAGAACATATTCTATTATGTTTTCGATTCCTCTGTGTGCACAGCCAGTAAATAATTTATCCTCTATAACAATATTTATTTCGTCTTCAAACAAGTCATATTCACCATTTTTTGTAAAATTTTTGTCTATTATATTCTCGAATAAAGGTACAGAATTAATGAATTGAATTTTATCAATTGTTATATCATCCCGCAGATATCTGATTTCCAACCCTGTTTTTTCCAGCTCAAATGGGATGCCTGCAGGTTTGTTCTGACTGTATTTTTGAACAACTGCTTCTTTATGAATATACACGGTTGCATCTACATTATCCCAGTATTTCAACCCTCCGGCATGATCGTAATGGCCATGTGAGATTATGATTTTCTCTATTTTTTCAAAATCAATATTCATTATGCGGCCATTTTTCAGGAAAACATCAGTTTGTCCTGTGTCAAAGAGTATTTTGTCATCAATCAAGATTGAAAGTCCGTGCTCACTGTAAAAACCTTCTCTGGCTTTGTCATTGCATAAGACCTTCAGATTCACAGTATCACCTTCTAACTTTTATTGTACTATCTTAATTGAGATGAGAACTTTAATGTGAAATGCGAAAGGAAGTGATCAAACTGCTCAAAGTTGTTTTTAAAATAGCTTCCCGGAATTTTTTGATGAGGTTCAAATCAGTCTTTGTTCTCATTTTTGGGATAGGGGTACCTTCGATGCTTCTTGTAGGTGGACTGTCTTTGAATGACTCTATAGGAAGGTGGATAAAAAGGAGTCTTGCAGAAAATTTTGGTTGTGCGGATGCTTATGTGGAAAACAGAAGAAACAACATATTCTTCAAAATTCCACTTGATCAACAGATTGTCGATATTTTGAGAAAACACCAGAAAATTTTATCGGTTTTGCCAGTCTCTGAAAGTATTGCTCAAATTGAATATGGCGGTAAAATTCTTGATTGTCTCGTGATAGCTACTTCTCCGGAAGAATTGAGTTACTTTGTCGAAGAAAAAATTGAACTGGTTTCGAATAATATACTTTTGTCGAAAGAACTTGCTCAGATAATGAATATAAGAGAAAATGATTTCGTCGCACTGGACATGGGCAGAGGCCAGAAACAGTTCAAAGTAGTTAAGATCTCTACTGATGGCTTCTTGAATTTTCGAGGGGAAAATCTTCAGTATGCAGGAACAGTTTTCATAAATCGCGATGATTTTCAGGGGGTAGGGGGATTCCCAACAAAAATCTATATGCGACTTGAAGGATCTATAGAAGAACATAAAGCAACGACAGATTGGATATCCGAAGAACTGAAAGTGAAGGCTGTGGCAATGAAGTTTCAATTATTAAATTCACCGGCAAATAGAACACTTGGCTATTTAACTATTGCTTTCAGCAGTTTCTCAGTTATCGCTTCGTTTATACTGGTATATGTATTTGCACAGAGTTTCGTCGAAGAGAGAAGTACAACAATGGTCACATTACGAATTCTTGGAATGAAAACAGGGCACTTATCGGCCATATTGATTTATGAAGGATTAATTTATTTTCTAATAGCCGGCCTCTGTGGGGGAATAATGGGAACTTTTTTAGGAGATTTTCTTTTACGCAGATTAAGAACAATTTCAGGCACATTGATGAGTGAATTCTACATAGGGTTTTCAGATCTTACTCTTTACGTTTCTCCTCTCACAGTATTTACTGGTATTCTTGGCGGGCTTGTAATACCTCTAATAATTTTTATTCTAAAGATCAGGGCTATCACGCATCATCCACCTGTGGAAATGCTTAGAACAGAAAGTCGTGTAAGGACACAAAGATGGAAACGAAAAATATCAGGAGGTTCAATGATAGTTTTATCGATGGTTATGATTCTCATATATCCGAAGTTCTGGTTATTTTTCTTTTTAATTGCGGCGCTTGGTGGAGTTGTTGTATTTCCAACGACTTTTCTCAGTCTTGGTATGGGTATATTTCTGGTGTCGTTCATCTATTTTCCATTAACTCAATCTGCCACGGTATGGGACATCTTGCAAAGAGGCGCTTCGTTTTTTATAGGCAGCTGGTTTTTGTTTCTGTCGCTTATCTCTCCTTTGAGAAAGATATTTTCAAGATGGATGAAAAAAGGGTCTGTTTCCACATTTATAGCTTTATCCTACGTTGAGCGAAATCGAAAAAATACATTTATCATTGCTTCGATGTTCAGTTTGATAGTTTTCATGATGACTTTGGTTCTTGTTGTACCATATAATATGGAAAAATTTGTTCTGGAAAGAATGAAGACGGGGCTTTTTGGCTATGATTTGATGGTGATATACAATCCTTTGAAACTGGTTTTGTCGAAAGGGGAGCCAGATCTTTCGAAAGATTTGCAGAATCCTTCAAAGATTTATGTTGCACAATTTAACGACGATCTTATTGCGTTTGTGGATGACAATTTTTTGAAAGATGCTGTTGTTTCCATCGAAACAAATAAAAGATGGAGGGAGCAGTTACTTGAACCCGGTACGATAGTTGTAGGGGATTTTGAAGGAGCAAGATCTCTGCAAATTACGGGTAAGGTAAAATCACCTTTTGGATTTGGTGAAACCGAGAATATGACTTTTCGGGTTGTGGACACTTTTGATATGCGCCAGCTTATGGTACCTGTGAAATATGTTGCATCGATAAACAGTATTCCAGAGAAAGTCAGATTGATTCCGGTGATAATTTCCAGAGTGGATCCAGCTAATGTTATGCAGGTAAAGGATTTCTACAGAAAGAGATTTGATTTTCCAATCTATATTAAAGAAGAGCTTAATCGAGTTTTTTCTGGTATTGATCTTCTTATTCAGACAGGTGTGACTTTATTATATTTTGGTTTGATAAGTGGTTTTAGTGGTATAGCATTTTATTCGTTGCGCAATGTGATAGTTAGAAAACGAATGTCGGGAACATTAAGGGCTATAGGGATGTCTGGTAAAAGCCTTAGTGCAGCCTTTATTTTGGAAAATCTTATAGTAGCGTCCATGGGTATAATTACTGGTATTTGCGCTGGATATCTTGAATCAAAAGACGTTTCCAATTTTATTTTTTCGATATTTGGTTCAGGTCAATTTTCAGTACCAATCTGGGAACTTGCTGGCTTGATTTTGGCGATTTACATGATTATATCCCTGGTAGTAACCTTGCCGGTTTTGGTGATTCGAACCAGCCCAGTGGAAGCGTTGAGAGCGCCTGATTAGGAGGATGAAAATGATAAAAGTAAAAAATCTGTGGAAAATCTATGGTGAAGGAGAAGGGGCTGTACAGGCTCTTAAAGGCATAAATATTACCATAGAGCACGGAGAGTTTCTTGCCATACTTGGACCATCTGGTTCTGGCAAAACCACGTTGCTTAATTGTCTTTCTGGAATTGATGCTCCGACACGCGGTGAGATTTTTTTCAATGGGGTGGCTTTTCATTCGATGAGTGAAGAGAAAAAAACGCAATTTCGAGCAAAATATATGGGTTTCATTTTCCAATTTTTCAACCTGGTACCTGTGCTTACTGCTATTGAGAATGTGGAATTGCCTCTTAAGATTCTCGGCGTGAAACATACTGAGGCAAGGAATAGAGCTCTTGAAATGCTGAAAAAAGTTGGTTTATCAGAAAAAATCAACAGGTTTCCATCTCAGCTTTCAGGTGGTGAACAGCAGAGGGTGGCCATAGCAAGAGCGATTATTCACAATCCAGATATAATATGGGCTGATGAACCAACCGGAAATCTCGATTCAGAAACCGGACTTGGCATAATAGAGCTGCTTGAAAGAATCAGGAATGAACATGGAACAACACTGGTAATCGTTACTCATGATGAACGAATAGCAAAGCGAGCAGATCGTGTGCTTACTATAAGAGACGGTAAGATTCTGAGTTTTTCTACGTTTTGAAAAGCAGAAGATTACATCAGCATTTTCTTTCTTTTTTGCTCACTACCATTAATTCTATCTTATCCATTCTGAGTGGTTTGCGGTTCCAGGAACCGGCGGTACCTCCCCAGATATTTTCAACAAGAAAACCTGCTATTTTCAACATGTAAACAAGTTCGCTTGCTATAAAACCTTTTTCTCTCAAAAATATGCTGTCCGGAGCATTTTCAAGGTAATCTGACATTGGACTGCTCTCGACAATTGCTAATTGATCAAATTTCCCCTTAGAGACATCTTCATCGTTGAACAATCTGATCATTCTGAGACCATTTAAAGCGGTAAATATAAATTTTGACCCTGTCTTTAGAGTTTTGTTTATATTTTTGAGAATCATTATATCTCTGTCAAAAGGATCTTCACCTTCGGATAGAAGTCCAAAAGCCCCTTAAAGGCAGATGCACGCATCGTATAATTTGTTTACTTTGAAATCTACTGCATTTGCTTGGATAAAGTCTACAGAGACACTTTCTTTTTCACATTTTTTTCTGGCAATACTCAGCATTCTTTCAGATATATCGATACCTTTTACACTATAACCTCGTTTTGCAAGCTCTATTGAATGTCTTCCTGTCCCGCAGCCAACGTCAAGTATGAAAGAACCTGCGGGTATGTTGAGTTCCTGTTCAATAAAATCTATTTCTGCTTTTGTATTCTTTGTAAAAATCTCATTATCGTATTTTTCTGCGTATTCATCGAAAAAATATCTCCAGCTATTTTGAATCATTTTAATTCTCCTTTCCTATAAGGAAAAACGATCTCATCTTAAATTAACCAAGATATGGTATTAAGCGTAAATTAAATTCCATCCATCTTAACTTAACTATGCAAAGAGTAAAATTTTTTGATAGCAAGCAAAAAATGGCATCTGAGCTTGAATATGTTTCGATCATACCACATTCTTACGTTATGGAGGAGATGTATGATGCTGATGTTTCTGATTCCCCTTTTTGGTCTGATTGTAGTCTTTTTCAATTTTAAAGGATTGCTCAAGAAACCTGAAGGAACAGAGTACATGCGAGAGATATCATTGCGAATAAGAGAGGGAGCAGACGCTTTTATCAATCATGAATACAAAAAAGTGGCCATTTACGCTGTGGTAATAGCGATAATCTTGGGAATATTAACTGCTTGGTATGTATCCATTGCATTTTTGATAGGTGCTCTTATGAGTTCTCTGGCTGGTTATTTAGGAATGAAAGCAGCAACGAGGGCAAATGTGCGTGTCGCAGAGGCAGCAAGGCAGCACAAAAAAATTGGTCCTGCTTTGAAGACGGCATTTCAGGGTGGCTCGATCATGGGCCTTTCTGTGGGAAGTCTTGCGTTGCTGGGCTTTATAGTTGTTATGACGATTTTCAGACATCAATTAGAGCCAGAGCAGCTGGTTATTGTTCGTAATTATCTTGGTATCAATTTCATCCCAATTACAATGACACTTTCAGGATATGCGTTAGGATGTTCAATAATAGCAATGTTTGATAGAGTGGGTGGAGGAGTCTACACGAAAGCTGCTGATATGGCAGCTGATCTGGTTGGAAAAACGGAACTGAGGCTTCCAGAAGATGATCCAAGGAATCCAGCAACAATTGCAGATAATGTTGGGGACAATGTTGGAGACGTGGCTGGCTTAGGAGCTGATTTGCTTGAAAGCTACGTTGGTTCGATTCTTTCTGTTATCGTACTAGCTTCTTATATCTTTGTTCTGACATCAACAGAGCATACTGAACTTGTGATCAAGCTCATTAGCTATCCTATAGGATTTGCGCTAATTGGATTGCTTTCTTGCATAGCCGGTGTAATGTTTGTCATATTTAAAAAGTCTTCCAATAAACCTCATGCAGAACTTAATTTTGCTCTGTTTCTTTCTGCTCTTTTGACAATAGTTGGGAACTTTTTCTATACAAAATTTTCTCTGTCGGGAGAAAATAATCTTGAATCCTTCGGGTTTCGTTACGGACCGTTTTCTGCGTATTTTTCGGCTATAATTGGGATTGCGGCGGGTATAATAATAGGATTACTTGCGGAATACTATACTTCAGATGATTTCTCACCAACGAGAAAACTAAGCCATAAATCCATGCAGGGAACAGGAATGGTTATAAGTGGTGGCCTTGCGCTGGGTATGATGAGTACTTTTTTACCATGTCTTATGCTTTTTGCAGCTATCCTGGCTGCAGATCATTTTGCTGGACTTTATGGAGTTGCAATGGCAGCGGTAGGAATGCTTTCATTTGTGGCTATGTCCGTAACAGTAGATTCTTATGGGCCTATAGCGGATAATGCAGGGGGAATAAGTGAAATGTCTGGGCTCGAGCCAGAAGTCAGGCAAATTACAGACAGGCTTGATATGGTAGGAAATACCACTGCTGCGATAGGTAAAGGTTTTGCAATAGGGTCAGCAGCACTTGCCGCCCTTTCTTTGTTTGCCTCGTACATGTTTTCACAGGCTTCACCTGGTGAATACGTCAAAAGTATCAGTGAGCTGTTGAATCTAAATATTATAAACGCACGAACTCTCGGTGGAGCAGTTCTCGGTGCAGCTTTGCCTTATCTTTTCAGCGGGATACTGATTGAAGCTGTCGTGA
Organism: Pseudothermotoga elfii DSM 9442 = NBRC 107921; assembly: GCF_000504085.1. Lineage (NCBI taxonomy): Bacteria > Thermotogati > Thermotogota > Thermotogae > Thermotogales > Thermotogaceae > Pseudothermotoga > Pseudothermotoga elfii. Next base: position 1,396,347 of record NC_022792.1, on the reverse strand, counting down.
AAGCAGCTTCGAAGATGGTAGATGAAATAAGAAGGCAAGTTAAAGAAAGACCAGGAATAATTGATGGAACCGAAAAACCCGATTATCAAAGGTGTATTTCAATAAGTGCTGATGGTGCACTTCAACAGATGGCTCTTCCTGCGATGATAGCTATTGTTACACCTGTATTGAGCGGATTTCTGCTTGGAGTCGAATTTGTTGGGGGTTTGCTTGTAGGAACGACGCTCAGTGGTATAATGCTGGCGCTTTTCACTGCAAATGCAGGTGGTGCATGGGATAATGCCAAGAAGTATCTCGAACAAGGTAATATAGAGGGATTGAACAAAGGTTCCCAGGAGCATTCTGCTCTCGTTGTTGGGGACACAGTAGGAGATCCTTTGAAAGATACAGTTGGGCCGAGTCTCGATATACTTATCAAAATAATGGCTGTTATTTCTCTAATATTTGCCCCACTTTTCCAGAAATTCAGCATCTTTTGAGAAATAATTCCGCTCCCCTTCCTATGGGGGGAGCTTTCAATACCCAAAAATGATGAATAGGGCACAAAGATTATCCAGTTTTTTCTATGTAGATTTTCGAATCTAATTTGTCATCCACGGCGATAACTTTATAACCCATCTTTCTGCAAAAACTTATAATCCTTTCCTTGGAGAGGGGATAATCTACTATAACCAGCAATGTTTCACCATTGGTCAGTTCTTTCAACTCTCTCCTTGTAGTTAATTCTGGTATGGGACAGGTTTCACCCCTAAAATCAAGAACCCTTTTCGGTTTAAAAAGATTGGTATCGTTATAATAAATGGGTTCAAAAACAGGTGTTCCACGCTTGTCTGATATGAAATTAATAGCTTCCTCAATAACTCTAAGCATATGTTTAGAAGAGAAATCAAAACGATCACCATCTGGTGTTTTGATTACAGAAAGTATACCTTGTTTGTACATTTGGGTTAGATATCTGTAGGCTGTTGAAATATTAATACCAAGTTTTTGAGCAACTTCATTGACAGTTAAACAGCTATCAAGAAGAAGAGTTAGTATATCAAGACGTTTCTGGTTTGCCAGCACTTTAAAAAGTTCGACCAGATCAGATCTTTTCATGTGTGGATTATCACCTTTTAATTGATTAATTGAGATGCCGCGATGGCTATCGCGGCATCTATATTGCTATTATACCATATTAACCTATAAACTGTGGCTCAGATTCAACAAGTTCAATAAATTGTGGATAATCAATCAATGGAACCTGTGAATCTTCTTCTTTGTACCCTCTTGAAAGAAAATCATCTTTGATTGCAAATATCTTTGCTTTTGTCTCGTATTTTTTAAGAGCCCAAAAAACACCATTCTGGATAAGTACGATTTTATCTCCGGCTTTAGCATTTTCGATCTTAAGTTTCTCAACAGGGTGATCAACTCCGTACTTGACAAGTATTAATGCCATTGTATCACCTCACATGAAGATCACGTAATCAAAGCCGTGAAAGAAATCAGGCAGGCTTTTTTTCTCTATTATCTGTGCTCCAAAGTTTTCCTCTATTTCTTTTATGCTGAATTTTTCAATGTCCTCTTTTAGAACATAAACTTTGGTAGCGTATCGTTTTATGTATTTGTGGCATATAGAAAGTGGTAACAAACCGAGAGATTCAGGTCTGGTGTTTTTTGAAAGAGCAATACAGGCTTCATCTAAGAGAAGAACACTTGGCTCAAGATCTTCTCCATACATTCCAAACGCTGTTCTAAATGCTTCGTTTACCCATATGCTTCCCACTGGGGACTGGTAAGCAACAAAAAGTAATTTTCTCATTTTCCCCACCTCAGGCCATCAGATTTATAAACCTATCAGTTGTGGATAAGAGTGCTGCTAATTCTGGCAATCCACTTGGTTTTGCACCATCTATGATCATATCTTCTTTTATACCTCTATAATCCATGCAAATGCCACAGATATCAACTTTCAATTTTCCTGAATTAATCAAAGTTCTGAGTTTTTCAGGAATATTTCTATCAATTTTAAGTGGTTTGATATTTTTATTCACGCAAATTACCGAATCTGCAAATAGGAATAAAGTTACTTCATGTCCTTTTTCAACAGCTGCCTCAGCAATTTTGATTGCAGTGTCAATATCTTCATAAGTGTAAGGTTGAACCATCACTTGTATTGTTATTTTCATAAATCATCTCTCCTTGCCAAACAATATCCAGGCCATTGTCCAGTTACCAAGTATGAAGAATATAGAGGCTAATATAGAAGATATAGCCAGCTGGGGAACGCCCGTTAGAAAATGCCCGATATTGCATCCGCCAGCTGTTGCAGCTCCAAAACCCATGAATATTCCACCAACAATGACTTGCAAATAGGTTTTTGGGTTTTTGGGCATTCTTAGCTTGAATTCTTTGCCGGCGATAGAAGAAATAAGTGCCCCCAAAATAATACCTATTATTTCTGCGCCATCCCAGGAGAGTGGTTTATTATTGGTGTAGACACTGAAGAGATTAACCCAACCACCTGTGATGCCAAGTCCGTAATTTCTCCCTGCTTTTGCACTCGTCCACCAAGCAATCGGTGCGAGTACCGCTATGAGGATTGCGGCAACGATCCAGTTCAATTTTGTTGATCTTTCAGAAGTTTTTGTTCCAAAAGCATACCAAATCAGCAGAGCAGCAAAGATTAGGGCAACAATCCATGGGTTAATATTCAAAACGGTTGCCAGGGTTGGTCCTGTTTTTGGCGCATAAATTGATTGATTATTTTGTACAACAACGTTGAAAGTGCTGATCCATTTCTTCCATGGTGAGAAAAGTCCAGAATTTGTTGCATATGCAGTTAGTCCATAGAAAATAGCTGCCAACCAAGCTGTAGTCATGCCTTCACCGGTTCTGTAGGTTACTCCAGAAGCACAGCCACCTGCTAAAACCATACCCAGTCCAAAGATGTAACCGCCCAGGATATTTCCCAACCAATTGAGAGCAGGAGGATTTAATGCTATAAGTCCAGTTTGAGCAAACAGAAGGAGGCTGATCGATTCGAGGGCTATGGCGAGTGCTGCAAGTTTCATAAGATAGTTGTCTTTAAAGATTAAAATATCTCTGAACGCGGAATTAAAACAAATTCTGCCCCGCTGAAGAATCACTCCAAATATGAAGCCTACTAAAAGCCCTGCCCAAACCATGGAAAGTCACCTCCTTCTACTTGACCTGAATGTAGATTTTCCATTCGCTATTGCCAACTTCTTCAATTTCCAGAACTTCATGCCCCAATTTCCTGACTGTCTCAGGGATTCTCTCTTTGGACATGGGATAGTCGATCCATACTTCCAAAATTTCTCCTGGTTTCATTTCCTTCAGGGCTCTTTTTGTTTCAACATCTGGAACAGGACAGACTTCTCCACGAACATCCAGACTTTTTGCCACTTGATACTTTGCCATACCTGCACCTCCCTTTCGTGAAAAAAATATCGATTTCTAATAAAAGATTATCTTTGCATAATGAATCACTGTTGACATGTATATTACGACTTGGTAAATCTGGAAAATAACAATGGATTATAAATTACTGTTGAGTACGTACACCAGAATATAGTGCATAGAAAATTTGCTCAAATATGTTAAGTGTTAGCTATTGTGAAGCAGCTTTTGAATAAAGCATTCGAATGAATTTCACTGATGCAATATAAGGTACATTATATTGCATAGGCGTTGTCTCTTTCAAAAGCTCATTTAAACAGAATCAAATTAGACATTTATAACAGAAAAGCAGGCTCATGACACAAAACTCAGAGTTGATTCATAAGTAAGAAGCTCAAATAATATAATTATCGGTAAGCACTGGCACTAATCTAATAAAGAAAAATGGGATGTCTTATTTTTTTTACAAATTACAATTTGATTTTTCATATTTATCTCAATCTGGTGTAATGAAAAACTGATTTGATCGATTACTGAGAGGATTAAATGATAGATCGGATAACTGATCTTTCAAACCAGATACTCAAATTATATGAAGAACTCAACCAGATTCAAAAAACCTTTCCTTCCTGTAATGGTTGCAAAGAATGCTGCAACACGCCTTCGTGCAATATAGAAGCAACTATTCTTGAGTTTATACCGCTGGCAGTTCATTTTTCCCAGATGAATCTTTTAGATAAGTGGCTTGATAAGCTTGAGAGAACTACAGAAGAGGATATCTGTGTACTTTTTGATCCTGCTAATCCAAAAGGTGGATGCACCTATCATATATTTAGGCCTCTGATTTGCCGGCTATTTTCAGCGAGTCTGGTAATAAGAAAAAATATCATACAACCATTGAGTTGTAAATATCTCCGCAGCAGTCTTATAAACCAAATCACTAATTTGCCAAATGCTCAGGACTATTTTTCAAAACTTCTCTCAATAGATTTCTTTCTTGCTTCGTACAGATATCCCATCAACACTGCCCTGAAAAAAGCTTTGGAATATGTTGGTCTGTATTACACCACAGGAAGATTCACACGCCGCTCGGCATGACTAAGAATAAAAATCATTTCTTATTTGATATTAATATCTGTATCTAAAAATTATATTTGTAATTGTCAAACAGATATAAACTCACAAATCAAAATCACATTTCTAAAAATGTTTCTATAATATAATTCATTTTCCATTTTATAATAGATTATACTTTACATATTATTGAATAGAATACATTTTAAAAAATTTCACGAAAAGTGTTTATCGGGGCACAAAATACCGTTGTTTTCGCGGCGGTTTATGTTTTCAGATCAGATCTGATGCAGAATCAGTGATACAGAAAACAGGCAACTTGATGTGAGTTTTCAACGGTTTTGAGTTCAGGTATGCCTTGATGACATATCTTCATGGCATAAGGGCATCTTGAAGCAAATAGACATGCCTGCGGTGGATCTATCGGGGATGTGATTTCGCCCTGGATTGGTTGTATCTTTGCCAATTTCCGCATCTTTGGATCTGCAACCGGAACAGATGCAATTAAAGCTTGAGTGTAAGGGTGTAATGGGTGGTTGAATAGATCTTTTGAGTTAGAAAGCTCCACCAGTTTTCCAAGGTACATCACGGCGATTCTATCGCTGATATATTTGACAACAGCTAAATCATGCGCGATAAAAATGTAGGTGAGTTTGTATTTTTCTTTAAGAGCGGTCAATAGATTAATCACCTGAGCCTGGACAGAAACATCAAGCGCAGAGACTGGTTCATCGCAGATCAAAAGTTCTGGTTGCATTATAAGTGCACGAGCGATGCCAATTCTTTGCCTCTGACCCCCAGAAAATTCATGAGGATATCTGTAAAGGTACTCTGGCCTCAGGCCAACATTTTCTAAAGCTTGTGAAGCCAGTCTCTTTTTGTCAGAAATCGATAGGCTTGAGGACGACAAACCTTCAGTTACTATTTGCAAAACAGTCAATCTGGGGTTAAGAGAACTGTATGGATCTTGGAAGATCATTTGAATTTTCGCGCGATATTTTTGAAAACTTTTTTCGTCAAGCGAAGAAAGATCAACCAGATTGTTATTTTCATGATAAACAACTCTACCGGAAGTTGGTTGATACAGTCTGACAACCAACCTGCCAAGGGTAGTCTTACCACAGCCAGATTCCCCAACCAATCCAAAGGTTTCGCCACGGTCCACGAAAAAATGAACATCATCGACAGCTTTCAAATACGATCTTTTACCAAAATGCTTTTTTATTGTGAACCATTTACTGATACCTTCAAGCTCAAGAATTTTTTCCATCTGTCTCTCCCTCACTGTAAAGCCAGCATTTGACCATGTGATCTGACCCAACGAAGAGATTCTGTGGTTTTTGCCGCGAGCAGATATCTTTTTTGAAAATACATCTTGGATGAAATCTACAGCCAGCTGGGTATCTTGCTGGGTGTGGAACTACTCCTTCAATTGATGCGAGTTTTTCTTTGTGTAATTCATCATGTATCTTGGGAACAGAATTTAAAAGTGCTTTTGTATATGGGTGTAGAGGATTTTCAAAAATCTCGTAGACACCTGCTTTCTCTATCACTTGGCCTGCATACATGACAGCGACTTTGTCACACATTTCGGCAACAACTGCAAGGTTATGGGTTATCAATAAAATTGCCGTGTTGAATTTTTCTTTAAGATCAAGCATTAATTTGAGTACCTGAGCTTGTATTGTAACATCGAGGGCTGTTGTTGGTTCATCAGCTATCAAGAGTTTTGGACTGCAAGCTAAAGCCATTGCTATCATTACACGCTGTCTCATGCCGCCAGACAGCTGGTTGGGATAATGATTATATCTGCTGTTTGGTTCTGGTATTTTTACATCCGCCAGCATCTGTACAGCTTTGCTTTTCCTTTCTTCCTTTCTCATCTTTTCGTGAAGCTCATAAACTTCTTCTATCTGCCAACCTGCTGTGTAAACGGGGTTCAAAGAGGACATTGGTTCTTGAAAAATCATCGAAATTTCTTTTCCCCTGATTTTGCACAATTCATCACTGTGCAGAGTCACAAGATCAACGCCACTGAACCATATATGTGAATCTTTTGAAATGAAGGCATTTTTCGGCAAAAGTCTTGTGATCGCGTATGCCGTAACAGTTTTACCACAGCCAGACTCCCCTACGATACCCAGTATTTCACCGTCGTTGACCTCAAAAAAAACATCGTCCACAGGAACAATTTTTCCCATGTTCGTTTTAAATCCAATCTGCAGGTTTTCTACTTTTAAAAGCATTCGACCACCTCAAGCTTCACTGACAAATTTCGGGTCGAGGGCATCACGAAGTCCATCTCCTAAGAAATTAACGCTCAGAACTGTTATGAAGATCATAAAGCCCGGAAAGAACACAAGCCACCAGGGCACAGTGTTTGAATGGCCTGTGGAGAGAATATAGTTCATGGATCTTTGAAGCATGTTGCCCCACGATGGTGTGGGAGGTTGTATACCAAGTCCAAGATAGCTCAAGGAGGACTCTGAAAGTATCGCATAAGAAAGATTGAGTGTCATCGAAACTATCGTTATGGGCATTGCATTTGGCAAAACGTGTTTGAACAGAATTTTTAATCTACTGGTGCCAAGAACACGTGCTGCCATTATGTATTCATTCTCTCTTATTGACAAAACAACGCCTCTCACAAGCCTTGATACGCCCATCCAACCAAAGACAGACAGTACAAGTATTGTATTTGTCAGACCTGAACCAAAGACCATTGTGAGAATGAGAAGTATTGGAAAAAGAGGTATTGAAAGCATGACATCGACAAATCTCATCAATAATCTGTCAACGATGCCGCCAAAATATCCAGAAATCAATCCAATCAGCAAACCAATCGCGGTTGTGATCAGAGACGATACAAACCCAACAAAAAGCGATATTCTCCCACCATACATAACCCTTACAAGCACATCTCTACCGAGTTCATCTGTACCAAAAAGATGGTTTTGTGAAAACGGTGGTGCAAAGATAGCAGAAAGATCAAATTCGTCGTAAGTAATTTTCATAAATAACGGTCCAATAAGACTGAACATGGTTACAAAAACGAGAATTATCAATCCAAAAAGCGCTAAGCGGTGTTTTAGAAATCTTTTTCTCACCAATTGCCAGTAAGTACCAATTGGTATAACAGAACTGTCTTGTAGTTGTTCAATCTTTTTTTTCATTAAAAGCACTTTATCACACCGCCTTTTCACCAAGTCTTATTCTTGGATCAACCACAGCATAGAGGATATCCGCAAGCAAGTTTGACAGTAAAGTAATAACCGCGATGAACATCAAACAATTCACGGCAAGATTGTAATCACTTGCCAGAACCGCTTCGTACATCAATCTACCCATGCCAGGCCATGAAAAGACCGTCTCAACGATCAGCGCACCACCAAAAAAGTAAGGTATATCGAGCGCTATTATGGTAATAATTGGTATCATGGCGTTTCTCAAAGCATGTTTCAAAATCACTCTTTTTTCTTTTGCACCTTTTGAATAAGCGGTTCTTATGTAATCTTGATCGAGTACTTCTAACAGAGAGGTTCTTATGTACCGCACCCAATAAGCAACCTGAACTAAACCGAGGACCAGAGCTGGTAAAGTCAGATGCCTGAGTTTATCTACAAAGATATTCCATGAGCCCGTGATACCATAGGTTTGAACACCGGATATGGGAAACCAGCCAAGTACCACGGAAAACACGATTATCGCCATCAACGCAAACCAGAATGTCGGCAGAGAAATTCCAACGAATGCAAGAATGGTGAAGAAATAGTCAAAGAACGAATATTTCTTAACAGCAGAATAAATCCCTATTGGGAAAGCCACTACAAGTCCTATAACCCATGCAGTTATCGTCAAGGTAAGAGTATTCGGGAGCCTTTTAACGATAATACCCAGCACAGGTTGTTTGTACATCGAAGAAAAACCAAGATCGCCTTTGAGAAAACTCGTAAGCCAGAAACCATATCTGACTATCAAAGGATCATCAAGGTGATAATATTTTCTTAGTTCGGCAATCTTGGCTGGATCTCTCACAAGCGCACGTGGATTTTCTAAGCGACTTGTCAGCAACGGATCTCCCGGCATTGCGTTCAGAATGACAAAAATGATCAACGAAATGAGAAAAAATATGGGAATTAGTTCTACCAATCTAAAAAACAGGTATCTTTTCAAATTTTTACCCCCTACAGTGACTGTACATATTCAGCTGTTTTCAATCCTGCCAACAATTGTATGGCAACCAGATCTTTTATTGGTATTGCTCTGTAATTGAGATTTTTTTCAAGATAATCTATTTTCCTGTCAAATTGACCGTCAACTTTCTTTTTAACTTCAGATAATTTTTCATCTTCGTAATTTTCAAGAATCTCATTGACAAATCTCTTTAGCATACCGAGCATTAAAGATTGATAGAACTGCGTGACACAGGTGTTATCAAAAACTTCGGCAACGGTAGCTTTTCTTTGAAGCTGTGGATCGGTTTCGATCCAGTTCTTCTCTGCATTCAAATGTTCTGGCATGATTTCAACGTAATTTTTGAGAACTTCGTAGAATGGAGATTTCTCATTTGAGTAGTTTTCACATATTTCGAAGATTTCCCTGACAAATTCGTATTGTTTTGTCGAGCTTTCCCATGAGATGAGTCTTGCTTCTTTTCTTGTCATCTGAGTTTCTGATATATCTTCTATTCTTGGATCGTAGTAGTACGGAACTTCGCACACAAGAGAATATGTGTCTGCAACACGTTTGGCATATTCGTCTGAACTTGCACCAGCTCTTATGATCTGAGCAGGATCGACCTTCGCATGTTTTTCGAGATAATCGTATTCCTCAGTTATTGGAGAAAGTTTGTATATAGCCTTTGAGAGCATTTTCAGATATGGCACTTCCGGTTCACCAAGTGCAAGCGGTACCTTAAATCTATGTGGGATGGTGTGAAAACCTTCATACAATTCTGGTGAATCATCAGATATATAATAATAAACTCCGCCAAAACCCGCATTGTGCAAAGAATACATGAAAACTGGTTTTTCCTCTTCCATGATCTTCATCAAAGTTTGTGTTTCTGGTAATGGCTCATGAAAATGAAGGGTTTTATAATCTACAGGAAAAGTCCATTCAACCTGCCTGTATCCCGGTGGTCTGTAGAAATTGCCTGCATAGGACTTAATAGACTGTGGATTTGAAAACCAGCCCTCATTTAACTTTGTACCATCTGGATCTATAACCTTTATTAAATACCAGGTGTAATCAAAATGAGATCTCAATTGTTCATCCTCCACAAGTTTTTCGCAAAGGAAATCGAGCATCATTGCCCCTATGGGTTCATTAGGGTGTGGGCAACCAAACATGAGCGCATTTCTGGAGCCATTACCTATTTTGATTACCTTTATTGGATGAGCATTTCTCGATTTACCAATTTCATAAACTTTTACTACTCTGGGAAATTTTTCAGCAAGTTCCTGTGTTCTTCTGTCGAATTCATCGACGTAAAAAAATCTCCTGTAATCTGGTATTTGATCGACCAAGTAGTCAAAATTCATCTTGAGTCCTCCTCGGGAATGAAACTGGGGGGTTATCCCCCAGCCATTAATGTTGTTCTGTGTCTATGTACCAGTTGTAGATGATCCAGCCAAGGCCACTGTCGTAAGTAGAATTAAAACTTTTGATGTATTTCTTTGCAAAATGAGGTGTTGGATCTGAAATCAAAGGCAAAACTGGCAAGTCATTGGTCCATAATGCAAAGTGTTGTTTGTACAATTCGACTCTTTTTTCAAAATCAACTTCTGTTGCCATTTTCGCAAGTATCTCATCGTTTTTGGGATTGGACCAGCCCGTGTAATTCGTACCACCCCAGTTATTTGCCTCGGATGGTATCATATCACTACCCCAGTAATTTAGTGCTTCATCACTGACTCCATAGCCCCAGCCAGTCAGCCACGCATCGAATTTGCCCATGGGAGCTTCATCCCATATGACAAGTGCAGGTTTCATTTCAATCTTTACAGATATACCAACTTTTTTGAGCATACCCTGTATTAACTGGGTTATCAGCTCATTTTGACTGTTACCTGCTCCTGCAATCAGTGTGAACTCGAAAACCCTGCCATCTTTTTCAAGTAACCCCTGCTTGTTCTTTTTCCAGCCAGCTTGAGCAAGTAATTCTTCTGCTTTTTTCGGATCGTACGGGTATTTCTTTATATGGTCTCCTTTTAAAGCATCCCTCATCATATGGACTTCCGTGATCCATGTGTCTACAATCTGACCTTTTCCAAAAAATACAACGTTGTTTATTTGCTGACGATCAATTGCATATAAAATAGCCTGCCTGACCCTCACGTCAGAGAACAACGGATGTGGTTTTGAAAGATCGTTTGGATCTCTGAAGTTCAAATCAAGTGTCCACGCTGCCACATTCGGAGTGAAGTAGACATTGAAGATATCTCCTTTATCTTTTTCAAGTTGCAGACTTTGTTTAAGATCCAGCGTATACCTGCCAAAGTCTATTTCACCTTTTAAAACAGATGCAAAGATAACATCGCTGTCTGGAATTATTCTCATCACTATTTGATCAATATTTGGCCTGCCCATGTAATATTCATCAAATGCTTCCAGCACTATGTACTGCCCTTCGACGTATTCTTTGAATTTGTATGGTCCTGTCATAACAGGGTTGAAGGTAACTTTTTGAACAAATTGATCCCAGTTTCCTGTTTTCTTTGCTTCTTCAAAGTCTTTTCTGTAAAGATGTTCAGGAAGCTGGAACCAGCCGTAGTAATAGGCGTAGACCGATGAACCAAGTTCAGCACCGGGTACTGGACTGGGAAAATGAACTGTGAATGTGTAGTCATCTATTACATCAACTCGATCTACCATCTTTTCAAAGTAATTCGATGTAACTGGGGCTTCAGAAACCATAACTTCCCACTGAAATTTTGCATCATGTGCTGTGACCGGCTGACCATCGTGCCATTTCATACCTCTTCTCAATTCGAAGGTCACACTCATTGAACCATCCTGGTTGATTTTTACAAGACCGTTTTCGAGGGTGGGTATTCTTTTTATCATCCTTGGATGATAAAAGCCGTTGTCGTCAGTTCCTGTATTTCCATCACCGATGATGTTGCAGATTGTCCAGGTTAAACCTGAAGAGGTAAACAAGGTGTTGAGTCCCTTGGGATCTGCCCCAACTGCTGTTACAATCGTTCCACCACGTTTTGGTGGATAAAGCGCCATGTAGAAAGATCTTGCCGCTTCTGATTTTGTTATTGGTGATAGCGGCTCAAGCAAATGCCCGTAACGATAATCTAAAAGTTGTCTGTCGCTTCTAAATGCGAGTGTAAAAGCGCCTATAGCTTCTTTTGGAACTTTATCTTCATCGTTTGCGAGAGTGCAAATCTCTGTGAATTTTGCAGCCTCTTGTTCAAGGCCGAGTACCTTGACAAGTATCATGATAAAGTCTTTTCTCAAAACCTGATCTGTTCCCTTCTTTACAAGTGATTCTTTTCCAGGAAAAGCTTTTGCTACAGCAGAATAAAGTTCGTCATAAGTCAGGGCTGAATCGTCGATTGTTTTTAAAATGCCAAGCTTCTGAATAGCCGGGGCGGCTTCTTGCAGAGCAACCTGACTGAAACAAAGAACGAACAATGACAGAATACCAAATAAACTGAGCAGTTTTCTCATCACTATACCCCCTTTGTTTAGAATGATTATACGTGCAAAAGCCAGTATCGTCAATTTATAAAATCTTGCAATTAATGTGACAGAAAAAATATCTCCGCAAGTCCTTCTCCTTCAGGGGAATGGGTAAGGAGCTTATTAATTATCAAAAGCTGTGTTACAATTGTATAGGGCAACAGAAACGGTTTCAGAAGAAACTATCAGGAGATATACTGAAGAATGTCAAGATATGTAGTCAGAACATATAAAGTACCTGTACCATTAGAACTTTATCCTTTATGTTCTGAACTTAACAAAACTGCTGCACGGATATATAACAAAACAATGTCTCTTGTCAAAAAGATAAAGCGCAAGAAAGGTTTCTGGCTCTCTCAAAATACGGTGCGAAAATATATTCTGCGTTGGGCTGATAATATAGACATTCATACACATTCTAAACAAGCTATACTTCAAGAGTACTTTCAAGCTCTTGATAGTTACTTCAGCGCAGTTAAATCAAAACCAGATTTAAGACCGCCGTACAAAAAGAAAAGATTCCTGCCATTCATCTGGAAAAACACAGCGATAAAATTGATGCCGGATGGTAAGCTAAAGCTTTCAATGGGAAGAAAGCAACAACCTATTATTATCCAAACATCGTTGCCAGCCACAATAATCAGGCAAGCTAAATTAGTCTACGAAAATGGAAGATATTATCTTCACCTTGGAATAGAGGTGAAGATTGAAGAAGAAAACCGACAACCAAAGACAAAAGTTATGTCTATTGATCTTGGTATTATCCATCCGATCACGTGTTTTGATGGTTCCGAAACCATCATTTACCGAGGAGGTATTTTAAACAGCGTTCTAAGATACAGAAACAAGAAACTTGCTGAATTTCAAAAGCTATTAAATCGCTGTAAAAAAGGTTCAAAGAGATACAGAAAACTATCTAAAGCTAAAAAGAGAATGCTAACAGGAACACAAAACCAGATCAGAAACATGCTTCATAAGATAACGAGCAACTTTGTTGGATTGTGTATACAGAAAAGCGTAGGGACTATTGTGGTTGGAGATATAACAAACATTCGATACGGTGCAAATGGAAATGATAATTATAATCAAAAACTGCATCAGTGGCAGTACAGAAAAATAGTCAACATGATAACTGATAAGGCAAAGCTACATGAAATTAAAGTTGTGAGTATATCAGAAGCGTATACAAGTAAACGATGTCCTGTATGTGGCAGCAGAAATCATCCGAACAACCGCAACTATAAGTGCCAAAATTGTGGGTTTGAGTATCACAGGGACGGGGTAGGGGCGATAAGCATTTATGCAAGGTATCCTGGGGCTTCCCAGGTAATAGTGGAATTGGCACCCGCCAGAGGTGTGAGATTCAATCCACATCTCTGTGGCCATGGAGTATCCGTATCTCCATCTTTAGGGGATTGGGAGTGTCAAATAATAAATTGAGTATGAATGAGATAGAACTGAATGAACAATTTTTGAATGCATTAGAATTGATGGAAAAATCAGATAAGAACATCTTTATAACTGGCAGGGCCGGGACTGGTAAATCTACATTGCTAATGTATTTTTGCAACATAACAAAGAAAAAAGTCGTGGTTCTTGCTCCGACAGGTGTTGCGGCGCTGAATGTGAATGGTGAAACAATTCACTCGTTTTTCAAATTCAAGCCAAATGTGACTTTTGAGAACATTGAAGTATTAGATGATGAAATTTACAGAGAAATAGACACAATTATCATCGATGAGATCTCTATGGTTAGGGCCGATCTACTTGATTGCATCGATAAATTTTTGCGTTTGAACGCTCGAGATTTTAGCAAACCTTTCGGTGGTGTTCAGATGATTCTGATGGGAGATTTGTACCAACTGCCACCTGTAGTTACCAAGAAAGAAAGGGAATTTTTCAAAGAAAGGTACAGAAGTGAATATTTCTTTGATTCAGACGTGTTCAAAGATGTGGATTGGGAATTCATAGAACTCGAAAAAATCTACAGGCAAGATGATGATCAGTTCATAAAAATTCTCAATGAAATTAGAACTGGAACAATAACTGATGAAAGTCTGATGATCCTAAACAGCCGAGTAAATGCTCAGCTACAAAATATTAACTATGCTATTTATCTGACAAGCCACAACCAGACAGCCAAAAATATAAACCAGGAAAAGCTCAACCAGATCAAAGATAAACTGTACAAATTCGAAGCCAAGATACAGGGAGATTTTGATGAAAGTTCTTTCCCTGCAGATCATGTACTTTTGCTAAAAAAAGGTGCACAGATAATGATGCTAAATAACGATAGTGACGGCAGGTGGGTGAACGGTTCTGTTGGAAAAATCATTGATGTTCATCAAGATGATGGTATCGTCAAGGTTCTTTTTTCTGATGGCAGAATTGAAGAAGTGACACGTTACACCTGGGACATATTTCACTACAAATACAACAGGCGAAAAAAGATGATTGAAACAGAAATAGTGGGTACATTCAGCCAATTTCCGATGAGATTAGCCTGGGCTGTCACGATACACAAGAGTCAGGGCAAAACTTTTGACAATGTGACAATCGATCTTTCAAAACGTTTTTTTGCTCCGGGACAGTTGTATGTGGCTCTGAGTAGATGCACTCGCTTGAGTGGCATCTCACTCACAATGGCTGTAACGAAAAAAGACATAATACTCGATAGAAGAATTCTCAGATTTTTGAGTGATTTTCAATGTAAAAATAGTGAAAAAAAGTTATCTATGAGTGAAAAAATGGAACTCATAAACAGGGCTATTGAATTGAACAAATACCTTTTGATCGTTTATGTGAGATCTGATAATGAAAAATCAAGAAGAATTGTTGAACCAAGGAGAGTGGGAGAGTTTTCTTATTCTGGGAAAAAATTCTTAGGTCTTCAGGGCTATTGTTTTGAAAGAAAAGATTTGAGAACATTCAGAATAGACAGGATCCTTGATATCGAGCTAATCGAAGACAGGGAGGTAGTAAAGTGAAGATGCTCAAAAATTTGGTGAATCAACATACTTTTCTCAGATCAAAAGATAATTATGAATCAAGCAGGGCGGTTATCGTAGGTGCGCCACTGGATCAGACAACAAGTTTCAGGCCGGGGACACGCATGGCGCCAAAGAAAATCAGAGAACTTTCCTATGGTTTAGAGGATTACAGCCCATACCTGAATGACTCCTTGAATGACAAATCTTTTTATGATGCCGGTGATATCGAGATGCCGCTGGGAAATCTTCAAAAGAGCCTCGAGTTAATCGAGAGGATAACAAATGAAATCGTTCAAGACGAAAAAATACCAGTTTTCATTGGTGGAGAACATTTGATAACTTTCCCCATAGTCAGGCAAGTGGCGTTAAAGTACCCAGAGCTGAAAATCATTCACTTCGATGCACACGCAGACTTGAGAGACACTCTTTTTGGTGAAAGACTCTCTCATGGTACGGTTTTGAGAAGAGTGTGTGAGTATATCAAAGACAGACATCTGTATCAGTTTGGTATCAGATCTGGTTTAAAGGAAGAGTTCGATTTTGCAAAAGATCACACAAGAACTTTTTTGTACGATGTGAAAGAGCCTTTCATGAAGGTATTTGATGAATTGAAAGGTTTTCCGATATACATCACCCTTGACATAGATGTATTTGATCCTGCTTTTGCACCCGGTACTGGAACTCCCGAACCGGGTGGATGTACTTCAAAGGAAATCTTTGAAATAATCCAGAGATTTAAGGAACTGAAAATAGTTGGCTTCGACTTAGTTGAAGTTTCACCATTGACAGACATCTCAGAAAGAACCGGCATTTTAGCAGCAAAGATTTTAAGAGAAGTCTTAATGTGTATTAGCTGATCATCTTTTTCTGAAAATTTTTCCAGCCCGGGCCAGGGTATGTTCAGTCTCAAAAATAGTGAGCTCACCGTTCACTATTACATGAACTATACCCTGAGGGTAGCTTTTTGGATTTTCATAGCTGGCCAGATCTTGAATTTTATCAAAATCAAAGATCACTATGTCAGCAGCCATCTTTGGTCGAATGATTCCTCGGTCAAACAACCCAATTCTTCGTGCCGGAAAAGATGTCATTTTGTAGACAGCCTCCAATGTGATTGCTTTGAGCTCTTTGACATAGCGAGCAATTACCCTTGGAAAAGTGCCAAAGTTCCTGGGATATAAATGTCCATGCGAGAGAATACCATCAGGTAAGGCACTGCCATCAGAGCCAATCATTGAAAATGGGCCTATCTTTTTCACATCTTCTTCATCCGTGGCAAATCTCATCATGCTAAACTTCGATTTTCTTCAAAATAAATTATTCGGTTTGCTCAGAAATGAAGAACAGAATCAAAACAATCCACATTAGGATAGAATTCAAAGCCTGTGCTTCGCCGATATGACGTGTGCTGAAAAGTTTATAGGTTGCAACAGATAGAGTGGTCAATTGACCTTCTGACAGAATAATTGTCGCTGTGATCTCACCAAGTGCTATGGCCATACAAAATGCAAAAGTTCCTAACAGTTCTTTTTTGAAAACAGGCAATATTATTTTAAAAAACCTTTTTACAGAACCACACCCATCAATTTTACTGGCTTCTTCTATTTCTTTTGGAAAACTCCTCCAGACATTTTGAAGTGAACTGTGAACCAGAGGTAGTGATATCAATGCATAAATACCACCAAGTTTGATCGCCTGAGGTGCTTCAAAAAGAATCATTCCAAAAGCCATTGTGGCAGGAGAGATTGCAACAGGAAGATACGTCAAGATTGATAAAAAACTTCTATACCTGATCGAAGCATATGAGCTGACTAATCCAAGAATGCACACGCATCCTCCGACTATTGAACTAAGTAAAACGCTGTAAATAATCACAGGCCAGGCGTTCGCACCGATTATCCATTCGGCACTTTGACTGAACAAATTTCTGAAGTTTTCAAGTGTGAAAATCCCTCCATATTTTAAAAATCCTCCCAGAGAAGCCATACTCAGAGGTAAGAAAACAAATAATCCAACAACAGCGATATAAAAGTAAGACCATCTTGGTTTTTCTTCTTTGAGTGCTTCGCCAAAAGATTGCTGAGATTTGCTGGATAAGATTAGGAAGACAAAACTTACAGATGCCACGAAAATCATTTGGAATAACGTGAGAGCCAGTGCGCTTTCGAAATCCAGAAGCACTTTGAGGTACATATATATACTTACTTCAATAGTCGAATATTTGATTCCCCCCAATATCAAAACGACAGCAAAACTGGTGAAGCAATAAAGATAAGAAAGAGAAAAAGCCGCCCCAACTGCTGGTGCTATCAAAGGTAGTTCTATATACCAAAACCTCTTGAATCTCGAAGCTCCTTCAATGTTAGCCATTTCAAGAAAATTTCTGTCTATCCTTTCGAAAGCATCACCAACGATTCTTATGAACAGGGGAAAGTTATAGAAAACGTGGCCAATCAAAACAGCGGTGAATGTATAAAGTATTCTGATTTTAAGATTAAAAAAAGATAATATCCAGTTCACTATTCCATTATTACCAAAGGTGAGTAAAAAACCAATAGCCATCGATATACCAGGAAGGACAAAAGGCACCATGCTTGCAGATTTCAAAAAACTCTTCGCAACCTTTGGAAGCTTTGTTCTTGCAAATAAATAAGCGCCTGGTATTCCAAGAAGCATTGTTAAAAAAGCTGACAGCAGAGCTTGAAAAGCTGTGAATCTGATAATAGCTGCATTTTTTGAGAGTACTTGAGAGATATTCCAGACTGGAAATTTTGAGAACAGCAGGAAAAGCGGGTAAATCAAAAAGGTGCCGATAAAGATTATCGGCACCAGAATCAAGGTTATCTTTCCTTTCATTTACCTATCATTACCTCTGCCCATTTTTCAAGCCAATCTTTGCCTTTTTGCTCAAAGATACTATAGTCAAATGGCAGTACTTTATCTATCTTTGGTGCATATTTGTAGGCTTTTGGAAGTTCTATCTCTACAACCGGGTACATCCATTGATTCAAGGGAACATGAGATTGAAATTCTTTGCTCAAAACAAATTCGATAAACTTTTTTGCAAGCTCGATGTTCTTGCTGCCTTTTACTATAGCCGCATACTCGATCTGTACAAAAGCACCTTCTTCCATAACTACCGGCAGATACTTCAAACTGCCATATTCATGATAACTGTAAGCACCATCAGTCGCATAACTCACCATTATGTCAGCCTCGCCAGTTTCAAGCATGCTAAACGCTTCATCCCATCCCGGCGTTATGGTCAGAATATTGTTTTTTAAGCTCTTCCAGTAATCCAAAAAACCATCTTCACCAAAGACAGCTACTGTCCAGAGCATAAAAGAAAGTCCTGTACTTGACGTGCGAGGATCCTGAACTACCAGCTTTCTTTTAAATCTTTCATCGAGAAGTTCTTTAAAAGATTTCGGTGGGTTATTGATTTTCTCGGTATTGTAGACCAATGCGATTGCGCCATAATCAAATGGTATACCGTAACCTCGCATATCCAAGAGTTCTTTATTTTTTATCATAGATATGTTTTCAGGAACAAATTTTATCAATAATCCTTCAGAAATTGCACGTTTTAGCAGAGGTTGATCAAGACCAATCACAACATCGGCTTTTGGTTGATCTTTCTCGAGAATCAACCTTGCAAGCACATTTCCTGCATCCCCAAAAGATAGCAACTTCACTTTGACGTTATTTTGCTTTTCAAAAATTGGCAAGACCTTCTGCGCAATTCCTGATGCAAAACTGCTATAAGTGTAGATAACCAGTTCTTGAGAAAATACAGATACTGCAACAATTATTGATAGAACAAGTAGAAATTTTTTCATACGTACCACCTCCTCTAAGATTAAACCCCGCCGGCGGCGGGGTAATTTTGTTTTTGGTTTGCTCCCTACGCCGGCATTACCCGGATCAGGTTCAAGGGTCGAGGACTTCCGTCCTCCTCTCAGCCTCGGGTTAGAAGCTCCCCTGCACAAATATTTACTTGATATTCTCATTTTATCACAAAAAGCAATTTATGTGAATAACCTGACTTTCAGTAGATTGATCGGCAAGATACCATTTATAAAATTATGAGAATATAAATGTTATTAATACTGGCACGAAAGTTGACAGTATAACTCCATGACCAAAAGCAACTAACACTTCTTGTTTTGGCACATATTTAGAAATCAATCCAAGCAGGGTATCCATTGATGTCGCACCAGCGCACGATATTGCACCGTATTTTGTGATTTTTGCCAGAAAAGGCACAACGATGATTGATAAAAGTTCGCGAAAGATGTTTGCAATAAAAGATATGGTGCCCAGAGAATGCGAATGAACCTCACTTATCATGATTGCAGACAAACTGTACCAGCCAAGTCCAGCAGAGGCCCCTACAGCTTCTCTTATGTCGAGCTTGGTGAAAAAACTTGCTATAAAACCACCAAGCAAACTTCCTGTAATTGTTAAAATGCTTAAGATTATGATAGTATTGAGGTTCTTTTTTATTTTACTCAGTATTTTTTCTTCATTGCCTATGCTTATTCCAACAGTGAAGACTAAAGCTACAAGTAGTATTGTAAAAAACCACTCAGGAATTTCAAAATGTATAAACTTGCCAAAAAATATACCTGCTAAAAAAACTGCCAGAGTTTGTATCATTTTTTGCCACCTCTTTTTGAAAAATATTCAAATAACCATGCAAAGATAATGCTGCATCCAGCTGAAAAAAAAGCTATCAATAAACCTGTTATTCCTACACTTGGTAGAACTTTGAGTAAATCCTTGTTTGACCCGAGATTGAGACCCATAAAAAACAAAAGGGCAATAACTATAATATTCACGACGTTAATTTTTTTAGGCAAAGTTACTTTAAAAAAAGCACCTGATACTATGCCTAAGGCAAAGGACAGGATTATAATCAAGGCCAAATCTTATCCCTCCTGAAAATTTTCAAAAAAATTTCTAAGAACCTTGATTGTAAAAGAATATTTGTATTCTCCTGGAAAGAGAATATATTCTGGATGCGGTAAAGCACCCCAGCTGTTATCTCCTCCAAGTCCCATTTGCTTGTGATCTATGTTCACTACAACCAGATTTTTGTACGTTAGTTCATTCACATGGTTTGCTTTTTCAAGATCTTCCAGTTCGAAAGGCCATACGCTAAATTCGATCACAGGATGTCCTTCGACTAAAACAGTGATTCCGTAATCATCGGATATACTAAACCATCTAACATCTGTCCTCTGTCCAGTTTCTTGAGGTCTTACATATTTATGTATCATACCCTCAACTGTGCTTCTATACAGACCAACAGGCGCTCCTGTCTTTCTATCGCAATAATTTTCATGTGGTCCCCGGCCATACCACGACACGTACTTGAAATCACCAAGGAAGGTTCCTTGAATACCTATTCTTGGCAGCTCTGGAAGATGTCTATCGATATTTACCTTTAACTCCACTGTTATTTCATCAGAAATTGTATACACTAATTCCCAGTTCGTTTTTTCTATATCCTTGAAAAATCCTTCGAATACCAATTTGTATCCAAGATCGGATTCAACTCTTTTTATTTTGGACACCTTAGCTTTTTCCCAGATATTTCGCCAAATGGCTGCTCTTGCAGGCAGTTTGTTTCCTTTGTCGTTATCTGTAGGAGCTCTCCAGAAGTTCATTCTGAGAGGTTTTAAAAGCAATTCCCGGTTCATATATTTCAAACTTTCTATAAACCCTGAGTTTTTATTAAAAATAATTTTCATCTTTTGATTTCCTGCGAATATTCTTTCTGATTCTTCCTTCAGTTCAATTCCTTTTGCTGAAGCAGGTGTAAAGGTTTTCTTTTTTTTAAATAGGCTAAATTGTTCCCAAGCTATTTCATAGCCTCTTTCAGCCCAGATAGTGTCCTTTGCAAGGGTAAATAATATTTTCACATGATATTCCGCGTTTTCATTGAAAGAAATTTCATTGATAGGAATCTGGATTTTCTTAGAGCAACCAGGCTCAAGGTTGATTTTTCCTATTCTGATTCTTTGAATTGACAATCCGTTTTCTTGAATTTCGAAAAAGCAATCAAAGTTGTTCAGGTTTATGAAAGAATAATTATTGGTTATCAAGAACTCTCCAAGTTTATCTGCAGGGCTAATTTCTATGTATTGATAAACTTTCTTTACTTCACTAAGCTCAGGTTCAGGAGTACGGTCTGGTAAGAGAAGCCCATTGATACAAAAGTTTCCATCATTTGGCTCGTCTCCAAAGTCACCACCGTATGCCCAAAATTCTTTTCCAGATTTATCCTTTTTTCTTATTCCTTGATCCACCCAATCCCATATGCAACCACCGAGTAAATTTTTGTACTTTTTGATAACATCCCAGTATTCTTTTAAATTTCCAACGCTATTTCCCATGGCGTGTGCATATTCACATAAAAAAACAGGCCTATCTTTTATTTCTTCAGAAAAGCTTTCTAAATCTTTTGGAGATTTGTACATGAAAGATACTATGTCAACATATTTTTGTGTCCCTGCGGGTTCGTAATGAACAGGTCTTGTTTTGTCTCGCTGGTGAATCCAATTGCTTAATGCGACAAAATTTTGCCCATCTCCAGATTCATTTCCGAGCGACCAGATTATTACAGACGGATGATTTTTATCTCTTTCAACCATCCTTGTGATCCTATCAAGATGAGCCTCTAACCAGTTCGGATCTTCTGCAAGTAGATTACCCATACCATGTGCTTCTATGTTTGCTTCGTCAATAACATATAAGCCGTAATAATCACACAAGAAATACCATTTTGGATCATTTGGATAATGAGATGTTCTGACTGCATTAATGTTATATTGCTTCATGAGTTTTACATCCTGTATCATTCTGTCTAAGGTTATTGCGTAACCTTTATCCGGGTCAAATTCATGCCGGTTCACCCCTTTGATTTTGATTGGTTTTCCATTCAAAAGCATCTGACCATCGATAATTTCAACTTTTCTGAATCCAATATTGAATTTTTGGGATTCTAATATCTGTGAATTATGTCGTTTAAAAAGTTTTATTTCTGCAGAATACAAATTTGGGGTTTCTGAAGACCATTTCAAAGGGTTCTTTATTTCTTTTTCTATAGTTACAATTTTTTCTTCTCCTGGAGGGATAGTTCCTGCATCAAGCAAAATTGAGTCACAGACAGGTGCTCCATTTTCCGAATCTAACACATTGATTTCAAGGCACAAATCTTCAGAGCTTTCGCGTAGATAATTGATCAGCACCATATCTATTTTTAATACAGCATCCTGGTATTTTTCATCTAAATCTGTCTTGATAAAGAAATCCCTCAAATGTAATTTGGGAGTTGCATAAACAAAAACATCTCTATAAACACCAGCCATCCACCACATGTCTTGATCTTCTAAATAGCTGCCGTCGCACCATTTGTAAACTTCGATCGCTAAAGTATTATTTCCAATTTTCACATAATCTGTGATTCTGAATTCTGCTGGACTACAGCTATCTTGACTGTAACCGACACAAATACCATTTACATAAACGTAGAAAGCGGATCTAACACCGGCAAAATGCAAGAAAATTTCTTTTCCATCCCAGGACGAAGGTATAGTAAAATGCCTTCTGTAAAGTCCTGCTGGATTTCTTTCTTTGTCAATAAAAGGAGGATTCGGAGAGAATGGATATTTTACATCGGTATATATTGGTATACCATACCCGTGAATTTCCCAGTTGCTTGGCACCTCAATTTCAAACCAGGTATTGTCATCATAATCTATTTTATAGAATCCATCTGGCACGACTTTGAAGTTACGGCACCATTTAAATTTCCATTTTCCGTTCAACGAAATCAAAAATGGCCAATATTCCCATTTCCCATTACATGGATTCAATCTGTACAGAAAAGTACATCTCGGTTTTTCTCTGTTTTTGTGTAATATTCTGTGGTTTTCCCAGTCTATAGAACTCAGCACGATTTTTCCCTCCCATGATCCAGGTCTTTTGCAAGAATAAGAAACACACTGGCAGTCCAGGTATGTGCTGGATCCCTAAGAGCTTTGCCGTTGAGAGCATCGAAGTTTTCTGCGAAACCTTCCTTTGCAACTAATTTTACGAACCGGCTTGATATTTGTTGGGCCAGGTGATGTTGCCCTATTCTTTCAAGACTATCGACAATAATCATCACAACTGGAGCCCATACTGGCCCACGCCAGTATCCATCACTTGTATAAAATGGACTATCTGGTTCTTCTGTTGAAAGCCCGTATGGAGTCATAAATTTCTTTATCCTTTGAATCATTTTCCCAAGAACTTTTCCTGGAAGTTTGTCTCCAATAACTATAGAAATCATGGGGAGTAAACTCATTGATTCGATTACCTTGTGGCTTCCAGAGGTCATAGGCATTAATTCGAAATCTCTCAGTGAATGATTCAACAATTTGCCGAGGAATCTTGAAGCATCTTCTTTCCATTTTATTGTTAGATCATCCCTGCCGATCTTTTCAGCCAGTTTTGATAAAACTTCCATTTGTTTTATCAAGAAAGCTGATAGATCTGGAGATTCAATTGGTGGTCTTTCAAGAAACACCGTGCTGTTATCCCAACCTGAATCGTTACCGTGGTTATATTGGGGAATGCCATCGTTGTCATAATCTCTGTAATTTAACCACCAACCGGTCCATTTTTCTAAGAACAGATAAATATCCTCAATTTTTAGTGAGAAATTTGATGGCAAGTTCGTCAAAAGTTTTTCAATTGTCCAACCATGTACAGGCGGTTTACTGAAATTCCAGTAACTTTCATGGTCGTTCACGAAATCAGGAAGGGCTCCTGACGAACTTTGGAAATCAAACATAAGTGCAAACTGATCCCACGAAAGTTCTGGATTCTTGTAACTGAGCGCTAAAGCATTAAAACAGTGATCCCAGCTCCAGATATCTGTCATCCAATTTTTTGACATGAGCATTGCTGGCCGTTTCAAATAACCATTTGGTTTAACAAAACTGGACCATAATATATAACCGGCAGTTTCGAAATGATCGCTTAATTCGGAAGGTAAGCTTGGCAATTTTTGTAAGAAAAGTTCAAATTCCTTCTTTACGACATCAGGCGAACATGATTTGCTGTGCTCCAGAATATCATTAATTATTTCTCTTTCGGCGGCTTCAAACAGAATTATCCTGAATTTACCATATTTCGGTGATACTTCTAAAATCACGTTTTCGCACTTTATCCCATTCCAGGGAGCATTGATTTTTATATTGCCGTGCTGTACTAATATCGAGATTTGAATTCCTTCATCGTAATAATTAAATAGCCACTCATTTTTTCCAACCGGTATTAAGAAATGGCCGCTTCCTTTTGCGGAGAACCTCACACCTGTTCCAAACCCTTCTATTAACAAAAACTCTGGCTTCGGCATAGATATTTTTGCGGTTCCTTTGTCATTCTGCACAAGAAGAATTTCTGGTGATGCCTGAATCTGAGACGGAATAACGTTTCCTCTGCTGTCAATTGTTTCTATTAAAAATAATTCCTTTTTTTTAAGCCGCCCGTGGAGGGACCTCAAGTAAAGTCCTTCTTCATAATTGTTTCCCCAGATTTTTTTTGTTATATAAGAGATTGAAAAATACGAACCAAATCTACTGAATGGTATACGAGTTAGATCGAGATTCATCTTATACCTCCTTTTATACCTCCTTTAGAACTTTCTCTCACGACAATTTTTACGTCAATGAGTTCTATTCTTGGATTCAGCTCTGGATGATTAATCCTCTCTAAAAGCATTTCAACAGCTTTGTAGCCGAGTTTATATTTGTCGAAAGTTATTGATGTAAGCTGTGGGGAAATCATTCGGGAAAACTCCAGATTGTCGTATCCAACAACAGCTATATCTTCCGGGATTCTAAGTCCACTTTCTTTTATAGCTTCTATAGCACCGTAAGCAGTCTCGTCATTATAACAAAAAAGTCCGTCAAATTGCGTTGTTTTCAATTTCTCTTTCAAAATCTCATAAGCAGATTGAGTACCGTATGATTTACTCATAAATTGTTTTTGTATAAATAACAATTCTTGCGAAAATTCAATATTATGATCTTGCAGGGCCCTTAGATAACCCTTAAATCTTTCATTGAGATTTTTTTCTATTTCGAAATTTGATGAGTGAAGCATAGCTATTTTTTTGCAACCAGATTCTATAAGATGTTTTGTTGCTATATATCCTCCTTTAAAATTGTTTGGAGAGACCACATCAAATTCTTCCGGTGGAAAAACTGTTCCGAATGCCACACAAAATTCTCTTATTTTGTACTTTCTCAAATCTTGGTGATTCAGGGCTAACATATTTGCTGCTATTATTAAGCCGTCTATTCTTTTTTTCATGAGAATCTCTATACTTCTTACCAGATCGTCACGTGAATCATTAATTAGATTTGTTATAAGCAACATGTAACCGAAATCTTCGGCAGCTTGATTCATTCCTTTGATAACTTGTTCATAAAACGGGTTAGATATATTCGAGCTTATAAAAGCGATAGTATTGGAGCCGGAAGTTCTCAAATTAGAAGCTGTTTCATTTTTTATATAACCAAGTTTTTCAGTGACTTCAAGAACTCTTTTTCTTGTTTCTTCACTGACATCAGGATGCCCATTAAGTGCCTTATGGACAGTAGTAACAGAAACTCCCAGCGCTTTAGCTATATCCTTTAGAGTTGCGTATCTTTTTTTCATGTTTGCACCTTCCTCATATATAGATTTCTGATTTCAATTCTATCGCTGATACTGCTTTATTCTGCAGAAAGAATAAGTATTAAGATTTCATACCAGTAATTGTTATTCCACCTATTATATGTTTCTGCCCAAGTGCAAAGACTATTAGCGAAGGTATTGTGACCATACATGTTGCTGCCATGAGATAATGCCAGGATGTGTAATACATACCTCTAAATGCATTCAACCCCAGAACGAGGGTGTATTTTTCTTCGGATTGGAGATATATCAACGGTCCAAAGAAATCTCCCCACGCTGACATAAATTGCAATATTACAACTGTTATGACAGCTGGTTTTGCAAGAGGAAAATAGATTTTGTAGAATATCTGAAAAATACTACAACCATCTATTTTAGCTGCTTCAAATAATTCTTTCGGGATACTTTTGAAAAATTGCCTGAGGAGAAATATAAAATAAGCTGATCCAAAAAATGAGGGAACCCATAAAGGTTTTAGTGTGTCTATCCATCCCAGTTTGCTGAACAGTATATATTGTGGAATCAATGTTGTGTAATATGGAACCATCATGGTTGATATCACTAAAATAAATAATTTATCCCTCCCTTTGAATTCAAGAGTTGCAAAAGCAAAAGCTGCTAAGGAAGATGATAGGACTATGCCTATAGTGCTCAAACCAGTTATAACAGCCGAGTTTTTTAGAAAAGTTAACCAGGGGAAAAGTTCCAAAACTTTCTTATAATTTGAAAAATTAAAATTCTCGGGAAGCAATTTCGGTGGGTATGAGAATATTTCATCCTCCCCACTTTTAAGAGAAGTGCTAAACATCCACATAAATGGCATAATAAAGATTATAGACAATAAAATGAGTGCAAGATATAGAAAAATGTTTTTCACATTTTCAACTCCTCTCGTAATAAACCCACTTATTAGAGGTTTTGAATATTATCAATGTGAGAGTGAAAATAATCAGTGTCAATACCCAAGACAATGAGGAAGCGTATCCCATGTTGAACCAGGACCATCCTTGTTCATAGAGATACAGACAATAAAACAAAGAAGCATTTGCAGGAGCTCCAAACCCTCTACCCCCTCCACCCATTATGTAAGCTTGAGCAAAAGTCTGGAGAGCTCCCATAACGTTTGTGATAAGCAGGAAGAATGTCGTAGGACTGAGAAATGGAATTGTAATGTGCCAGAACCTTTGCCAGCTATTTGCACCATCTACTTTTGCAGCATCCCAGTATACTTTTGGAATATCTTCTAAACTGGCAAGATATATTATCATGTTGGGCCCTGCTGTCCATGCATTCATAAAAGCTATTGCAGGGACAACCCACTTTGTACTATAAAGCCAATCTGGTCCTCTTACACCTATCTTGGCGAGCAAGAAATTAAGTATTCCGTATTCTGGATTGTATATCCAGATCCAGAGTGTCGCGGTTGCGACAACAGGAACTATTGAAGGTATATAGAAAATTGTCCTGAATACAGATGTACCTTTAACTTTTTGATACAGCAAGACTGCAAGAAACAATCCCACAACCAAGCCAACAGGAACACTTATCGCAGCGTAATAGAATGTTACCTTTAAAGAGTGGTAAAAAAGGGGATCTGCAAAAAGTTTTTTATAGTTTTCAATTCCAATCCATTTCATCTTATCAAATATGTGCCATTCATGAAAACTCAAGAATATAGAAAAAAGTATTGGTCCAGCTGTAAAAAGGCAAAATCCAATTAACCATGGCAATATGAATAAATATCCGGCTATGTTTTTCTTTCTGCGCCGCATAAAAAGATTATTAACCATAATAATAATCCGGTTGCCCTGAATAGAGCAACCGGACTCATACACCTCCTTTTATTTTCTACCCAAAGCTTTTTCAGACTCTTCGACAGCTTTGTTAAGAGCTTCTTCAACAGTAGCTTTTCTTAGCATAATTAGATCAAATGCATCTGCTATATACTGCTCGAATTTCTCGCTCCAATCAGATCTTTTGAGAAAAGAAGGATCTTCGACGGCATATGGAAGAAGTTTCAAAAATGTTCCTAAAATAGGATCTTCATACAATTTCATTTCCTCAGCTATCTTCATATCTATTGGAAAAGCCCAACCACCTTCCGCCATGGTTCTACCACCTTCTTTTGCTAAAAATCGTATTATATCCAGTGCTATTTCTTTGTTTTTAGAGTTTTTTGGAATGACCCAGGCCGAATTATGAATCATAACTTTGAGTTGTTTTCCTTCGGGATGAGGCGGAAAAACACATCCAAATTTTTTAGCTAAGTCTTGTATAGTGAGACTGGGATTTCTAGATCTCATGTAACCTATAAACCAGACTCCATCGTCTATCATGGCAACTTTTCCCGATTCAAACATTGCGTAGCTTCCACCAGAAGCTGAAATCAAAGATGGTGATGGAGAAACGCCGTCAATCAAATAAAGATTTGTTAGAAATTCTATCGCTTCAATTGTTTCTTTGCTATTAAGATAACCATTCATCGTACTTGTGTCAGGAGATAAATAGCTTCCGCCATTCATTCGAACATATCCTTCCCACTCATAAACGTAAGGTGTTACCAGAAAACCCCAGACTTTTTCTTCAGGGTGGGTGAGTTTTTTGGCTACTTCTCTAAATTCTTTCCAGGTCCAGTTGTTATCGGGGTATGGAACACCATACTTGTCGAAAACTTCCTTATTGAACCATATAACTCTCGTGGTCCAATCTTTCGGTATACCCCAAACGTGTCCGTTGTAGGAAACCCATTTAACCAACATTGGATCAATATTGCTAAGATCTACAAGATTTTCCAGTGGAGTTAAGACATCCAGCGAAGCTAATCTTGGATAGTCCCACCACATAAACAGATCAGGAGGAGTCCCGCCTGCCAGGCTTGTTATGATCTTGTCATCGTATCCCTGTGTGATGCTCTGAACATTGATTTTTACCTGAGGGTTCATTTGCTCGTACTTTGAGAAAACTTCTTTTACCCACTTTGCTCCTTCTGCTTCATCCCATGTAGCAGCTCTTAAAAAGGTTTTGCCGTGAAGTTGGGTGAAAAGAGCGACAGTTAAAACAATCGCGATGAAAACTTTTTTACTCACAGCAGCTCACCTCCGGTCTACGATATAGTAATCGTTTACTTAAACGTTTAAGTAAACGATTACCGTAATAAGTATAATCATTTAGTAAGTGAAAGTCAAGTCATATTTCATCTAAGATTAAAAATAGGGGGTATTTTCAGTCCTATCATAAAAAGGCTAAAAACGCTTGCTGAAATATTTAAATAATAATAGAAAGTTTCCAAGATTCACTTGAAGTGATCGTGGGTTTCTGAAAAATTGTGCACAGTCAGACCTGCTCAATGGAAAAATGCAAACCAGGGTTAGCGATATTATTTTTCTTTTGCTTTAGAGAGTTTTACAGCAACGTATTGCTCGTTTTTTTGCAAAATTGCATATCTGCTTTTTTTATCGAAAACTATTTCGACAAGCTCATAACCTTCTTTTACCTTTTTGGCTAATTTTTTCTTGTCTGATTCAGTGTATTCCATGAAATTCACCTCTTTCTCGAGAAAAACAGTTCCTTAGGCCTAAAATAGCAAAGCTCATTGCAAAGCTCTAAGGCTTCTTTGAATGGAATCTGTCCTCTATCTACCATTTCACCAACGACATCGCACAAAATTCTCCTGAACATTTCGGTACGTGAACCATACGACATAAGTTTGCGCGAATCCGTTACCATTCCTGCAAAATTACTCAGCAGATCCACAGATGCGATGTATTGCAGTTGAAATCTCATTCCAAATGGGCTGTCATTAAACCACCATGGCGCACCTAAAAAAATATTCTCAAAAGCGCGCGCTATGGTTGCAGCAACTGATAAATATGTCATATCCATACAATATATAATGATTTTTACTTTACCATCGAAAGCATTGAAAAATTCTTTCATCCCTCTTGCAATATCTACAAAGCCAGCCGAGATATCTCCACCACTGTCAGGACCAAGTGAATCAAAGAGTTTTTTCCTGTAATCTCTGTACGACCCTATATGGAGTTGCATCGTCCAGTTTTCTTTTGTGTTCATTTCTGCAAATTTATACATCATATAAGATTGAAAGATCATCAGATCTTCGTGTGATGCACTTTGTTTCATGGAATTGTCAAATATCTGGCTTGCTTTGTGTTTATCGACAGGTTCCAAAAATGGATTGAGCAAAGCATGGTCACTACAGACGCATCCCAGATCATTGAAATATCCGTGAGTTTTTTCGAGAGCGTTTAAAAAATCATCAAGATTGGATATATCCGTATTTGTTGACATTGAAAGCTTTTCGACATAATTTTTCCAATCTTTTGTATCTATTTTGCAGGCTTTGTCAGGCCTCCAGGTTGGCAAAATTCTGATGCTGGGAATTTTTTCACGGGCTAATTTGTGGTATACCAGATCCGAAGTAGGATCATCTGTTGTACACATTATTTCTACATTCATTTCTCTCAATATGTTTTGTGGCTTCATTTTATCTTCATTTAATATTTGTTTTGATCTGTACCATATTGTTTCAGCAGTTTGCCTGGATATTGTTTCGTTAATTCCAAATCGCCTTTTCAGATCTAAATGAACCCATTCGTATGTCGGATTGCCAGCAAATTTTGGAAAAACTTCTGCCAGGGCTATCCATTTTTCATAATTTGTAGCGTTTCCCGTTATCTTGTCTTCAGGTACTCCCCTTCTTCTCATCAATTCCCAGACATAATGATCCGTTGCCGCTTCGACTTCCCATATGTCATTCCATCCTTTGTTTTCAACAATCTCTTTTACATCACCATGATTGTGAGCATCAACTATTGGCAGATTTTTGACAGATTCATAAAGATCGAAAGCTGTTTTACTCGAAAGCAGATATCTCTCATCGAGAAATGCCATTTTTATTCCCCCCTGTATATCTTTTCAACGTGTGGGCAGGTCATGGCTCTAAGCAAAGCTGCATAGCTCAGTGTGAATTTCATCGTATCTCCAACATTGATTTGTCTTTGAACTTCTGTTATATCTACTATAGTGTGATCACTTGAGGCATGTATTACTTCTGCATTTTTATCTAAGGGTTTTAGATGCTTTGGCACTGTGTCCTGTTCACCGAGAGCAAGTATTGCCCTTTTTCTTAGTCCTTTGTCTACAAAAACAGGTTGTCTACCAAATGCATCCAGACCTGATTGTCCTTCCGGGACAGAAGGTTTGGTTTTCATTTCAATTACCTCAGCTTCCAAAACTACTGTTTTTTGTTCGAGCCAGTCAATTTTTCGATTGTTTGTCACATCTGTACCAAGCATTATAGCCTCGCCAACTCTGTATTGATTAACACCTTCAGGTAAATCGCTATGCTCAAGTAGCCTCAGCGCCGCTGTATTACCACCGGAAACAATTGGCAGATGCGTGTTCGTTCTCTGTTCTATTTTATCTCTTATGTAAACAAGCTTTGCCATATTTTCATTTGTTGGAAGTATGCCACCATAACAACCTAAATTTGTCCCAACACCTATTATTCTGGAAGTTTTGCAAATCTTTACGGCTTTACAGATCTCTTCCTCTGCTTGCTTGTACCACACGCCTTCTCTCAGATCCCCAACATCCACCATGTATATAAGGTTGACAGACTTTCCGGCATTCTTGCAAATTTCCTCAATTGCTTCCACAGTTTTCAATTCAGACACGAGAATATAGTCACACAGATCTACAATTTCTTCAAGTTGGCTGATAGCCGGTATTCTTAGCATCATAAAAGGCCTGTTAATGCCAGATTTGACCATCCTTTTAATATTTTCCACCCTTGACTCGCCTATGATATTCACACCAGCGTTTCTTATACATTGGGCAACTTGCGGATCTCCGAGACTAACTTTCGTCACGCCTATGAGTTCCACATTGTGTTTTGAACAAAGCGAAAGAACTTCTTTTGTGTTTTTCTCGAGTAATCTCAGATTTATGTACAATCTTGGCATGAGCAGCCTCCTATTCGATCTCGTCTTTCATTCCAATCTCATTTAATATTATGAAATCTTTGTCTCTCCAGTTCTTTTTCACTTTAACGTGAAGATCAAGGTAAACTTTTGAGCCAACGATTGACTCTATCTCTATTCTTGAAAGAGTACCTATTTGTTTGAGCATGTTTCCATTTTTACCTATTATTATTCCCTTTTGAGAGTTTCTTTCCACATAAATAGTTGCCGCCACATATAACAGATTGTTTTGTCGCTTTTCCATAGTATCTACTATAACAGCTACACAATGTGGTATTTCTTCTCTTGTAAACAGGAGCACTTTTTCTCTTATTATCTCAGCAATTTGAAATGAAATGGGACGATCAATCAGCATATTTTCTGGAAAATACATGGGACCTTCGGGCATACAATTTTTAATTGCCTGAAGAAGTTCTTCAATACCCTCATTTTTGACAACACTGGTGAAAAAAACCTTTGAAAAGCAGTCGCATTCACTCACAATTGTTTTTGCGAGAAATTCATAGTTTTTTGCCAAATCTATTTTGTTGATAACCAGAAAAGTTTCCGTTTTAGAAAGTTTAACGAGATCGCATATTCTTTTTTCTGGTTCGCCAAAACCCTTAGTTGCATCTACAACAAATAGTACAAGGTCCACACCTTTCATTGCCTGAATAGCTGCTTTGACCATAAATTCTCCAAGTCTATGCACTGGTTTATGTATACCCGGCGTATCTGTGAAGATTATCTGGTGATCTGAATCGGTGTAAATACATCTTATTTTATTTCTTGTTGTTTGGGGTTTTTCAGAAACAATGAGCACCTTTCTGCCAATAAAACTGTTTATCAGGCTTGATTTACCTGCATTTGGTCTGCCCACGAGGGTGACGAAGCCAGAGTTCAACATCACCACCTCTGAAATTTAAAAGCATGAGGCAATAAATCTGATACCTTTGTGGTAATGATATCACCGTTAGTGTTTGCCAGGACAACTTCAAAATCTCCAAACTCACTCATTACCTGCCTGCAAGCGCCACATGGGCTCACAGGTTGTGGAGTATCTGCAACAACAACAAGCTTTTCAATTTCTTCTCCAGATGCTATGGTACTGAATATAGCAACCCTCTCAGCGCATATGCTTAACCCATATGAAGCATTTTCAACATTGCACCCTGTAAATATCTTTCCGCTCTTTGATACAACAACAGCACCTACTCTGAAATTTGAATATGGCACATATGCCCTTTTCATAGCATCAATGGCCAGTTCTATCAATTCATCGTTGTTCAATTTCATCTCTCCTTTTTATGGTCATCAGGACTCGCTCAATTCTATTTTTCGTTGCTGCAACAATTTTGAAATGGAAAAGATCTACATCGACTTCTTCGCCAACCGATGGGATTCTTCTGAAGATCTCCAGCAGATATCCGGAGAGTGTTTCGTGTTCTGTCTCTTCAAAATCTACATCAAGTTCCCTTTCTATATCATTTATAGGAGTTGTTGCGTTTATCAAGTAGGTGTTTTCACTTATTTTTTTTATTCCACTGACTTCATCATGGTCGTACTCATCCATTATTTCTCCAATGAGTTCTTCTAAAATATCCTCTAACGTCACGATACCTGCTGTACCACCAAATTCATCTACTACTATTGCAATGTGTATTTTCTTTTCTTTAAAAATTTTCAGCAGAGTGCTCACATTCATAGTTTCTGGAACAAATAGCGGTTCTCTTATAATTTCTTTAACCTTTTTCTTGCTGAGTTCGTCTGTACCATGTTGCTGAATATAACCTACAATATCTTTGGCATAACAAACGCCAATTATGTTGTCTATATCTTCTCTGTAAACAGGTATTCTTGAGTATCCCTCTTCGTCTACTAACTCCATAAGGTCAAATAATGAAGCATTTTCTTCAATTGCAACAACATCTACACGAGGAGTCATTATCTCTCTTATCGTGGTTTCGCTCATTTGGAAAGTTCGTTCCACAATGAGCCCTTCCTGATGATCTATAGTACCTTTTTCTTCTCCCAGATTTACGGCTGTTATTATATCTTCAGATGTTATAAAAGGTGCATCTTCCATAGCTTCTCCACCAAAAAACTTTACTATTTTATTGCTGATGGCAAGAAGTAATTTGATCAGAGGGCCCAGGAGTTTTTCACACACCTTGAGCATTTTTTCCGCTCTCTGGTAAACCTTTTCTGAGTACTCTCTTGCGTATATCTTTGGTGTTATTTCTCCAAAAATTAGCACAAGGATAGTCGTAAAAACTGTGCCAATTAGAGCCACCAGATTTTCATTCAGATTCATGAACAGATTGATGAAAAGGATCGTTATTAGAGACGAAAACATGAGGTTTACGAAGTTGTTCATCACAAGAGAAGCTGTTAAAAGACGATTTACTTTGTGAATACTCTCTTTCTCATCTTTTTTCAGAAGTCTGAGCCTGCTCATCGACGTCAGCGCTGTTTCAGAGGCTGAAAACATTGCTGATAAAGCTAAAAGACCGATTATTGCGACAATCTGGAGTACGATTGAACCGCTACTGGCTGAGTCGTCCACTTCAATACCACCTCCTAATAATGATACTTCTGATTGTTTATGATCTTGAAAGCTCTGAATAACTGTTCCAAGAGAATTACCACTGCTAATTGATGTGTAAAGGTTAAATCAGAAAGCGATAAAAGTTCATTCGCCCTTTTTTTCAAAGATTCGTCTACTCCAAAAGGTCCGCCTATAACAAATACTATCGATGAATTAATCTGAATAAGCTGGTGAAAATGATTCGCAAAAGAAATAGAATCACAACTTCTCCCGGACTGATCTAAGAGGATAACATAATCAGATTCTTTTAATTGTGAAATTATACCTTCTGCTTCTTTTTTCAGAGATTTATCAAAATCTTTGTAACCTTTCGCATGCTTGATTTGAGTCAATTTAATTTCTGCAAAAGAGCTCAGCATTTTAATATACTCCTTGACAGCTGGCCTAATGTATTCTTTTAATTTTCCAATTACGACAATTTCAATTTTCAAAAATTTCTCCCCTTTTTATTACGTAATCGGGTTGTATACCTATCAGATAAGTTATTGTTTCCAAATCCGCATCGTTGTAAATTAGCAGATCTGCCTGCTTTCCAATCTCTACACTTCCAAGCCGATCAGATAACGAAAGTACGCATGCAGCATTTAGAGTAAAGGCAGTTAATATTTCCTGCGGTGTCATTTTCAAGTTCTTTACTGATATATTCATTACGAAAGATGGTTCGATCACCGCAGATGATCCTGGATTAAAATCACTTGCCAGTGAAACTATTGCGTTGCTATCAATTAATTTTCTGGCGGGGGCGTAGGACTCATTTATATAAAAACTCGTTGCTGGTAACAAAACAGCTATTGTATTGCTTTGAGAAATTGATTTTATTGAATCTTCGTCTATTTTAATTAGGTGCTCAGCTGAGATTGCACCAAGTTTTACAGCTAATTTTGTGGCCTGGGTGTTTTTTATTTCGTCAGCATGTACACGAACCTTATATCCTCTTTCCTTTGCTGCCATCAAATATTTCGATGCATGGTCAACATCAAAAGCCCCCTCATCACAAAAGATATCGACAAAAGTGCATCTATTTTTTATCAAGTCAAGCATAGATATCAGATCATTTACATAACTGTCCTGATCTTTCTCCTTTGGGACAGAATGTGCTCCCATGAACGTTGGAATAATCTCAGCTGGGCTCAATTTGTTCAGAACCTCGAGCACTTTAAGCTGTTTCAGTTCGTTTTCTGTATCCAATCCATAGCCTGTTTTCCCTTCTAAAGTAGTGACACCTTTTCTGAAAAGTCTGTTAATTAATTTAAGGTTGAACCGAACTAAATCATCAAAAGAAGCACTTCTGAGTTTCGAAACACTTTCATATATACCTCCACCTGAATTGTGAATCTGAAGATAAGACAACCCGGAGGATCTTCTTAGAAAATCGCTTTCTCTGTAACCATAGAAGGGTATGTGCGTGTGACAATCTATAAGTCCCGGGATCACAAGATCTCCATACAAATAGATGCCATTAAAATCTGGTCTTGAATGCGAAATATCGACTATCCTGTCATTTACAATATGAATGTACACATCTTCTTTTACAAAAAGGTTTGCCATTTCTCTGCCACGTTTTGGATTTATACCAAGCGGTGTATAGAGTTTCTTTGCGCGAATTACAACTTCATTCACTGAGCTTTGCACCTTCTTTTGCCAGAATTTCCAGGACACAACCTTCTATAACTCTGCTGGGGCTGAAATCATCAAGCTGCAGATAAAACTGAGCTGTATCAATTAAAGCTTGCATTGGAACCATGCCTATAATCTCTGTCCCCACAACTGGCACACCATATCTTGCAGCTTCTCTTCTTATAGTTTCCAAAACCCGGTACAGTGGACTTTTTCTGTAGTTCGTCATATTCATCGAAACCTGGACAATTCCTTTTTCCTTGAGGTCCACGGCTATGGCTTTTACATATCGATACCCGCCACTTATGTATCTGACAGCTTTTGCAATTTTTTCAGCTATCTCAATTTTATCGGTTCCGAGATTCACGTTAAAGGCAATCAAATACTCTCTTGCACCAACCGCAACAACTCCAGCTGTTGGATGAACATTTTCTGGACCAAAATCTGGTTTCCAGGAAGGATCTTTTATTTTTTCAAAAAAGCCTTCGAACTCTCCCTTTCTTATTTCAGAGAGATTCTCTCTATGTGGATTTGTCGCAGATTTCTCATACAAATAGACAGGTATTTTAAGTTCTTCACCTATTCTTTTAGCCAGTTTTTTAGACAAATCAACACACTCCGGCATATTTGTACCCATAACTGGGACCAGAGGAATCACGTCTGTCGCCCCCATTCTGGGATGTTCTCCCCTGTGATTGCGTAAATCTATCAGTTCAGCAGCTTTTTTAGTCATCTTGAACAGAACATCGAGCAATGGCTCTGGTGAGCCAACGAGTGTTACAACAGATCGGTTGTGATCGATATCCATAGACCAATCAAGTATCCAGACACCTTTAACCCCTTCGGCCTGAGAAATTATTTCTTTGACAACTTCTTCGCGTCTACCTTCGCTGAAATTTGGTACAGATTCTACGATTTTCACGTGATCACCTCCTGTTTTTACAAGAAAATTATATCATCATGAGCCGTGGTATTTTTGCAACTTGATTTTGCAGGTAAAAATGACTATAATTATGGTCAGGAGGATTTACAGTTGCGCAGTAAAAGAAGTGAGAAATTTTACAGCATAGCTCAGGCGAAGGCAAAATTATCCGAAGTTGTCAAAGAATCTCAAAAAGATGATGTTCTTATAACAAAAAATGGGGTGCCGTATGCAGCTTTAATCGGTTATGAGAGATACAGGAAGATATCCAAATTAATGGATGATCTCTATGATTTATATCTGCTCGAAGTAGGAGATCCATCAAAATTTGCCGAGATTAGTTCTGACAAAATGCTTGACGAAGATTTTGAGGAGGTGTAGAAATGGCTCAAGTAGATCTCGAGAAAGTCACAAAGGTGTATGACAACAAAGTAGTGGCAGTAAAAGAAGCAACCTTAACGGTACAGGACAAGGAATTTGTTGTTCTTCTTGGTCCTTCAGGATGTGGAAAAACAACAACACTTAGAATGATTGCGGGTCTTGAAGAAATCACTTCCGGAACTATCAAAATTGACGGGAAAGTTGTCAATGATGTCGAGCCAAAAGATAGAGACATCGCTATGGTTTTTCAGAATTATGCACTTTATCCGCATATGACAGTTTATGAAAACATGGCATTCGGTTTGAAGCTCAGGAAATTTCCAAAAGATGAGATTGAAAGAAGAGTTAAAGAAGCTGCCAAAATACTTGGTATAGAGCAGCTTCTTGACAGAAAACCAAGACAGCTTTCCGGTGGTCAAAGACAGCGTGTTGCCGTTGGAAGGGCAATCGTTAGAAATCCAAAAGTCTTTTTATTTGACGAACCTTTGTCAAACCTTGATGCAAAACTGAGAGTACAGATGAGAAGCGAATTGAAGAAGTTGCATCACAGGCTTAATGCAACAATTGTTTATGTTACTCACGATCAGGTTGAAGCTATGACAATGGCAAACAAAATAGTCGTTATGAAAGATGGCATAATCCAGCAGATAGGTTCTCCAAACGAGATATACAACATGCCGGCGAACATGTTTGTGGCCGGGTTCATAGGAAGCCCTGCTATGAATTTCATAAACGCAACCCTGGTAGCTGAAAATGGCGGGATCTGGGTTAAAACGACCGGTTTCAAAGTAAAAGTTGTTAAAGAACATGAACAAACGCTGGAAAAATGGATCGACAAAGAAGTTGTTTTTGGTATAAGACCTGAGAATATATTTGACAAACTTTTTGCGATGGCTCCTCAGCCAGAAAATACTATTCAAGGTACAGTAGATGTTGTTGAACCTCTTGGAAGCGAAACCTTGTTGCATGTTACTGCCGGGGAAGATTCTCTGGTCGCGAAAGTTGATCCAAGAACAAAGGCCCAGGAGGGTGAAAAAATAGATCTCGTTTTTGATATGAACACGATCCACGTGTTTGACAAAGAAACTCAGCAAGCCATAATTTGAAAGAAAATTGGCTTGAATTCATTAGACGGGGTTTTCCCCGTCTTTGTTTTGCTATAATATATCGTCACCCAACGACACGGGAGGTCCTTTTTTGAAAATTCTTCTAAAGTTGATAAGGCCAAAACACTGGATAAAAAATCTTTTTGTAGTTATTCCTATCGTTTTTGCAAAAAAGATATTTGACCCCGTTTTTCTGTCAAACTCATTTATCACATTCGCTGCTTTTTGCCTTCTGTCAAGCGGTGTATACATCATGAACGATATTAAAGATGCACCATTTGACAGATTGCATCCTGCAAAGAAAAATAGGCCTATTGCTTCGGGGCTGTTTGATGAAAAAAAAGCAAAATTATTGGTGTTTATTCTGATTATTCTTTCTCTTTCAATAGGATTTTTGCAGAATTTGTATGTTTTGATATGCCTTTGTTGCTATTTTTTATTGAATACTTTTTACACATTCAAGGGCAAAAGCATTCCTTTACTGGATGTATTGTTAATATCTACTGGCTTTGCGCTGAGAGTGATAGCTGGAAGTTATTCAATAGATTCCAGGCCATCTGGCTGGCTTGTAACAAGTGCGTTTTTCCTTGCTCTTTTCCTTGGATTTGGGAAAAGAAGAGGGGAAATAACAAAATATAACAATCATGGCCACAGATTTGTTTTGAAGTATTATGATGAGAATTTACTCGGTAATGTAATGATTTCAACAGGAACTGCAGCCATGGTTCTGTACTCACTTTACACACTTGACTCGAAAACAGTTGAGCAGTTCAGCACAGATAAACTTTATTACACTATTCCTTTCGTTGTTTATGGGATTTTCAGATACATTTTCTTGCTCCTGAAAAATGGTGAAGCTGAACCAACCGAGGTAATTTT
Source organism: Pseudothermotoga elfii DSM 9442 = NBRC 107921 (assembly GCF_000504085.1). Classification (NCBI taxonomy): domain Bacteria; kingdom Thermotogati; phylum Thermotogota; class Thermotogae; order Thermotogales; family Thermotogaceae; genus Pseudothermotoga; species Pseudothermotoga elfii. The sequence goes on along the minus strand of NC_022792.1, from coordinate 1,356,952 downwards.
GAAAGACAAAGGAATGATTCTTTCAATCTTTTTGTGGTTTGTATCGGTAGTTATCGTTCTGTATTTTGGAGGTAGTTAAATGAAACTCTTAATAGCTCTACTGACAAATTCGCTTGCCAACATTTTTGTAAAACTTGGCGCTTCTTCTTATCGAGAAACCGGGAGTTTTTCATCATTCTTTTTTCATTGTCTTAAAAACTTTTATATCTGGCTTGGCTTACTGTTCTTTGGCCTGTCTTTTGTATTTTACAGTTTGTCTTTAACGAAAACAAAACTCAGTACAGCTTACCCTATTATGACCGGCGCAGGCTTTATAATAGTTACTGTTGCTTCAATTCTACTGTTCAAGGAAAACATATCTTCCCTGAAAATTGTCGGCATTTTACTGATAGCTACTGGCATATGGCTTGTATCCGTAACGTGAGGTGATCAGATGAAGTCGAAAGTAGCCGTACTAAAAACTTCTGCCGAAACCGTACTGAACGACTATATTGAATTAGTCAAAATAGCCGACATAGAAAATACATTGGACAAGAAATGTACGACGATCTTGAAGGACAATATTTCATGGCATCTTCCTATGCCTTCAGCAAATACAACTCCCTGGCAGCTCGAAGGAACCATACAGGCGTTGAAGAAATTTGGTTTTCAGCAGATTGTGGCGGTTGAGAACAAAACTGTTGTCACCCGGCCAAAACATGGAGAAAAACTCAATAAATTTGATATCGTTTACTCAAAGTACAAAATCCCTGTTTTATACAACTTCGAGGAAAGAGATATGAAGTGGATTGATTACAAGCCAAAATCACAACTGAGAGCACTTGATAAGATATTTCCAGAGGGAATCAGATTACCCGATTATTTTTTTGGAAAAAATATAATTCATCTACCAACTATGAAATGCCACATATATACTACAACAACCGGTGCGATGAAAAATGCCTTTGGTGGGCTTTTAAACACAAAAAGGCACTATGCACATAGCTGGATACATGAGACGCTTGTTGACTTGCTCAAGATTCAAAAAGAAATCCACAGCGGTATTTTTGCCGTTATGGACGGAACAACAGCGGGCAATGGCCCTGGGCCAAGAACATTGAAACCTGTCAGAACAGATTTGATTCTGGCGAGTTCTGATCAGGTTGCTATAGACGCTGTTGCAGCAAAGATCATGGGATTTGATCCTATGCAAATTGATTATATAAGAATAGCCGACGAGGAAGGTTTAGGGAATGGAAAGCTCGAAAATATAGAGATTGTAGGGTATGATATTTCGAATTTGAAATATAAATTCGCAGTAGGAGATAATCTTGCAAGTAGAGTTGGCGACCTCTTGTGGTTTGGTCCTTTGAAGAGATTGCAAAAACTGTTTTTCAGAACACCTTTGGTTTACATCTTTGTTCTGGCTTCAGAAATTTACCATGATAAATTCTGGTGGAATTTCAAAGGCAAAAAAGTCTTTGAGGAATGGAAGAAAACAAGCCCATGGGGAAGATTGTGGGAGAGTTATGGATGAGAAAAATCATCGTCTTAATACTAACTGCTTTAGTGCTTGCCTACTTTGTAACATCGATAGGGTTTTGGTTAGTTGAAAATGTTTTCAGTTTAGGGGGGCGTTTTTTCTTTTATTATTCACATAACATGTATGTAGAAGGTAAAGGACCTGCTCCAAATCAGTACAGATTTGTACCATATCTGCTCGTTGAAAAATTTTTTAAACACATACCAATGCGCTGGTATTGCAGTCCATATCTTACTGTGAAAAGATGGGCCGGTTTTGACAACAATCCCAGCGCCGTGCTTGACAATAAACTGAATCTTGATTCGTATCTTTCTCTGGAAGATCGCGATAAACTTGCAAACGATGTTGGAGGCTTTATCAAAGAAAAATTGTTAGAGATTACCAATAATGTAATGACGACAAATATTCTGTTGAACATTGTAAATAACTTGGGTTGGAAAACTTGGTTTCAAGATCCTTTTGAGTTTGTGAGCAAATTAATTAAGCAGTTACCATATGAGTTCACTCAGGTTTTCGATGATAAGAGCGATTTGAACAAAGTCATTTATGGATATGCCACTATGCGTTTTTTTGCTACAATTGGTGTACTTCTGTTATTGTATTTTTGGATGAGAACTTTATGCAATGAGCTTGTTTCTTATCTTTCCATGTTTGCTTATTCCATATTCTTGGCATTCAGTTATGGTGATTTTCTCCAGCAGGAATTTCACGTCTCATTGCTGCTTTTTATTCTCGGTGTAATACTCATTTACAAAAGAAAACCGTGGTGGAGTATCTTCATACTTGTAGTAATTCAATCTTTTGTAAGAACAGATCACGCCTTTTTTATTGCTGTTATTTATGGTCTTTATAACTTCCCGTGGAATAAGGACAGAGTGCCCAAGATTGTTTCCGTAACAATTTTCCCCATTCTGATGACTTATCTTTTGGCGAAAGTGATATTTCCAAATGCTACTTACTACACACCACTGATCAGGATAAAAGATAACCTTTCTGATCCCTGGGCATGGGTTTACCCTGCGATATTTTTTGCTTTACCATTGATTTTCGTGCAGAAGATAAGAAAAATTGAGTTTTACAAAAAAACATGGAGCTGGATACTTCCATTCATTGCGATGAATGCACTGGTAGCTTTAACAAGAGAAGTTCGTTTATTCTTGCCTGTTGTGGCATATCTATTCCCGCTGTTGTTGAATGGGATATTTTCGTTGTATAATACAAACGAAAACTGAATAAGAAGCGTCGGAGGGTACCAAGAAGGTTTAATAGGGAAGCCGGTGAAAATCCGGCACGGGGACGCCACCGTGACCGGGGACGAAACCCACAGATACCACTGGCATTGCTGGGAAGGTGTGGGAAGTAGGATGATCCGGAAGTCGGGAGACCTGCCCTTCGATTAAGCTCGCCACTTTCTCCGAAACCGGGAAAGTGGTGAAAAATTTTGCAAACAGGGAGGTAAGGTTATGAGAAAACTGTTAAGTGTGATTCTTGTTTTGCTCATAGTAGCTTTTGTTTTAGCCTACCCAATAAGTGTTGTTGATGATGCTGGGAGAATCGTAACAATTCAATCGAAACCCGAAAGGATAATTTCCGCAGCCCCATCTGCAACGAAATTCGTGCAATATCTGGGGCTTTCTGACAAAATAGTTGGTGTCACAAATTGGGATGATTTTGAAGCCGAGAGAATAGGGGACCTTGTACCATTGAATGTGGAGAAAATCCTCAGCTTAAAGCCAGATATCGTTTTGATTTTTGGAGGTTTTCAACTTCCAGAAGTTACAAAGCTTGAAGAACAGAACATAACAGCTGTGGTTTTAAATGCTAATACTGTTCAGCAAATATTGAATGATCTGATCCTGGTTGGAAATGTTCTTGGTGAAGTGGAAAAAGCCAGAAAACTATCAAAAGAACTTGAAAACAAATATCTTTCTCTGGCAAAGAAAGCTTATGGCATACCGGTTGAGAAACGAGTAAAGGTTGCTTACCTCATGGATACTCCAGGGCCAGAAATTCGAGAAATATGGACCTGCGGCCAGGGATCATATCTGAATGATTTGATAACACTTGCTGGTGGAATTAATATTGCCGCTGGTTTTACAGGGCCGAATGGTTTCCTGCCTATATCTATAGAGTACATAGTTTCACAGGATCCAGATGTTTTTATTGTTGCAAACTATGTACCCGGTGCAGAAGATCAGGTGAAAGAAAAAATCATGTCTTACTCGCCTTTTAAATCTGTAAAAGCGGTGAAAAATGAAAGAATCTATGTTTACGATGGAAATCTTTTGAGCATGCCAGTTCCTCAACTTGTAGAATTTATTGAGCAAATATATATTGATTTTTACGGAGGTAGCTGATTTTGAAAATTTTTAAAATATTTTCGGCAATAATTCTACTTTTATTCGTTGCAATCGTTTCAACGATGTTTGGAGGAGTCCATATACCGTTTCGTGAAACAATTAAATCTTTTTTCACGGCAGATAGTGAATGGAAACAAATCATCTGGAACATAAGGTTTCCGAGAGTGTTGCTTTCAATAGTAGCCGGGGCAGGGTTGGCTGCTGTTGGAGGTGCGTTTCAGGGATTACTCAGAAACCCACTGGTTGATCCATATCTCCTTGGTGTCTCCTCCGGCGCTTCTTTTGGAGCAGTATTATCAATTTTTCTCGCCGATGCGTACAGTATTTCTTTGATCTATAAAACACCGTTGATCAGTTTTGTCTTCGCTTTGTTTGCTGCTATTATGACCATAGTTCTTTCTCGCAGAAATGGGACCACACCGATAACGGATTTGATTCTAAGTGGTGTTTTGATAAGTATTCTTTTTAGCTCGGCAACTGTAATGTTACTTATGCTTGTAAGGAAAAATATAACACATGCGTATGTATGGCTTTTTGGTACTCTGTCGGGAACTGGCTGGGATGATTTACCTGTACCATTGATGGCAACAGCTCTGTTTATTTTTCTGTCTGTGGGATTATCTGAACAATTGAATGTTATATCCCTTGGCGAAACGCAGGCGAAGATTTCTGGGGTGAATGTTGAATTTGTAAAATTTTTAATCTATATCGCGGGAAGCTTCACCACTGCAGCCATAGTTTCTGTAACGGGTGTCATTGGTTTTGTTGGGTTGATAACACCTCATATGACACGAAGGATTTTTGGAAGCGAGCACAAAACTCTGATAATCTCCAGTGCTTTAACAGGAGGAATATTTCTTTGCGTATGTGATGCCTTCGCGCGTTCGATTGTTAGACCGTCTGAGCTACCAATAGGTGTCATAACTGCATTTGTAGGAGCACCTGTTATGTTTACTATACTCAAAAGGAGTGGCTCAAATGGTTGATGTAGCATTGAAATCGGTTAGTTTCCGATACAATTCAAAACAGGGCCTTGTTTTAAATGGTACAACACTTTTTGTCGAACACGGAGAATTTGTTGGATTACTTGGACCAAATGGATCTGGAAAGACAACAATGCTCAGAATAATAGCTGGATTGTTTCCTGTTTCTGATGGTGAGGTTAAGGTATGCGGGATGAATCCTTTGAAAATAGGAAGAAAAAAGCTTGCAAAAATCGTTGGATTTGTTACACAGGATTTCATACCTATTTATGATTATACAGTCAAACAAATTGTTTTAAGTGGCCGATTGCCATACGCAAAAACATTTTTCTCCACGTGGACAGATAGAGATCTTGAGGCGGTGAAGGAAGCTCTGAGAAAAGTTGATGCAGAGAGATTTATTGAAAGATCTTTCCATGGCCTCAGTACCGGAGAGCAAAAACGTGTTGCGATGGCAAGAATACTTGCGCAGAATACACCCGTGATTTTACTTGATGAACCAACAGCACACTTGGACCCGGGGCATGTGGTAGAAATTAAAAACGTCTTGGCCCATCTTCATAAAGAAGGAAAAACAATAATTGCCGCTTTTCATGATGTGAATATAGCATCTGAACTGTGCACCAGGATAGTATTTATGAAAAGTGGTAAAATCCTCTTTGATGGCCCGCCCGAAAAAATTATCACCGAAAAAACTCTCGAATTGATTTATGATACCAAATTTCATGTAATAAAAAATCCCGAAACAGGAAAACTCATTGTGGTGTACTGATATATCTATTTTGTACGCTCTAAGAACTTTTTTGGTATAATCTATCGAAACAAAAAGCACACAGGGAGAGGCTGATTTGTGGAAGTAGAAACCAGAGGCACAAGGATTTTGAGGGGTAATCCCAAGAGAGCAATAATCAAATTGTCGTTGCCAATGATGCTTGCGATGCTTGTTCAGACTGTTTACAACCTTGCTGACGGTGTGTGGGTGGCAGGGCTTGGCCCAAAACCTCTTGCAGCGATTGGACTATTTTTCCCCATATTTATGGTTATTCTTTCCTTGGCAGCGGGGATAGGCGTGGGGGCAAGCTCGGTTGTAGCCAGAAAAATTGGGCAGAAAGACAAATCTGGAGCAGATGCGGCTGCAATGATTTCTCTAATACTTTCTTTGATTATAGGGGCTATATCAACAGTTGTTTCATTGTTTGTAGTTGAACCTGTTCTTCGGTTGATAGGAGCCAGTGGCGAAACATTGCAGCTGTGCTTGGAGTATGCAAAAGTGCTCTTATTCTCAACAACTTTGATGATGTTCAACAACGTAGCGAATGGCATCCTTAGAGGAGAAGGAGATGCCAAAAGAGCGATGTATGCTATAACTATAGGTTCTGTTTTGAACATAATTCTTGATCCATTGTTTATATATGTTTTCAAACTTGGTGTTGGAGGAGCTGCGTATGCCACGGTTTTGTCTATAGCTATTTCATCGGTTTTGATATCTTACTGGCTTTTCTTTAAAAAAAGTACTTATGTTTCTCTGAAGATCAGAGATTTTTCATATGATTCCCACATACTTAGAGATATACTCAAAATAGGCATACCAGCCTCGCTTGCGCAAATATCAATGTCTGTTGCTGTCTTTGTTTTAAATGTATTTGCAATTAGAGCTGGTGGAGATTACGGTGTGGCGGTTTTCACAAGTGGATGGCGTGTGATAAATTTTGGTACTGTCCCGTTAATTGGTATTGCTATGGCAGTAACTTCTGTAACAGGAGCTGCTTATGGTGAAAGAGATGGAAATAAACTGGATATAGCGCATTTGTTCGCCGTAAAATTTGGATTTTTCATCGGTCTTTTTGTTATGTTTGCTATTGCTGGATTGGCACCGTATATTGCTCTGGTGTTTACATATTCTGATGATGGATCGGCTTTGTACGGTGATCTTGTCGTTTCTTTGAGAATAATGAGTCTATTTCTTCCCGGAGTTCCATTTGGCATGTTCACATCATCGATGTTTCAAGGAATAGGGCACGGAGGTAAAAGCTTACTGGTGACAGTAATGAGAACGATCGTTATGCAACTGGTTTTTTCGTGGTTTTTTGTATTCTTTCTTCAAACAGGATTGAACGGTGTATGGTGGGGGATAGTTCTCGGGAATGCTACTTCTGCAATTATAACTTTTAGCTGGGGGAGGGCTATAGTAAAAGAAATTAAAAGATCATTTCATAATGAGAAAAAATTAACCCTGTAAACTGTGGCCGCTCATCATTTCTCTCTGTATTTTCAGAGCATTTTCGAGATCTGACTGACCTACAAGCTGTAAACGCAGGAGGATTTTACCAATAGCTGCCCTTGTAAGCATTCTTCTTTGAATTGCGAGCGCCTGCTCCAGCTCTTCCTGGGTAATTGCATCGAGTTGAAGTAAGATCTCTCCAAGTTTCATAGGTGGATAGATCTGTATAATCTTTCCTCCACATCTATGGCAATTTTTGTTTTTCTGATACTCCAGGGAAGCTGCAGAATAAGTTATTTCACCACACTTGAGACACCTGAATTTGTAAGCCACATCAATCCCCACCTGAAGATAAATTGAGAGTATATAAACACAAGTACAATTGTGACACCCATCTCTGAAAATTCATTTAATAAACATTAAAAATTCAGTGAAATTTGAACGCTCACCGAGCTTCTCGAAATGATATTCTTGTCTGAACAGAGCATTTATCGAGAATATTTGTAATTCTTCCGTAGATATTTTTTGCAGCCGCCTTTGGAATACCTTTTAAGAAAATCCCTACTTTGTTTTCACAAAGAAATACAATCTCGTCAGTATCCCTGACAGCCTTTTTCAGATCGTTTAATAGATCGTTTTTGTTTATGAGGCTATCAGTCCCCTCCACAACAATTAGCCATTTGTTATCCAGGTTTCCTGATACAATTTGCCCATAAAGCTGAGTAAGCTCTTTGGAAGGTTTTATCTGTAGTTCTTTTTCGAGGATAGCAGAGAATTCTTTATAAACTTTCACAGCGTCAGAAAGGTTGTTGTTTTTTATGTATGCTTTTATCAAGAGAAGAACAGCTTCTTCGTTCAATGGATCTTGAATCAGAGCAGATTTAGACAATTCTATCACATTATGTGGATGTCCTTCCTCAAGATATATTTTCCCCAGCTCTAACAAACCTTTGACAAAAAGATCTCTGTAGTGCTCTCTGAATTGGAGTGTCCAATCTTCGTACAAATTTTCCGCCATGAAATCCCCTTTGTAGAGGTCCAAAGCTTTCTCAAGCAGAGTTTTTCGTTCAGAAAGATCTTTTGAATTCAATGCCATTTGAATAAATTTTTCAAATTCGTCAGCATCTACAACTATTTCATTTTTTGGATCAAAACAATAGGTGTTATCATGGAACACTATTTTATTTTTGCCGACAATAGATCTAAGCATGTAAATAGTACTCTGCAAGTTTATCCTCGCGTATTTTTGATCCATATCCCGCCAGAAAAGATCGCATAGAATTTCTATGTGGATCGGTTTACGGCGAAATGCAACTAAATATTTCAAGAGATCCCTTGCTTTGCGAGATCTAATTTTGGAAAGATTTATTCTTTCGCGTTCTGAGATTATAGAGAACCCCCCAAGCGTCTTAATTTGCATTTTTCCCCTCCCTTCTTAATTTGAATTTTGTTATATGATTTTATTTTGATTGTTTTTTTATTATACCACGGAAAAAACATATCTTAATGAAGAATTGGATTTTGCAGGATTAAAGTCGTAGGAAGTTAAGAAGAAAAAACTGGTGCCGAGGGCGGGAGTTGAACCCGCACGAGGTCATCCCTCAACTGATTTTGAGTCAGTCGCGTCTGCCAGTTCCGCCACCTCGGCAGCCATGAAAAATTTTATCATACATTTTTATTTATAGCAAGATAGAGTGTATAATGAAAACAAAGGAGGTATATAAAATGGCGGAAATGAAGAAGAAAATTGAAGAACTTAGGAGCCAGCTTCAGAACCTCGTTGGAAAGGCTCCAGAGTTAGGTGAGTTTACCAAATATGTTCACACGGCGGAAAGTCCAAAAAAGCTGGATACAAAAACCAAGGAGTTAATTTCTTTGGGTATAGCTATCGCAGTAAGGTGCGAGCCGTGCATTGTCTGGCACGCTGAAGCTGCCGTTAAAGCTGGGGCTGACGAACAAGATATACTTGATACAATCAAAGTAGCAGTGTGCATGGGCGGAGGTCCTGCGTTGATGTATGCCTTGAAGGCTTATCAAGCAGCTCTGGAGTTTCTTGCGTGAAATTTAAACCCCCGAAAGGGGGTTAATATACCGAATTTTGACTATTAACCACTGGAGTATCTTGACAAACTTTTGTACTTTTGATATTATACATTAAAAATAATCTTTTTGGAGGATAACCGATGAGTAGATTCAAAGGTAGAAAGGTAGTTGCATTTGCATACGCTTATTGGTGGTTTAGGGGAATGCCCTCTTCTCAGATTCCCCTGATGCCACTTGCTACATAAACAGGGGGAATCTTAATAAAAAGAAGAGGGCATCCAGAAAGGATGCCCTCTTTTTTTAAAAACTTTCTCTGGAGGTGTTGGGGTATGAAAAAGTGGGTTTCCGCCATAATTGTTTTCCTTTCAGTCATCTGTTTATCTGTGGTAAAAGTAGGCATAACACAGATCGTCGATCATCCAGCTTTGAATGCAGTTTTTGATGGTGTCGTCAAAGCAATTGAGGATGCAGGTTTTAAGGTGGGCCAGGATGTTATTGTAGATAGGCAGAATGCTCAAGGAAATATGCAAAATGCTGTAGCTATAGCCAGAAAATTTGCCACTGAAAAAATGGATTTCATTGTGGCGATAGCAACTCCCTCAGCTCAGGCATGTGTTCAAGCTATAAGCGATAGACCCGTTGTATTTGCAGCAGTGACAGATCCTGTTGGGGCAGGGTTAATAAAGCAACTTGGCAGAAATGATTCAAATGTGGTTGGAATATCCGATATGGTTCCAGTCAGTACGCATTTAAAATTAATTAAAAAGGTATTTCCGGTTGCAAAAAAGATAGGTGTTATCTATAATCCTGGAGAACCAAATTCAGTGACGCTTACCAATATTGCGAAATCTTCTGCACTATCTCTTGAACTGACCATAATCGACATTCCTGGAACATCACCAAGTGAGATGATCAGCGCATTGAACAGCATAGGTCCTGATGTTGATGTTCTGTACATAGGAACAGATAATACAGCGGCATCTTCTATCGAAGCGATTGGTAATGTGGCTCTAAGACTGGGCAAGCCGATAGTGGCTGCCGACATAGATATAGCTCGTGGAGGAGGTGTCATAGGGTTTGGTTTCAACTATTTTCAGGTTGGTGTTGAGACAGGTCGGCTTCTGGTAGAACTGCTCAAAGGGGCTAACCCGCAAGATCTTGAATCTCATGTTGTCGGGCCGGAGTCATTGTTGCTTTATATAAACCTCGATCTTGCTCAAAAACTTGGTGTACAGATACCTGCAGATCTTGTTGAAAGAGCAGATATTCTTGTTGAAAAAGGTCAAGAGGTGCAGAAATGATACCGATAATTGAGCAGGGACTTTTGTTATCTTTGGCCGCCATGGGTGTATATATATCATTCCGCCTTGTTGATCTTCCAGATCTGACGCCCGACGGTTCCTACGTTCTTGGGGGAGCCGTTGCGGTTGTCCTTCTTCATGCCGGCCATGGGTGGGTTTTCTCAACAATAATTGCTGCGCTTTCCGCTGGCGCAGCAGGTGTTGTTGTTGCATTTATAACCACGAGATTCAAAATAAATTCGCTCCTTGCCTCTATTATGGTCATGACAGGTCTGTATTCTCTGAGCATAAGGGTTATGAACGCTCCTAATTTACCGGTACCAAAATTTGATACGGGAAAAGTTATGAGTTATGAGCAGGTCGTTGGAAAAACACCACTTGACGATATTCTTGGCGCTGGTGCAGATATCAAATTCGAGGGGACAGGGTTAAAAGCAGTAAAGATTCCCTTCACAAATGCCGCCGATGGACACGATTTACTTATTATAGCCGCGATTGTCCTTGTTTTAGTTTTTGTTAGCTGGCTTTTTTTAAGGACAGAATTTGGTATGATGTTTCGCGGTTATGGAAAAAATAGGTTTGCTGTTAAAGTACTGGGAGTAAATCCAGACCTGTTTGCATATGTTGGTCTGATAACCGGTAACATTTTCACGGGGCTTTCAGGTGCTCTATTTTCTATGTACAGCGGATTTGCGGACGTGAACATGGGAATAGGTACGGTTGTGGTTTGCCTCGCTGCTGTCATCTTGGGAGAAATAATTTTCGGGAGATTCGAGTTTATGTATGGGATTTTGTTTCCTGTAATTGGGGCATTATTGTACCAGATTTTACTGAGTTTAGCGATGAAGTACGGTTACCGCATAGGGTTCAAGCCAAGTGACATGAAGTTATTAACTGCATTGTTTGTAATAGCTGTGATTGCCGTGAGAAGGTTCAAAAAAAGTGAGGTGACGGTATGATAGAAATAGATAGTGTTACGGTCATCTATAATAAAGGCACTGTTGATGAAAAATTGGCTCTGCACGATATTTCTTTAAAGGTGTATGAAGGAGAATTCCTGGTTGTAGTAGGATCAAACGGTGCGGGAAAATCGACTTTACTCAAATTACTTGTTGGCGACGTGAAACCTTTCAAAGGGATATGCAAAGTTGCTGGCAGATTTGTAAAGCCAGAAAAAACTTTCAAGATGACGAGCATTGTTTGCCAAGATCCAAATCAGGGCGTTTTTCCAAATTTAACTGTTGAAGAAAATTTAATTCTATCCCGCAGAAAAGGTTTGCGAGGATTTGGTTTTGGAAAAATAGATCGGCAAAGCCTTGAATTGCTGGCATCTACCGAGATGGGGCTTGAAAAAGATTTGAAAAGAAAGGCTTCAAAACTCTCTGGTGGGCAGAAGCAGGCTCTGGCAATGGTTATGGCTGTTTCATCGAATCCAAAGTTGCTACTTCTCGACGAACATACGGCAGCACTTGATCCAAAAAGCACAGAAAAGATAATGGAGTTAACTGAAAGAATAAACAGAGAGCTTGGCACAACAATAATTATGATTACTCATGATATGAATCTTGCCGAGCAGTTTGGTACAGCTGTCTTGATCATGGAGGAAGGAAAGATATGTGCAAAAATTGATAAGTCGAAACAAAAAGTTATTGCATCTCAACTGAAAGCTATGATAAGATCTACGATGTTGACAACTACTGGATGAGGTGAATAATTTTGCAGACTGATCTTCTTAAACAGGCAGCAGATATCTATGGAACGCCCTTATATGTATATGATTTACCCTTCATCATAAAAAGAATAACTTCTCTGAAAGATCTTTTTTTCGATCTCGATTTTCGCATTGCCTATGCAATGAAAGCGAATTTCAATAGAGATCTTTTAAAAACTCTCAACAATTTTGGATTAATGATCGATGTTGTCTCTTATGGGGAATATTTGCATGCACGTTCGATTGGATTTGCTCCAGATAGAATTATTGTGAATGGAAATTGCAAAAAAGTCGATCAACTTAAAACTTATGTCAACAACGGCGTTTTTTCCATAAACCTTGACAGCTACGAAGAGTTACTGAGGCTTGAAAAGATCATAGATTCACAAACAAATATTTCTATAAGAGTAAACCCTGATGTTGATGCGAAAACTCACCCACATATTTCAACTGGTCTTAAAGAAAACAAATTTGGTGTGGATTTTGACACTGCTGCGGCAATGATACGCAGGATTGAAAAAAACAAATATTTAAAACTCATAGGTTTTCACTGCCATATTGGTTCTCAGATAACGGAGATTCAACCATATTTAGAGGCTATTACATCATTAATAGATTTTATAGAAAAAACAGGCATCGAAATAGAGATTTTGAATCTCGGCGGAGGATGGGGTATTGATTACGGAGACGGAAAATTCTTAGACCTGAACGAATACAGAAATAAGATTCTACCTTTACTGAAAAAAACTATGAAAACTGTTATTTTCGAACTTGGTAGATGGATCACTGCACCTGCTGGTTATTTAATTTCAAAAGTGGAATATGTTAAAAAAACCAGATATAAAATTTTTGTTGTTGTCGACACAGGTATGACTCATTTGATAAGGCCAGCTTTGTATGGTGCAAAACACAAAATAATACCTCTGTATCCATCAAATGACAGAAAAATGATTGTAGCAGATATTGTTGGACCAGCTTGCGAAAGTTCTGATGTTCTCAGAAAAGAATACAAATTACCAGAACCCGCTGAAGGCGAATTAATAACTATATGCGACGTTGGCGCATATGGTTTTGCAATGGCATCGGAATATAATCTTATCCCAAAACCGATAGAGGTTATCTGGGACGGAGAAAAATTCATCAAATCTTCTTGATTTTCACTGCTGTTCCATAAGCGAGTACCTCGGCTGCAGATTGCATTACTGATGAACTTCCAAATTTTATGCCAACTATTGCATCAGCACCGAGTTTTTCCGCCTCAGCGATCATTCTTTGAATCGCTATATTTCTCGCCTCTGTGAGAAGCTCTGTGTAAGATCTGATTTCCCCGCCTGCCAATGTTTTGAAAGCAGCTGCGATATCTTTTCCAAGGTGCTTGGAATGCACTGTATTACCCAGAACGATACCCAATGTCTCAATTATCTCATAACCTGCTATTTGTTCTGTTGTTGCAAGAACCAAATTGATCCCCTCCTATTTGTTTAAATTTCTCCAACCTCTTTCAAAAAATCAATCAGAAATCCTCTCGCAATTGAAGAAAAACGGGAAATTATTTCAACGGTCGTTTGCTTTAAAGTATAGAGTTCGTCTTTTCTGAATTTGAAATCGTCAAAATTCAAAATTCTGACTTTGAGCTCTTCTTCAAAATTTCTCTTCATTTCGTTACTCACAGTGTTTATATTGTTCAAGCCAAGCAGACGAACCTTTTGAATGAGCTGCCTCAAAGATCTAGATTTTTCCACAGGGGCACTAATGATAGCCTCAACGGTTTTTTCATCGGCGTTGTATAACAAATATGCCAGATAATCATCATAAGAATAATGAAGGTTTGTCAAAAACTGAGCCATCTGTTTATCTGAAAGGGCTTTCAATGTGTCCAAGAAGGTTGCTGGTGAATTGTGAAATGGCATTGAAAGATCTTCCAGATAATGGAGCGCTCTCGCCAGGAATCTATATCCCCAGTATCTATCACCATTTTTAAAGGCTTTCCGTGACATATCCACAAAATAGTAAAAACTTTGACTACCTTCAAAGAAATCCAGAATCAATAACTTATATTTCATATGTCTGACGCCCTGACTGTTTCCAATTATAGATTGCAAAGGGGAAAGGTTTAATCCTTCATCCATGCCAAGATCTGGTTCAACAGAGTATACTGTGAGAACTTGCCAGATGAAAACCTCTTTATTAACTGGCTTTGGATCTGGAGGATAAAAAATGGCATCTTCTGGAACAAAAGTGTTTATGAACTGGCCACAGTAATCGTCAAGTTTAAGGTAATCTGTGTTATAAACACGGTCTTCCTGATACGAATATGATGTGATGGCAATCTTTTCATCTGAATTTGGTAAGAAATCTTTCACAATCAGATATGTCAGAACTTCATGTGCAGACCACGAAAAAACAATAGAAGTTATTAATAGAAAAATCAGCCACAGCTTTTTCATAATAAATCCCCCTTGCAAATAGTGTATCATGAATTTCACAACTGAGTTTTTCAAAGTACATTTTTATGATAAATGTACTACCGATAGACCAAAGCTGTGGTGAACAGGATATCAAAAAGGGATCGGGCTATCAATACCAGAGTAAAGCTCGTGCAATCTATAATTGATTTTTATGTATCTGGTTCTTATGATTGTAGATTGGATGTGGCTATATATTTCCATTGTGATGCAAAAATGGATTGTAAGATTTCATTCTACCCGCAATTCTTATACACCATTTACATAGACACAAAAGATATAACGTTGATATCGAGGCTATCGAAGGAAATATTCTTCATGGTGCTGCCAGTGAACTTACCACCCACCTAAAGACTTCATCGACCGGGTTTGCTACCGGGGCTGTGTTTCCAATTAGCTCCAATCTCCACAGACATGAATTCGGACTGTTCCCGCCCTGCTCTTATTTATCGTATACCGAACCAGATATTTATCAACTGCTATTCATCCTTAAGAAGATGGAGGTGAACTGCAGAATCTTTAATCAAATGAGATTATAATTACCTGGGGGCATCGAGATATGAAGAAATCTTTATTTTTCATCATTGTAATTCTTTCTGCTGTAATTTTTGCTTCTACAACAGTTATTGTGCATTACCACAGGTTTGACGGTAACTACGAAGGCTGGAATTTGTGGATATGGCCTGTTGAGCCAATTTTCCAGGAAGGCAGAGCTTATAATTTCACCGAAAAAGATGATTTTGGTCTGAAAGCTGTTATTACTCTACCCATGAATTCGACAAAAGTTGGTATAATCATTAGATTAAGAGAGTGGGAGGAGAAAGATGTGGCAAAAGATAGATTTATAAATATAAAAGATAACGAGGAAGAAGTTTGGATTCTCCAGAATGTTGAAGAAATATACACCAGCAAACCAGACACAAGCCCAAGAGTATTTTTTGCAAAATTGGTAGATTTTTCAACAATAGAGGTTTACACAACAGATGCAATTGATCTGAATACTTATCTTGACAAAATAGTTGTCGGCATAGATGAGCAGACAGTATCCATTAGCAGTCTGGAAAAAGTCGACCCAACAGATATAACCAGGACAAATTACTTCAGAATAAAACTTTCCCAACCTTTGAAGGAAGAAAACCTCTCAAGAGATATTTTTCTACAGATAGATGGTTTTAAGAAATCAAGGGTTTATGCGGTAGAAGTTTTGGACGAGCTTTACTACGATGGCCCTCTGGGAACTTTTTATACACCGCAATACACAGAGTTTTATGTATGGACTCCGGTCAGCAAATCTGTCAAGTTGCTATTGTATCAGACAAGTGAGCAGGATCAGCCAGCATTTGTTGTTGATATGCAAAGAAATGAAAAAGGTGTTTGGTATACAAGACTTGATAAAGATTTAGATGGATGGTTTTACAGATATCGATACGAAAGTTACGGCAAAATCAGAGAAGGGGTAGACCCATATGCCAAGGCGCTGTCTTTACAGGGAAAATTCGGCGCGATCGTCGACATGAGAAAGGCAGATCCAGAAGATTGGCAACAGGATAGTTACGTAAAACTTGATTCTTATGTTGATGCAATAATCTATGAAATACACATAGCAGATATGACAGGCTCCTGGACGAGTAATGTGAAAAACAAATCGTCTTATCTTGGTTTGATAGAAGAAGGCACAATCGGTCCAAATGGCGTTACAACAGGGCTTGAACATATAAAAGAACTTGGTGTAACACATGTACATATTTTGCCAATCTACGATTTTTACACTGGTGATGAAGTGAAAAGAGACTTCGAAAATCAGTACAACTGGGGGTATGATCCTTATCATTACATGGTACCAGAAGGCTGCTACAGCTCAGATCCATCAAATCCAAAGACAAGAATCTATGAAGTAAAGAAAATGGTTCAGACATTTCACAAAAATGGTATAGGTGTGATAATGGATGTAGTTTTTCCACACACTTATGGTGTGGGAGAATTTTCTGTTTTTGATCAGGCAGTCCCATATTACTATTACAGGCTTGGAAAAATGGGGCAATACCTGAATGAAAGTAGTTGTGGCAATACAACAAACAGCGAAAGGCTCATGATGAGAAGATATATTCTTGATACAGTCGTTCACTGGGCTAAAGAATATCATGTAGATGGATTTAGGTTTGATCAGATGGGACTTATAGACCGAAAAACCATGGCAATGGTTGAAAAGACTTTAAGACAGATTAATCCAAGCGTGATTATATATGGCGAACCGTGGGGAGGCTGGGGGGTTCAACCAAGGTTTGGAAAATCACAACTTCTCGATTTGAGAATAGCTGTATTCAACGATGGAATAAGAGACGGTATAAGGGGCTCTGTTTTTGATCCAAAAGCAAAAGGGTTTGTTATGGGCTCTGTGGGGAAAGAAATCAAGATCAAAAGAGGAGTGGTTGGGAGTATTAACTATGACAACAAGTTGATTGCTGATTTTGCTTACAGTCCAGAACAAACTATCAACTATGTTGCATGTCATGATAATCACACACTCTGGGATAAAAATGTTCTGGCGGCAAAATCTGACAGAAGGGAATGGAGTGAAGAAGAATTAAAGTCAGCTCAAAAACTTGCAGCAGCTATATTACTCACTTCACAGGGTGTTCCTTTCTTTCACGCAGGCCAGGATTTTTGCAGGACCAAACAGTTCAATGAAAATTCGTACAATGCACCAATTTCTATAAATGCGCTCGACTATGAAAGGAAGGCGCAGTTCATAGATGTTTTCGAATACCACAAAGGATTGATAAAGCTCAGAAAATCACACCCTGCATTTAGATTGAGGACGGCAGATGATATAAGAAAACACATAACTTTCCTGGAATCACCGAAGAAGGTCGTTGCTTTTTTAATAAATGAACATGTTAACAATGACCCCTGGGAAGGGATCTTGGTGATCTTCAATGGAGATATCGTTGAACATGAATTGATTTTGCCCGATGGCGAATGGAATGTTGTCGTTGATAAAGAAAGAGCTGGTGTAGATCTTCTCTACAAACTCAGTGGGACAATAGAAATTCCGCCAATATCTGCAATGGTGATGTACGGGGAATGAGTTTGTTACTTCACAGTTCATAGCTTTTCAACTTTCATTATTCAAACTCTGATAATCTTTTCCTGGAGGGTAGATAATGCTCAAAAACATCGTGTTTGATCTTGGCAGGGTTCTTGTAAACTGGGAACCATATGAGTACATGTTGAAGCGTTTTCCAAAAGACGTGGCAGATAGATTGAACAGAGAGATATTTGAACACAAAGATTGGCAACTGATGGACAAAGGAGTTATTTCAGAAGATCAACTCTGGCAGAAAAAGCTTGAAGAACTCGCTGAATATGCGCAGTATGTTTTACATATGAAAGAAAAATCACCCCAGCTTTTGACTCCTATTGAACAGAACGTAAAGCTTCTGGATATTCTCAAAGAAAAAGGTTTCAAACTTTATGTTCTTTCCAATTTCAGTGAGAATAATTTTAAAATGATTTACGAAAAATATGATTTTTTCAAATTATTTGATGGAATGATAATATCTTCATATGTAAAAGCCGTTAAGCCAGAAAGAGAAATATACCTTAAATTGATAAATAAATACAACCTTGTTCCACAGGAAAGTCTTTTTATAGATGATAAACTGGAAAATATCCAAACGGCACAAGAGATTGGTTTTAAAACGATACACCTGCCGCATCACTGGCAATTGAAAGAAAAATTATTTGAGCTAAAGATAATGCAGGACTGAGCGTCCTGCATGAATTATCCTATTTGAATCAGTTTTTTTGCCTCTTCTAAGGTTGGAATTTTTCCAGAAAGCACTATTTTTCCATTTACAGCTATTGCAGGTGTTGAAACTACGCCTCGTGCAATTATTTCAGCTATATCTTCAACTTTTTCGATTACAGCATCAACATTCAGCTCTTCCAGAGCCATTCTCACAATTTTCTCTGTTTGCTTACATCTCGCACAGCCTTTACCCAGAATCTCAATTTTTTTCGCCATGATCGTGCTCCCTCCTCAAGATTAATCTTCTACTTCCTGCGGTTTTAATTCAATCTTATGTTTTTGAAAGACGGCTCTTGTCGCATTTGATATCGAAACAAGGCTTAGCATAACAGGGACTTCAACAAGTACGCCAACAACTGTCGCTAACACTGCACCAGAAGAAAGGCCGAATAGCGATATCGCAACAGCCACAGATAGTTCAAAAAAGTTACTTGCACCTATTAAGGCGGCTGGTGAAGCTATTGAATGCGGTACTTTCCAAAAATAGCTCCACAGATAGCCGATGGCAAATATCAAAAAGGTTTGAGTTATGAGCGGCACAGAAATTAGGGCGATGTGAAGATAATTTCTCATGATCACTTCACCTTGGAAAGAAAACAAGATTATAAGTGTCAACAGTAAACCGATTGTAGAAATTTTTGATAGTTTTGGAATGAGGATTTTGTTCAGATAGTTCATTCCCTTTGATTTTATAACTTGCTTTCTTGTCAATATTGCAGCTAAAAGCGGAAGCAAAACGTAAATCACAACCGAGAAAAAAAGTGTGTCAAACGGCACTGAGACATTGCCAATTTTCAATAAAAAAGATACAATTGGTGCAAATGCAAAAAAGATAACGATGTCATTTACCGCAACTTGAACCAGTGTATAAACTGGGTCGCCATCTGTCAGATAACTCCAGACAAAAACCATCGCTGTACACGGTGCAGCCCCCAGTAAAACGGCACCAGCTATATACTCTTCAGCGACACTTGCAGGCAAAAAATTTGCAAAGGCTATTTTTAAGAAAAAATATGAAATTATGTACATACTGAATGGTTTTATCAGCCAGTTTACAATTAAAGTTATAACAAGCCCTTTTGGTTCTCTTTTTACTTTTTTTATAGTTGTGAAATCTATTTTGAGCATCATAGGGTAAATCATCAACCATATAAGTACGGCTATGGGCAGTGAAACATGGGCATATTCAAATTTACTGAGAGTTTCAGGAACAGCAGGGAAGAATCTTCCAACAAATACTCCTGCCAGAATACACAAAGCTACCCAGATTGACAGATATTTTTCAAAGAAATTCATCTTTTTTTGCATAGATTGCCTCCTTTTTTCTATTTCAGCACGCCATATACCATGCCAAATACCGTTGAAAAAATTACCACAAGCGCAAAGTATGTGAACGCTTTTTTTCTGCCAAACAACTTTGTAATGACTATCATACTCGGCAAGCTTAAAGAATTTCCTGCCATGAGTAATGAAAGCGTAGGACCTTTGGCCATTCCAAGATTCATTAATGCCTGGACTATAGGCACTTCAGTCAATGTTGCAAAATACATGAACATGCCTATTACAGAAGCTGTCAGACTCGACAGAAAATTGTTTTTACCGAGCAATGCCGTGACAAACTGCTGTGGTAAAAGTTTTGTCAATACACCTGCAAAGAATACACCGATGAAAAGGTACGGCAGAATCTTTTTTGCAAAATCCCATGTTTCAAAGATCCATTGCTTTGTTTTATCTTTCTCAAATCCCAGAATAGCCATTAATAAAATAGATATTCCCAGTACAATCATTATGAAATATTTCACTAAATTATCAACAGCTACTCCATTAATTATTAAGAATCCCAACTGCAGAATGAAGAAAATAATGCCTTTTGAGCTATCTATATCTTTTTCAGAGATCTGAAATCCTCCCTCGCCTTTTTCTTGAAAAAGGATTTCCATTACCAGACCTATGAGTATAGCGGCTGTTATTGTTGAGATGAGCCTTGCCAGACCTAAATCCCACCCAAGGACTCTGGCTGTCAAAAATATAGCAGCGATATTTATAGCTGGCCCTGAGAACAAAAATGTCGTTGCAGGGCCTATTCCCGCGCCTTTTTTATAGATGCCCCCAAAAAGTGGCAGGATGGTGCACGAGCAAACTGCCAGAATCCCACCCGATATAGCTGCAACAGGATAAGAAATCATTTTTCTTGCATTCGGACCAAGCAATCTGAGCACCGATTCTTTTTTCAACATTACTGTAATAGTCCCAGCAATGAAAAATGCCGGAACAAGACATAGTAAAACATGTTCTCGCGCATATTCCTGAAGCAGATAAAAGCCATTGAGAATACTCTGGCTGACTATTGGAGAATCGAATGGTGCAAAATAAAACAGCAGAAAAACCGCAGCAATGAGAAAAAATTGCATCATTTTTCTCTCTCCCTTTTCATTTAGCACCGCAGGTTTTGACTGACATCTGGTAATCTTTTTTTGCATATTGTAGAACCGCTTTCAGAAATGCGTATTGCTTCAGAAACTGTTTGTTGAGCGAATAATATATAAAAGTTCCATCTTTTCTGATATCAACAACCCCAAGATGTCTTAACGTGTTCAGGTGCTGAGAAATATTTGGCTGAGATGTCCCGACGATTGCACATATTTGACAAACACAGAGTTTTCTAACAGCAGAGAAAGAATTTCCAGCTTGATCTGACTTGCAAGAATTCGAAATAATTCGTGAAGTTTCATATAACCACCTCTTTATATAAGTATCTACTTAATATATTTTCAAGCGCTTTACGAACCAATAAAATTGATTCTATTTTTGATTAAAACTGTGTACTTGCCAGTTATTGTTTGTTCATGTTAAACTCATAAATATGAGAATACTTATAACTGGATTTGAGCCTTTTGGCGGAGAAAAAATTAATCCAAGTCAGAAGATTCTGCGAAAAATAGGTAAGTTGAAATTTTTTTCGGGATTTTCAGTGAATTCTGTTCTCTTGCCCGTATCTTTCAAACGGTCTGTAGAAGTTTTGAAAAACCAATATGAGAATAATGTTTATGATTTTGTTCTCCATCTTGGGCAAGCTGGTAGCAGAACCTGTATCGTTTTGGAAGCGCTGGGTGTGAATTTAATGGACAGTAAAAATCCAGACAACGATGGATATACTGCAAACGAAGAACCAATTATGCCAGACGGCGCACTTGCTTACAGGACAAAGATCAACTTGAAAAAACTTTCGGAATATCTGTCAAGGAATAAAATTCCAAATGTTATCTCTTACCATGCAGGGCTCTATGTTTGCAATACAGTTAATTACTACTCTTTTTATTGCTCAGAAAGATATTCAAACCCTGCTGTTTCTCTATTTGTACATCTTCCTTTTTTACCGGAGCAGGTTGTTGAAAAAACTTTCTTGCCGGGATACAGAACGCCCAGCATGAGTTTGAATTTGCAGATTCGTGCGGTTGAAAAAATCATTGACTTTGTCTCAACACAAATAATTTCAAATTCTTAAACAACAAAAGATCTATTCACAGCCAACGACTCTGTTTCTTCCGGATTGTTTTGCTATGTACATCTTTTCATCAACACTAACAAGAAGTTCATCTATTGTTTCATGATTTTTCGCACTGCACACTCCTATGCTTACGGTAATTTTTATATTTTCTGCAAAACTGTAATTCTCTATCTCGGATCTAATTTTCTCAGCAAGAGTTATCGCACCTTTCTCGTCACTTTCAAGGGACAAAACCAGAAATTCTTCCCCGCCCCACCTTGAAACTATGTCTGATGCTCTCAGTGATTTTTTCAAAAGAGCCCCCAGTTCCTGAAGCACTTTATCTCCAATCTGATGACCATATGTATCGTTCACTTTTTTGAACCAATCTATATCTATCATAATCAGCGAAAACGGCCTTTGATAGCGCTTCCAGAGATAAAAAGCTTTCCTCATTTCCTCATCCATTTTGTAGCGGTTGAATAAACCAGTTAATTTATCGGTTATAGAAATTCTCTCAAGTTCCTCATTGATGGCTTTCAATTCTTGATTTTTTTTGTAAAGTTCTTTTCCAGTTAACCTGAATATGTCATCTGCTATAGTTCCTATTTCGTTATCGGGAAATTCAGATATTGATTGGCCGTTGAGTTTTCCTTCAATTACCCTGTTCACTCTTTCTTTCAGCATCAATAGAGGTATTACAATTTTCTTGCTGAACGAGTTGCTCATAAACCATCCCAAGATAGACGAGGCAATGATAAACAGCAAAATTGTCGTCCCCATCTGAGAGAAAATCGGTTTTGTGATTTCATCTTTGTTAACTACCGTTATCACAATCCAGCCAAGATTTTCAATGCGCGAATAGTAAGCAATCTTTTCGGTATTATTCAAACGGTACTCAAAGCTACCGTAGTTTTTCTCAAAGCTCAAGGATTTTTTCACAACATCCGATAAATTGTGGCGTAAATGCTGTTTATCATGATGAATAATAATCTGCTGGTCTTCTTTTATTACATAACTGTAAGAAGATCTGTACCTTTCGTCTGAGTCCCATAAAATATTTTCCAACTTCTCTAAGGATGTATCGATAGCCAGCACCTCTGTTATGTTATTCTCTTCATCAACAAGAGCTTTGCTAACCGAAACTAACCATTCTTTTGTTTTTATCTCCTGATAAGGTTCTCCCCAGGATATCTCTGGATATGATTCAATAGCAGCTGTGTACCAAGGCCGAATGGTTGGATCAAATCCCTCAGGGGGTTCATAATTGTTGATTAAAAGCATCCCATTTCTGTAGCCAGAATAAATATAATTGATATCACTGTCTGCTTTTTCGATCAGTCCATAAATCTCCAGAACATTCTGACGAGATTTCTCATCTAAATAAGGCGCAAGGCGAACGTCTCTAAGATGGCTTAAAAAGTCTATTGTCGTGTAGAATTTTTTGAAATAACCTTCGATGAAATAAGTGGCAGCTCTGTTTTTATGCCTTATCGTTTCGCGAGCTGAAGACATACCAGAAAAATAAAGAATAATCATCGATATAGAGCCAAATATTAAAACTACTACCACCGACAGGATTACGACGTTGATAAATAGATCTCTCTTTATGGAGTGCATTTAAACAACCTCCAGATTTATGTGTTTTTATTTTATCATTGCTATGTTATAAAACAGAAAAATTTTCTCGCGAATTTATAAATATAAAAATGATACAACAATTGTTGCCTGATAAATGAAAGCGGGTGATGGATTGATTAAAACAAGATGTATAGTTTTTTTCTACATTTTAGTGACAATCGCTATATTTGCACAAACAATCACTACTAACGAAATTTTGCAAGATGCCGGGTTTCTTTATCAAAAAATGAAAGACATTCACCCAAATATATTTCATACATTTTCTGAAATAGAAGCAGAAAAGGATTTTTCGAAGCTTATATCTTTTATCAGCACAAAACAAACCTGGGAACTTCGAGACATTTTCAGAATGTTTGCGCAGTTTGTTGCCCGATTCAAAGACGGGCATACTTACGTCTCTATCACAGATCAATTTTCTGAATATCTTATGAATGGTGGTAAAGTAGTCCCAATTTTTGTGTCTTTTGATGATGAACAGATAACTATCCTAACAGATGTCGAAGGAAAATTGAATCAGCCAGGTAAACTAATTTCTTTGAATGGTGTATCTGCCGGAGATTTAAAAGAAGAAATCTTGAAGATGGTGAGCTTTGAAAGAGCTTCTTTTGGCTATGCAAGAGCTTCTTTGTTATTTCATCTGTATTGCTGGGTAATCTTCGGTGAGCAAGAAAGTTTTACTGTTGAATTTCTAACACAGCAGGGTCAATTACAAAAAATAGAGCTTGAATCAGTGGATTTTGAAAAATACAGGGCTAAGAGAGAGCAGATGAATATGTCTGGCAAGCTCTGGGATTTTTCAATAATAGATGAAACAGCAGTTATGACAATTAATACATTCAGTTCAGCGTATGAAAAAGATCTAAAACAATTTATAAAGCAATCTTTTGAACAGATAAAGAAAGAAGATATCCAGAATTTGATAATAGATCTGAGAAAAAACGGTGGTGGAAGTTCAGAAATAGGTGAATATCTTTATTCTTTTATAAGCAATAAGCCTTACAGGGTTTATGCAGAAGTTCACGTTAAATATTCAGATGATACGGTTAAAACTTTAAAAATCTTCGACCCATTACTACTTTTTAGGGTTAAAGTACTCAATCAAAAAATTATTGTACACAGAAATGATTTCAAAAAGGTGAGAAGAAATGATCTTCTGTTCAATAAAAATGCCTATGTACTTGTCGGCCCAGGAACTTTCTCGGCCGCCGCTGATTTTGCTGCAATGGTGAAAGATTTGAAGGCAGCTACTGTAGTGGGAGAAGAAACAGGCGGGCTTGCTTCCTCTTATGGGGATGTTTTATCTTTTATTCTGCCAAATTCCAAACTCCAGCTTGGAGTATCGTTCAAATATTTTGTTCGGTGCGGTGGTTTTGATGACAAAAGAGGAGTGATACCAGATATAGCTGTACAGATACCCATCACAGATGATACAGATCAGCTCGTTCGAGCTGTGCTTGAAGCAGTCAAAAACACTCAAAGTGCTAAAAATTAGATTTTTCAACCGGAAGGCGAAACTTTTTGTCTTCTGATAGTTGTAACCAGAAGTGAGGAAATTATCAAAAGCATACCAAGAATTTGTTGTAGTCCAACCATCTCATTTCTAAAGGCTATACCTGCTATAACGGAAATAACAGTTGTGAGGTTTGAAAAAAGCGTGGTTACAATTGGAGAAGCTTTGTTGATCATGTAATTCAGAAGGAAAAATGCTCCAGCCGAAGACAATATACCCAGATAAATCCCTGAGCTTATTGTCTGGATGTTGAACTGTATTTCAAACTCACCTTTCATAATGCTCATGAGTGTGAAAAAAATAGCGCCTGTCATCATCATGAAAAAGGTTATTTCCTCGGGTGAAAATTGTTTCGAGAATTTTCTTGAATAGATACTGTACAGTGCGCCTGATAACACGGCAAAAAACATGAATATCTTTCCAAGAAGCGTTCCTTTTGAAAGGTCAAAACCTATTATCAATACAACACCCAGAAAGCCTGCCCCTACAAGTATATAGTGAAACAGGTCGCCTTTTTCTTTCAACATAAATGCAGCCAGAACGTTTACAACAACTGGAATAAGTGCGATGATCATCCCGGCTTCAGAGGAATTAATTCTTTGAACGCCGTATGTTTCGAAAATGAAGTAAAGCACCGGTTGAAATAATATCAGTGCGAAAAGTTTCCAGTATGGTTTTTTCCCGAGTTTGATCACACCAGATACCAGCAATATCATAAAAAATAAGAAAGCAATACAAAATCTGTAGGAAAGAAAAGTTAGCGGCGAGACATAATCAAGAGCGTTTTTCGTGAACAGAAATGAGAATCCAAAAATGATTGACACAAGAATGCCTGCAAAAATGACTTTTAGCTGCATACAGGACCTCCTTGATCTAACTGTGCACCCGAAAAATTCTGTAATCGTATTTTATTTTAAGATGTTGCTGAATCAAAAATACTGTTTTCATGCTTTTGATAATTTAATACAGCACTCGAGTAACTCGGGGCACATTGAAGAAAATCCTTTGTTGAAAGTGTTTTGGTAACTTTACTTTCAATGTTGACAATATATAGCCTAAGCTATATTATATAGATAGAGCTATATATAAGGGGGCGATAAATGTAAAGATGATATTGATTCACCAGTGGCTTACTTTGATTAACAGTTTTGAAGGAGGGTTGATAATGAAAAAGAATTTATCGATCTTGGTGAAAGCTTTTGCCGTGACATTTATTTTCTTAATAAATGTTTCTGTTTTTACAAGCACAACTTCATCCGATAGGCCAATGAGAATTATTGCAGGCACAGTTTCTGTAGCAGAAATTCTCTATCAGTTACATGCAGAAGTTATTGCCATTCCAACAACGGGCTATGAACTGCCGCAGGGGTATAAAGATTTGCCGAGAATCGGAAGTCCAATGAATCCAGATTTTGAAGTGATTTTGTCGTTGAAGCCGGATATTTATATTTCTGACGATTCATTAGAAAATTCGATAAAACCCAAACTCGAGGAAAGTGGAATAAAATTCAAATTTGTGAAACTGAGTTCACTGGATGATCTCAAAACAGCAATTTTAGAAATTGGTAGTCTTGTAGGAAAAGAAAATGAGGCAAACCAGATATTAGATGACATTAAAAAAAGAGAAGCAAAGATATTGAGCAAGATAACCACAAAGCGAAAACCGACAGTTATGATTATTTTTGGTGCCCCTGGAAGCTTTATGTTAGCAACTGAGCATTCTTTTGTTGGTTCACTTGTTAAAAAATTAGGAGCAAAAAATGTTGTAACTTCTCCTTCAGCGTACGTTCCAATAAATCTCGAATCCCTTATTTTGAAACAACCTGATTATATTTTAAGATTTTGTCATGCAAGTCCTGAAGCCGTCTGGAAAATGTTCGAAAAAGAATTTAAGGAAAATAAAATATGGCAAAGTTTTGAAGCAGTGAAAAAGGGGAATGTTTTTGATCTTGACAGCAATTACTTTGGAGTATCTGCAAATTTGCGTTCAATAGAAGCTCTGGAAATACTTGCGGAGCTTTTGTTTGAGTGAGGAGTATTCATGGATCGCTTTAGGATAAGATATATAGCTTTTGTCATTCTACTATCTGTGTTAGGAATTTCCATTTTTGTGTCACTCATTGCAGGAACAATCAGAATATCACTCGGAGAAATTTTTTCTGGTAGAGATTCTGAAAATTGGCCGATAATCTGCTATTTAAGATTGCCAAGAATCGTTATTGCAGCAATTGTTGGAGCAAATTTGGCAGTATCGGGGGTTTTGCTGCAATCTGTGATGCAAAACCCACTTGTTGATCCAGGAATAACAGGTGTCTCTTCTGGGGCAAGCATAATGGCTATTTTGATAATGCTGTATCTTCCAGACCATTATTATCTTTTACCTGTTGCGAGCTTTCTCGGCGGGCTTGTTGCAGCCGTGACAGTTTACCTGCTTGCCTGGAAAAAGGGATTGACTCCTGTAAGGGTTGTCTTAGCAGGTGTTGCAGTTAATGCCTTTTTGGGTGCTATCTCTTCTATGCTTGCAATATTGAATTCAGAAAAAATATCAGGAGTGCTGATGTGGTTAAATGGCAATATTTCAGGAAGAAGCTGGAAACATGTGGCAATTCTTTCTGTATATTCACCACCAATACTTATTTTATCGATATTACTTGCTAAGGCATGCAATTTAATATCTCTTGGCGATAGAAATGCTGTTAGCCTTGGAACTAACATAAACAGAGCGAGAATCATAATATCTTTGGTTGCAGTTTTCTTGGCGTCACTTTCAACAAGTGTTGTTGGAATAATAGGGTTCATCGGGCTTGTTGTTCCTCACATAAGTAGAATGATCATAGGATCCAACCACAAATATTTGATACCATTCAGTATGTTTATGGGAAGTTCTGTATTGGTCCTGGCTGATACTCTTTCAAGAACTATCACAAAACCTTACGAAATACCTGTCGGGATAACAATGTCTGTTTTCGGAGGGCCATTTTTCTTATATCTCCTTAGAAGGAGGATGCACAAATGATTCAACTGAGCAATCTCTCATTTGCGTATAATGGCAAGCCTTTTATAAACCAGATAGAATTACTTATCGAGAAAGCTAAAATAACCAGTATTATTGGGCCCAATGGATCAGGAAAATCAACTTTGTTGAACCTTATTGCTGGATTGTACAAACCTCATACGGGAAATGTTGTTATTGAGGGAAGCGATATTTTCAAAATAAGTAGAAAAGAGATAGCAAAGAAGCTCGCGATAGTTTTTCAGCAAAATTATGCCCCAGAAGATATTACTGTTAAAGAATTGGTTCAGTTCGGTAGAAATCCTCATAAGAAATACTTTGAATTGCTTAATGATGACGATGCAGGGGTTGTAGATTGGGCGTTGAGGGTGACAAACATGAACCACCTTTCCGACAGATATGTTTCGCAATTATCTGGTGGCGAAAGGCAAAGAGCATGGATAGCCATGGGGCTGGTGCAGAGCACTGGAATTCTTCTTTTGGACGAACCAACGACGTTTCTTGATATCAGGTATCAGATAGAAATACTCGAATTAATCAAGAAAATAAATGCAGATTGCAAATTAACAGTAGTTATGGTGCTGCATGATTTAAATCAGGCTATCAGATACAGTCACCGGATTATAGTCATGAACTCCGGCGAAATTGTAGCTAAGGGAGATCCCGGAGAGATAATCACTCCAGAGTTAATCAGAGAGGTGTATGGGGTAGAAGCGGAAAAAATATTTATACGTCACAGCGGCGATAAGATCATACAATTGCTTTTTAAAAGAGCTTTTCGGGAGGAGAGATAGAATGAAAATTTTACTGACTTATTCAAGTCTCACGGGAAATACTAAAAAAGTAGCTGATGGAATACATAAAGTACTGAAAAAATATGAAACAACGTATCTTGCCATGAATGAAATACACAGTAAAGATTTCATAGATCGGTTTGATATTGTAATAGTTGGATGCTGGGTAGATAAAGGAATGCCAAATAAGGAAGCATTAGATTTTATGAAGATGATAAAAAATAAAAAAGTAGGCTTGTTTGTCACGCTTGGTGCATATCCAGATTCCCAGCATGCCAAGGGAGCACTCCAGAGATGTGTTGAAAAAATAGAAGAAAACAGAAACATTGTTATAGCTAAATTCATATGTCAGGGTAAGATAAGTGAAAAACTCATCAATTTTTTTAAGACACTCCCACCAGATCATCCTCATGCATTGACTGAAGAAAAACTGAGAGGTTATGAAATGGCAGCAAAACATCCTGATGAAGAAGATATAAGGAAAGCCCAAGAAGTGTTTTCCAGGCCGGTGGAACTCTATGTACAGTAAAAGAATAAAATCGCACCACGGTGCGATGGCAGAAACAGATAATCTGGTAAAGAGGCATATATATTTGCATGATTATTTAAACGATCAGAATCTTGAAGGTAAGAAGTCTGTCATATATATACACGTACCGTTTTGTTTAAAGACGTGCACTTTTTGTTCTATGAACAGGTCTCAAGTGGCCCCTCCAGAAGATTATCACAGATTGATTTTGAAAGAAATACAAATGTACAGTAAATTCAGTTATATTGAAAAATCAACATTTGATGCTGTTTATTTTGGCGGAGGAACACCTACTACTCTTAGATCTGATGCCCTAAGGGAAATAATAGTCGCTGTAAAAGATAATTTCAATCTGACTCCTGATGCAGAAATTACTATCGAGACAAGCGTAACTGAGCTCAGCGACGATAAAATAGAACTTTTCAAACAAACAGGCGTAAATAGATTTAGCATAGGCGTTCAGACTTTTTCAGATATGGGCAGAAAAATTTTCAACCGCAGGGGATCGGGAGAGTGGGTGAAAGAAAGGTTGCAATTTTTGAAAAGGATGAATTTTGCAAGTGTGAATATAGACATAATCTATTCTTATCCTGGTCAATCTCTCGAGGAATTGAGAAAGGATCTAAGAACAATTTATGAACTTGATCTGGATGGTTTTTCGATGTATTCTCTAATGAATATGCCGGCGAGTAAGATAAAAAAAGAAGTTTCAGAAGAAACAGACCTCAAAAATTTCATGTGCATTTTAAAAATGAGCCGGGACAATGGGTATGATTTTCTGGAACTCACAAAGATGGTTAAAAGGGACAAATATAAATACATAGTGAACAGAAATAATGGTGAAGATACTCTTCCACTTGGTGCCGGTGCTGGGGGTAATTTTGGAAATGCTTTGATTATGAATCCGGTTGCAATACAAGCTTATGAAGAATCAGTTAAGAATTTTAATTCTCGAAAAGTCGTGGAAATGCATCCAATATACAAAGAATTCGTTATCCTAAAAGGAGCTATTCAGCATGGAAAAATACCTTTGAAAAATGCGTTGTTGCAAAAAAATGATAAAATTAAGCATTTTATGCAGTATTTAACCTCAAGTGGTTTGGCAGTATTTTCAGGTGATTCATTGATTCTAACTGATAGAGGATTTTACTGGGGCAATAATATTTCTCGGCGAATTTCGGAGATAGTTTTAGAATCGATTACGGTAAACGTGAGGTAATATATGATTGGTTAGCTGCGTGAAATGTAATGGTTTACATCTGAGATGTTGAGGTGAGTTCATGAAAGTATCTATTTTTGGTGCCGGGCGTGTTGGTATAAGTATTGCATATTCGCTATTGCATACAAAGATTGCCGATGAGATGGTAATAGTGGATATTGATATCAAAAGGGCAGAAGGTGAGGTCCTCGATCTTTATCACAGCACACCGTTTCTCAAAAGATGCAATATAATTGCAGGTAATCCTCATGATATTTTAAACAGCGATTTTGTAATCATAACAGCAGGCGCATCTCAATCTGCAGGTGAGAGCCGCCTGTCTTTGACAAAAAGAAATGTAAAAATTATCAGGCAAATAGCTGCTCAGATAAAGAAATATTCGCCAGATGCTATTGTTATAAATGTTTCAAACCCTGTCGATGTTCTTTCATACGTTTTATGGAAAGAGACAAAATTTAATTGGCGCAAAGTCATAGGTACCGGAACAATTCTGGACACGGCCAGATTCAGGGCTCTTGTTGCCAAGCAATGCGGCGTATCACCAATGAGTGTCCATGCTTATATAATAGGAGAGCATGGCGACAGTGAATTGCTTGTATGGAGCAATGCGACTATTGGCGGTGTAAGCATAAAAAGATTTTGCCAGTTCTGCACAAATAAAAACTGCACACCATTAGAGTCACTTTTTGAACAGACGAAGAATGCGGCATATGAGATCATAGAGAAAAAAGGCGCCACAAACCTTGCCATTGGGACTGCTACAGCTGCACTGGTTGAAAGCATATACAGAGATGAAAAACGTGTTTGGACTGTTTCGGTTTTTCAGGACAATCTTTATATAGGCTTCCCAGCCATTTTGGGAAAAAATGGAGTAGAAAAGCTTGTGCCTGTTAAACTAAACAGTGTGGAAAAAGAAGCTTTCGAAAGGTCAAAGGAGGTTATAAAAAAATATATCAAAGAAGGTGAAAAAAGTGAAAGAGAAGAGAGTAGCAGTAATTAGTGGTGGGGCTAAAAATATTGGCAAGGGAATAGCGCTCAATTTTTTAAACAATGGCTGGATGGTGGGTATTATTGATGTAGATGAACAGGCACTTAATGACTTTCCTGCCAAAAATGGTGTTTTTCTCTATCCAGGTGATGTTTCAGACGAATGTGTGGTGAAGGAATTCTATAGTCAATTAAAAGTGAAATTTGGCAGACTTGATGTCATTGTTAACAATGCGGCAATTGGTGGGTTCAAGAATTTTTTGCAACTTACTGCAGCTGAGTGGAGACGGGTTATTGATATTAATCTAACGGGTTATTTCTTAATGGCACGTTTCGGCACACCTCTGATACTGGAAAATCCCGGCAGAGGTGCGATCATAAATATCTCTTCTACCAGAGCGCTGATGTCTGAACCCGGTAACGAAGCATATAGTGCCTCGAAAGCCGGCATAATTGGGTTGACTCACGCACTGGCGAATTCTCTTGGGCCGAATGTCAGGGTTAACGCTATATGTCCTGGTTGGATTTTGCACGAAAACGAAAACATCAGCCAGCAGGAGCATCAGCAACATCTCACAGGCAGAGCGGGCACAATTGAAGATATAGCCAACTTGGTTCTTTTTTTGGCAGATGAAGACAGAAGTGGTTTTATAACTGGCCAGTATTTTGTGGTTGATGGAGGCATGACCAGAAAGATGATATATATTTAAGGAGTGTAAAACGATGAGGATTGTAAGTATGGTAAGCGGGTTTACTGAAGTACTTTTCGAGATAGGCGCTGGCGATCAGGTCGTGGGGGTTTCAAAGTACTGTTCAAGATATGTGAAAGATTTAAAAGCGGAAGTTGTAGGAGATTATATATTTGTGGACAAAAGAAAACTCAGGAACCTGAATCCCGATTTAATTTTACTCACAAGCGGTATTCAGGAAAGGTTATCAGAAGAGCTCAAAAAGGAAGGTTTTCCAGTTTTTGTTTTACCTTTACCGAGATCTATCAATGGAATATGGGAAAATATTATTTCTCTGGGGGGGTTAACAGGCAAATTGAAAGAAGCGAAGGAAATGGTTTACCATCATCAAGAAAAACTCTGGCATTTGGGATCGTTAAGGAAAAAACAACATCAATCTGTTTATGTTGAATTGTGGCTGGGAAAACATGTCAGAACGATAGGTGGGCTGACTTTCATAGACGATATTATTTATTTCTCAGGTGGTAAAAATATTTTCTCAAGCAGATGCGAGAGCTACATAGAACCCGATTTGGAAGTTGTCGAAATTATTAAACCAGAATTTGGAATTTTTTTCCATGAACCAGATTTTCCTGTTGATGTGGAAGAACTTTTGAAAACGAGAAATTGGAATTGGTTTAAAAAAGTGATCAAGATGAATATCGAGAGAGGAAAAAATATCATTCACGATGGTCCATCGGTTATTGAAACGATAGCATGGCTGAGCAATCAATTGTGCTGATTAAAACTGAAAAACTATTAAATATCTATCCGATCTTTAAATCCCGGACCATCGTAAACGATCGTATGATATTCTCCGTTTTCTCCGCAAATATCTATCCCCAGTTCGCTGGCAAGATCGATAAAATCATGATCTATTTCCCTTCCGAGTAGTTCTTCATAACCTTTTTTCACTGTTACGACCTTCGCTTTAAAACCGAGGGAGATGAATTCTTCTATTATTTCTTTTCTGTTCATCTTCCAGAGCGGTTCAAAAACTTTAACATCTACGCGTGAACATACTTTTATTACCCAGTTGAGATGTTCCTGAATATCTATATCTCCGAAAACACCTACCCCGCCCTTGAAGTGTTTTTCGAGAACCCCAGTGAATACCTCTTCATAGTTTTCCCAGCCAGCACACCCACAAAGAAATTTTACTCCCATACTTTTTGCCTGAGTTTCTATGATTTGTTTTTTTAAACCATGTGATCTTGTTCTTTTGCATGTTTCATCAAACATGGTGAAAATGTAATCTACACGTCTAAAATATTGTTTCGCCTTGTAAAATGCAAGGGCACTGTCTTTCCCTCCACTCCAGGATGAGAAAACAATACCTGGTGTCTCAAAATCACCGTTGTAGAACATGGTTAAAATTCTATACCCTTTCTCGCTGTTACTCCTTTTTGATAATAGTGTTTTATTTCAAGGATTTCAGAAACCAGATCTGCGTATTCTACAAATTCCTCTGGTGCATAACGACCTGTCAGTATAATCTCAGGTTTTTCATGACGATTTCTAAGTACTTGAAGTACTTCATCGACTGTGATCAATTTATAATATACAGCGATATTGATTTCATCAAGTACGATCACATCGAAAGTTCCTTCCATAATGTACTTTGAAACTTTTTCAAAGCCTTTTCTGGCAAGATCTATATCTTCTTGTGTGGGGGTATTTACTATAAAACAGTTTCTTCCATGCTGTTCAACAACGATGTTTGGAATATACTTTGATACATCAAGCTCGCTGTACTTCATACCCTTAACAAACTGGGCAATGTAGACACTCTTCCCTGCACAGGCCGCCCTGATAGCAAGGCCAAATGCCGCTGTTGTTTTGCCTTTTCCATTACCGGTATAAACGTGAATGTAACCCATAAGATTCCCTCCAATCTCTCAAAAGGTTTAACAGTTTTTCGTTTGATTGCTCATCTTTCAATCCAATCCTGACAAATTTTGGCATCTTGAAATCATACATTGTTCGTACGTGCATTTTATTGTGATGAAGAATTTGAAGGAATTTTTCGACATCGCCTATTTCGGCAACAAAATAGTTTGTGTTTGATATGAAATAAGTAAAATCTTCGAATTTTTTTCTTTCCCTTTCTGTATATTCAACCGTGTTTTTTTCAAAGCGATTCAACGCATATATATCTTCTCTCAACAGTGTTTCCAGAAACAAATATCCCATCGCTCCGACAGCCCATGGAGAGCGATAAGATTCGAATAAACTTTTGAAGTTCTTGCTCTTTACATATCCAGCTCTAATACCGGGTATTGAATAAAATTTTGTAAATGTTCTGATCAAAATGGTGTTTTCAAAATCAGACAAATCTACTCTATCCTTTTCCGGAATAAAATCCACAAATGCTTCGTCTATCACTAAGGTTGTTCTTTCGTCTATATTACGGTCAACAAATGAAGCAATATTCTTCTCATAATATCCCGTAGGATTATTGGGGTTTCCCAGGATAATAACTGTGTTTTTCCCCGATCTGTTTTTTCTTTTTAAATCTTTTATGTAGTTTTCAAGGATGCTGTAATCCAGTTTTCTGTTTTTATAATCCAGAATATCAACGAAATGAATCCTGTGTGCTTTGAATGATGCTATTCGCGCATACTCGCCGTAACTTGGGATTGGTATAATTACTTCTGAATCTTCCATCAAGGTAAATCCTATGATCTGAAGAGCTTCAGTTGCACCAGCCAGAATTACTGTGTTTTCACCATAACGCTTTGCAAATTTTTCTTCGAGCTGTTCAATATAAGTATATTTTCCACAATATTCGACAAGTTTGTTTGAAAACAATTTTTCAAAAAATGGCGGTTTTATAGGGTTGACCGATATGGAAAAATCTGTAAACTCTTCTCTGTTGATACCGCCATGAAAAATCTTCATGCCCGATCACCCAATAACTTCAGTATCAGAATTAATACAGCAATTATCAAAATCAAACTTACAACCTTAATATAAAGAATCAGTGCCCTTTTTAAATCTTCTTTTTGAGGTAATTGCCCATCAAATCTGTAATAACCTATTTTTTCAATACCTATCTGTAAAACACCTGCGAATGCGCTCATGGGGTAAGTAGCGTTGATTTTTATAGAACCGTATTTTTTGATATATTTCCACGCGTTTTTTGGGCTGAATAACAGGATAAGGAATGCTGTGATGCGAGCTGGAATAAAATTTAAAGCATCGTCTAATCTTGCACAGAACTTTCCAAACCACTCATATTTTTCAGAATGGTAGCCAAAAAGTGCATCGTATGTATTCGCAATTCTATAAATCAACGCACCATCAAGACCGAAAAGAATATAATAAAACAGTGGGGCGGTTATGCTGTCAGAAATGTTTTCAGAAAGGCTCTCTATAGCAGCAGAATAAAGATGTGGCTTGTCAAGTTTTTCTGTACCTCTGCTGACAATCATCGAAACAGATTTTCGCAATTTTGCAATATTGTCTGTGGAACATTTTCTAACATGTTCGTACAAGCCACGAATAGAAAATGTCGCTTTGAGTAAACAGGTTAATATTACATATTCTATTATTTTTGATTTAAGCGATATCCTCAAAAAAATTAACATGCAGCACCATACAGATATTTCAATCATTTCAGCACAGAGGCCAGATAAAAATCTGGTAGATTTGCTTTGCCCTTTGTTGTTAACGTATTTATCGAAAAGCTTACCTATCTTTCCCATGTAAGCAACTGGATGAATTATATTCGGGTACTCTCCAAGGAGAATATCAACAAATACCGCAAAAATCAACATTAATAGTCTACTCACAATTCAACACCAGCTATTGAAAGCAATATAAACATTTGTGACAACAAAGATGTACCGCCGATTACGTCTCCAGTTATTCCAGAGATCTTTTTTTCTGATATTATTTTTACAAATATCGCAGTCAGAAATGATACAAGGAAAGACAGAATAAATTTTACACACCCCAGGCAGAGCATTGGAGCTGAAAACAAGGCAGCTATCAAGGGAGTGTATTTGTAAGCAGGAAAAAACATGGCACCAAGGCCTGTATTTTTGGCTGGTTTTGAGATAGATATCAGTATACTCATAGAATATCTGCCAAAAACTGAACCAAATAAGAAGTCTGTCGGATCCAGATGAGAAAATAAATTATAAAATGCTATGACATAAAGGGTTCCATAAAAAACCGCGAATGGACCAACATTTCCTTTAGACATAATTAGAAGCCTTTTTTCTTTGTCTGATTGATTCAAAAATCCATCGAGCATATCTAAGAGTCCATCAAAATGGAAAAGGTCAAACAGGTAAAATCCAGCTGCAATCCCGGCTATTCTTATAAAGATGTTCTCACTCCATAGTGAGGTGAAAAAATAGATAAAGCCTGGAATGTACCCAACCAGGGTAAAATAAGAAGGTGCTTTTTTTATGTTTGTTTCAAAATTTTCGGTATTGTTGAGTTTGACCGGCAATCTCGAGATAAAAGAGAGAGCCGTTAGAAAATCATTCATCATTTGATTTCCCACCTATTGAGAAAGCTTTTAACCAGCGAGAGAGATTCAAGCATATCGTTTATGTCAAAAACCTCGATGCACCACAACCGAATTTTTTCGATTGAATCTCCAAAAATTTTTGATATCTTTATCAAGGTTTCCTCGTTTACTCTGAGATGGTCTTTCTGTTGGGAAACTCCCATCAAATGTATTTCATTGACATTTTTTAAAAATCCCGTGTCAAATTTTTTCCCCAGTAAGTGATGTCCTACGTCAAATGTCATTTTTTCGTGGTAGACTATTTTTTCTTTAAGGTTTTCCAGAGACATGTTTGATCCATTCAAAGACAGAAACACTTCAACTCCTTCGATAGGATGAAGCACATAATTCACTATTTTTAATTTCGAGATAGTAAAATACCTGTACGCACTGAAAACATTTTCTATTTTATCTGTAGGTAGGTGCACTGTATAAAGAAGACCATATTTTTCTGTCAGGTTATTCAATTTATCGATCTCTACATCGATGATATTTTGTGTTTCTTCATCCCATGTGTAAACAAGTAGTTCAACAAAATCAACATTCTGTGCCACGAGCCGTGCATTTTCATAATAAGTTCCGGGAAAAAGCCATGAAGTTGTCCCAATCATTCTTTTCATTTGATTCTCACCGAAATTCCTGAAATAACTACATACACTCTATCTGAGAAAGATGCTATTTTTGAGTTTATTTTTCCTAATGTTTCAGCATATTTTCTGGCAAGATTATTTTCAGGCACTATTGACCATCCCACTTCGTTGGTAACTATAACAATGTCTGATTTCATTGAACTGATTACACCGACAAAATCGGAAACATATTTTTCAACATCGACATTGTAATAGTAGAGATTTCCTAAGTATGTTGTAAGGCATTCGAACAAAATAACCTCGTAATTTTCGTCAATTTTTTTGAGAGTTCCTGCAATGTTAAGCGGTTCTTCAAATGTTTCAAATAAATTTCCTCGTTCTATTCGATGTTTTTCGATTTTTCTTCTCATGTCTTCGTCAAAAGGAACAGCTGTTGCCAGAAATGCCCGGTTTTTATAATTTTTACTCAGTATATATTTCAGTGCAAACGAGCTTTTCCCACATTTCATACCACCTGTTATCAAAGTAATCATTTTACCTGATCTACTCCTTTTGAAACCCCGGCACTTTCAAAAGTAGACATTTCCCCGATCATCTTTATTGCAGCTTCAATTATTGGAATCGACAGGACGGCACCTGTGCCTTCTCCAAGTCGCATATTAAGATCGAGAATTGGCCTGAGATTGAGCGCGTCAAGTATCACTTTATGACCTTTTACCATCGATCTATGGCCCGCAAACACATACCTGAGCACATTATGATCCATATTCCATGCAAGCAATAAACCAGCAGTTGTGGGAAAACCGTCGATCAAAACAGGAATTTTTTCCTCAGCTGATTTGAGAATGAATCCAGCCATCTGCCCAAAACAGAACCCCCCAACTTTTGCAAGTACATCTACGGGATCATTTTTATCAGGATTATTTATTTCTATGGCTTTCTGTATAGCTTTTCTTTTTCTTTTTAACCCATCTTTATCAATGAAAGTTCCAATATCTAATATTTCGTCTATGTCAAAACCAAACGATACCGCAATGGCTGAGGCGGTTGTCGTGTTTCCTATTCCCATATCCCCCACAACCAAAAGGTCAGCCCCACTTTCAATAGCTTCCTTTGCTATTTTTCTGCCATATTCGATGCATTTTTCCGCCTGTTCTCTGCTCATTGCCGGTCCTTTTGTAAAATCATTTGTTCCGTAGCCAATCTTTGCGTTTATAAAGTAATCATTTTTAACGTCAAAATCTCCGTCAATTCCTGCGTCAACAACATAAACTTTGGCTCCAACATGTCTTGAAAAAACATTAATTGCCGCCCCTCCATTGAGAAAATTAAGGACCATTTGGTAAGTTACCTGTTTTGGGTAAGCCGAAACTCCATTTGCTGCAACACCGTGATCAGCAGCAAAGATATAGACTCGTTTATCTTTCGGTAAATCAGGGATAATTTTTCCTTGAATGAGTCCAATTTTCAAAACGATGTCTTCAAGATAACCAAGGCTTTTGATTGGTTTTGTTAAATTGTTTAATCGCTCAAGTATTTGCTGTTTTAAAAATTCTTCTTCGATATTCATCATAAACCAGCGCAGGAGACTCCATCTTCTTCAAGATGGAAAGGAATGCGCTGTTCCCTCCTTTCCAATGAAATTACATAAACCACACAATCACTTCCAATCGTCTTTTGACGATAACTCAGGGATTATCCCTGCTAATTGCTCATCCCCGATGTTAGACAGGCTTGTTATGTGCAGATCACTGTCCCTACCCCTCAGGACTGTTTAGACCTGCACGACAGAGCCTGGAACTTGAGCAGCATCACAGGGTGTACCTGTCTAACGTAGCCACTTATGTGGCTGAGGGTAGTCAACTAAGCTTTTCAAGCCCCCGCTTCTACAAGCGGTGGGTAGTTGACTTCTTCACCCCATCTTTGAAGTGTCATGGTAAAAAATATTTTCCCGTAAAGCCCGAGCTTTCGGGAAAAAACTCTACTCAAAGCAGGTCTCCCGGCTTGCGGATCCTCCTACTTACCACGCCTTCCCGGCATAAGCCAGTGGCTTTTGATGTGGCTTTCGTCCCCGCTCACGGTTGCTGGGCAGCCCCGGAATCTCACCGGTGTTCCCTTGACATTGAGCAGTAAAATATTCTTTGTATTTATTTTATCACAGTATCTGAGTATTCTATCAGATATTCTTCATCTTTTCCTTAAACACAAGGATAGCTACTATAAATATGACAAGAGTATAAACTGTTACCCACCACAAATTGGAAAACGCTGAAGAATAATTACCATGAACAGCTGCTCTGGAAGCTTCAACAGCATGGACAAACGGCAAAAAGTTTGCGATGTTCTCAAATGTTTTCCCGAGTAATTTTATATCGAACCACACGCCACTCAACCATGCACTGATGTTTGTCAATAAAGCGCCACAGACAGCCCCAACCTGTTTGTCGTTGAAGATACTACCTGCGAGCAATCCAATTCCTATATCTATATAAAGAAATATTGTAGGGATGACAGTAAATAGTGCAAATAAAGTATTGAGGTTAAATCGAAATCCAAAAAATACGGATGAGGTAAAGGTTATTAAAACCTAAAGGTTATTAAAACCTGAATAAATGCTATAGGAACAAAAGGAAATGTATATCCGACGATAAAGTCAGTTGATGTGAGTGGCGATGCAAACAGACGCATCATGAAAGAACTGGCTCTGTCTTTGGCTATCAATGTTCCTGAAAACAATGAAAAAAAGGAAAGACCAAAAATTACTATACCTGGTGACAGGTTATTTATGTGAAACAAATTTGTTGGGACATTCAACTGAATTGCCGAAAGAAGAAGCAGCAGGATAATGGGAAAACCAACTCCAAAGAATAAATTAATGGGATCTCTCAAAATTTCTTTTGAGTTTCGTGATGAAAGCACCAGAAATTTCATGCTGCCCCCTCCTCAGTTGCGAGTTTTACGAAACCATCTTCAAATTTTTGTGCACCAGCAAGTTGCATTAATTGTGCAGCTGTTCCCTCTGCTTTCAGCTTTCCTTTGACTATTATTCCTATCTTATCGGCTAATGATTCTGCTTCTTCCATATAATGTGTTGTTAGAATCATCGTAATTCTTCTTTTGAGTTTTTTAATGATATTCCACAATTCACGCCTTGCTATAACATCAACACCGAGGGTCGGTTCATCAAGAAATAGCACCTGTGGATCTGGTATTAAAGCCATTGCAATGCTCAAACGCCTCTTCATCCCACCAGATAATGTTTTGCTTTTTGAAGTTGCTACTTCTTCAAGATTGAAAAGATCTATCATTTTTTCTGTTTTAATTCTTGCTTCCTTTTTTTCGAAACCGTAAATACGCGCAATCAATTCAAGGTTTTCTTTAACAGTGAGATTTGGTGCAACAGCATCTTCCTGAGGAGAAAGACTTATCTTTTTTTTCACAGATTGAGAATTTGAAACAACACTATCTCCAAGGATTCGTGCATCTCCTTTTGTTGGAGTGATAAGGCAAGAAAGCATTTTAATGGTAGTTGTCTTACCAGCTCCATTGATGCCGAGTAAAGCAAAAAGTTCACCCTGATCTATCGATAGATTTAGTGAATCCACGGCAATTTTTCCATCATAAACTTTTGTGAGATCGAAGGTTTCAATGGCTTTCATATTTTCTCCTCCCGCAACTCTTCTCTTGATATAATTTCTTCAAACATGCGGGTAAGTTTTTCATCAGTGATGATAGCTATACCACTTTTCTCATCGCCAACTACCATTAGAAGATCTCCTGGCTTGATTCCAAAAATATCTCTTGCTTTTTTAGGAATAACAATTTGTCCTTTAGGGCCAACTTTTACCATGCCAAAGATATGTTTTCCCTGAGGTTTTTCCATAATATCACCTCATTCTGTATAAAAAGTAGGAAAAGCATAAAAAGTATAACATGTATAACTAAGAAATGTCAAGTTTTGACACAATCTGCTTGAGCTCATTTTGATGTGATATCAGCGAACATGGTCCATCACCATCTTCGAGCAATTTATTTTCTCTTATTTCTTTGAATAGATTGCTTTTTAATCCCTCTTTAAGCGTTGCTTTTTTCAAATTATGGGTGGAAACATTTGTGACAGGACAGGGTGTCAAATCACCAGATGCGTTGATGTGTATAAAACCTCTTCCTGCAGAAACACAACCACCGAAAGGTTCTTCATCACCGGGCGAATGGATAATGAAGATTGGCTTTTCATTTTTGTAGTACAGAATTTTTTCTCTAAAAAGTTTTCTTTGGTCATAGTCCAGGGCTTTTCCATCTTCTTTTGCACCAATATATTCTATGAAAAAGCAGAGTTTTGCACCGGCTTCTGTAAGATTGTTTATGTTTTCATCTTTTATCCAGTATGTATAGTTGTCTCTGGTTATAGTTACAGATATGCCGTTTACTACACCAATTTTCGAAAGTTTTTTCAAAACTTTTATCACAGCGCTGTAGACACCATTTCCTCTTCTTTGATCTGTTAATTTTTCATCTCCTTCTATACTCAAAATAACAGCTGTATTGGGGCAATCTTTCAGTTGCTGCAATTGTTTTTCATTAATGCGTGTTCCATTACTGAATATCGCAAAAACACGGTCTTTGTGAGATGAAATTAAATCGAGCAAATTTTCAACTAAGAAAGGTTCGCCCCCTGCTATTAGAAAAGCGAAAACCCCAAGATCTTTTGCCTGATTTATCAGGTTATTCCATTCTGATATTGTCATTTGCCTGCCAGAGAGTTTTTCCACA
Source organism: Pseudothermotoga elfii DSM 9442 = NBRC 107921 (assembly GCF_000504085.1). NCBI lineage: Bacteria > Thermotogati > Thermotogota > Thermotogae > Thermotogales > Thermotogaceae > Pseudothermotoga > Pseudothermotoga elfii. The sequence goes on along the minus strand of NC_022792.1, from coordinate 1,314,742 downwards.
AAACACCCCTGGCAGTGCAGATTACAATCGTTTGTTATGCTCAATATAGCAACCGGTGGGACTAAAAGATTTTCTTTTGAAAGTAGTTCTTTACGCATTGATTCGCATTCCCAGAAAGCCTTAATCAGAAGCGGCGCATTTTTCAGATATCTTGGGTTTTTCAAAATCCATGGCAAAATTGCTCTTGAAAACCTTGGGCTTACAAAATCTGTTAGTTTTGAAATATTCATGAAAATTCCTCCTCGTTGCGCTCAGTATAACATTCAATTTCATGCCACTTTCGAAAATTGTGTAACTTTAACCAAAAGGAATGTTCTTAATACAATGCAGGGAAAGGAAATTAGGTGATACAATTGTAAAGCGATGGTGAAAACACAAATCGGAGGTGTTGATGTGCAAAAGAAAATATTTTCGATGCTGGTGCTTTTTTCCCTTATTCTGTTCGCGTCTTCATGTGTTTCTGTATTCAATAATCCTCCAAATGCGCCGGCAAACCCTTATCCTGAAGATAATGCAACAGATGTCTCGCCAGATTTATCACTTCAATGGAGCTGCAGTGACCCAGATGGAGATAGCCTTGTATACGATATATATTTTGGGACAGATTCAAATAATTTGCAGCTCGTTGAGCAAAATTATTCAAGCAATTCATACCAGATATCAGATTTAGAATACAACAAAAAATACTACTGGAAAATAGTTGCAAAAGATACAAAGAATGCAAATGAGGAAGGCCCAATCTGGTCATTCACAACTGTAGATATAAATAAATGCAAAATAACTGTGAACCAAAAAACAATTACTATAGGAAGGGTAGGGTATGTAGAAGCAAAGGTTTTGAGCAGTACAGATAAACCAGTGGAAAATATCGATGTAGCTTTTGAATACTATGATGGCACGTGGAAACAACTTTCCACTGTGAAAACAAATTCATATGGCATAGCTTCACAAGAGCTTCCGTACGATTTTCACACGCAGGAAGGTCAACTTCTTTTTCGGGCTTATATAAAAGATCAACCAGCGATCTCAGCGCAGGAAAACATAAATTTTCAAAAACCAAGCTGGGTTTTTTTGATCTATCTTGCAGCAGATAATAACCTTGAACAATATGCACTTGTTGATCTTGAAGAAATGAAAAACACCAATTCAAAAATATCGGTTTTCACATTGCTTGATGGCAAAGATGTAGAAGATGCACTTTTGACACTTGATGAATATGGTGAATACAAATACATAGAAACTTACCAGCAGGATATAAACAGTGGTGATCCAGAGGTTTTGAAAAACTTCATTGAGCGTTTTTCAAACATAACTTCAGCTTATAGGGGACTTATCATCTGGAACCATGGCTCTGCCTGGCTTGGTGATTCAGATTACACAACAAAAGCCATAGGATTTGACGATACACAAAATACTGCACTTGCCGTTAGTGAGATTCGCCAGGTACTTGAAAAATTCGAAAAGTTTAACATCCTTGGTATGGATGCATGTTTGATGGGATCAATCGAAGTTGCCTATGAACTGAAAGATTGTGCTGAATATTTTATAGCGTCGTTTTTCAGTGAACCTTCTTCAGGATGGGATTATAGTTTTCTATCAGAGATAGATGGAGATTCACTAACTGCAGGACAGTTAATTGTTGATAAATATTTTAACAGTTTGCCAGATTCCACTCCATTATCGCTTTGCGTTTATGATATGTCTCATCTTTCAGATCTGGCAGATAAAATATCTAACATAGGCTCAGAATTAAAAGATGCTTTGCAATCAGATAGCTCTCTCAGGACTCGTATATTGTATTACCGAAATTCATCAACAAAAGCTGGTTCATATCCTTACAATCTACTCATTGATATGGGAGATTTTGCCAGTCAGGTGAAAGAGAACGAAATACAAATCACTACAGCAAGCGAAGTTCTTTCATCGCTCGATAATACCGTCGTTTACAAAAAAATAAAAGGTGCTGCTGAAACAACGTATGGAGTGAGTATTTTCTTTCCAGAGAAACAAAATGATTTGAAATCTTTTACTGATGATCTAAACACACTGTTATTTTACACAGATACAACAGGGTGGATAGATTTTTTAAACGAGTTTGTGCGATAAGTTTATGCTGAAACGAGAATTTTCTGCTAATTTTGAAAACTACTCATAGAGCTTCAAAATCAATGCTTCATAAGAGCAAAGCTCCAAATTTTGTAGCCGGCAAATTTCATTAATACGTCTTCGATTACTGTGAATCACTTTCGCTTTTCCTGTTAATTTCAAATCTGCAGATATATTTTCACTCGAAAAATTGAGCGCCACAATAATCTGTTCTTCTTTCCAGGAACGCAGGTAGGCAAAAACATTTTTTGAAGATTTAAGCACACTAAGTTTCCCCAATTTCAATGCATTTGAGCCTTTTCTGAGTTTTATCAGAGATCTGTAGAAATTTAATAGAGAATTAGGATCATTTTTCTGTTTTTCTACATTTATTTCAGTCCTATTCTGATTTACTGGCAACCAGGGTTTTATTGAAGAAAAGCCACCATACTGAGAATTATTCCATTGCATGGGGGTACGACATCCATCCCTACCAATTTTTTCAGGCCAGAGATTTTTCCCTTCAGGATCTTGTATTTCCTCGTATGGGATTATCATTTCTTCCATACCTATTTCTTCGCCATAATATATCATGGAGGTGCCACGCAATGTCAAAAGCATAGTGGCAAGAAGTTTGCATTTTTCCATAGATTCGTCTATAGATTCACCACCACTGTATCTTGATCGCACCCTTTTGCAGTCGTGATTACCTAATACATAACATGGCCAACTCAGGTTTTTGAAGATACGCTCAGTATCTTCTACGATTTTGCGAAAAAGCGTTGCTTCAAATGCCGGAATGTTCATAAACTCAAAATTGAACGCGAGGTTCAATCTGCCTGGTTTTGTATATTCGAGATAAGAGTAAAGGCCCTGAGGCGATGCAACTTCTCCTATGGTAACTCTACCAGGGTATTTTTCTACAAGTTCCTGTATTTCTTCCACAACAAGCAAAGTTTCAGGTCTATCTGTGTTGAAAATAGCTTGCTGTTCTCCACTTTCCTCAGTTGGGTTATCTCTGAACTTAATATCTTTGCAAAACATGTTAACCACATCAAATCGAAATCCATCCACTCCTTTCTTTAACCAAAAATCTATCGTATCGAAGACTGCTTTTTTCACCTGTGGATTACGCCAGTTCAGGTCAGGTTGTTCTTTTGTAAAGAGATGCAGATAATACTGCTTTCTTTCTTCGTACCATTGCCATGCAGGACCACCGAAAAAAGATTGCCAGTTGTTGGGAAATTTCCCAGGTTCTCCGTCTTTCCAGATATACCAGTCTGCTTTAGGATTTATCTTTGAACTTTTTGATTCTAAAAACCATGGATGTTGATCAGAAGTGTGGTTGTAGACCTGATCAAGTATCACTCTAATGCCTCTTTTGTGTGATTCTTCAAGTAGAAGATCAAAATCTTCCATGGTTCCAAAGATTGGATCTATATTCCTATAGTCGCTGATATCATAGCCGAAATCTACCATCGGGGATTTGAAGATTGGAGAAAGCCATATCGCATCCACACCTAACCATTGAAAATAATCCAGTTTTTCCACAATTCCTTTCAGATCACCTACACCATCATTGTTACTGTCGTAGAAGCTTCTCGGATAGACTTGATAAATCACTGCACCTTTCCACCATGGATATTTCAAAGTTTATTCCTCCTTTTTATTTGAAATGATTAGAATCGAACTCCAATAATAAAGATGCGGAATCTTGATCTCATATCTGTTTTGAAAAAGTTTAACCGATATTTGCTCTGGTTCAAGTTGATTATCAGCTGAGACGAAATAAAAATCCGGATTTTCAAAGGAAATTAATTCGAATGGAATTGAGACACAAATATTCTCCAACTTTTCTGGCTGGGAGAGAGGTTTTTTCCAGGTCAGTTTTTCAACGCCGATGTAATTAACCATATTTATCATGCAAGCTTTTTTTGCTTTTAAATTTAAAATAGAAATCCAGATTTTATTGGCCTCTGGTTCTGTGGACGCGTTTTCACATATTTCGTGAGCGTTTTTAATCAATTTAAATTCACCCTCAAAAAAATCCCTGTAACGTGCAAAGAAGTCATAGTAACTGAGCAAATGTGTCGCTAAATTTTTATCTACAGTACCCCAATCGTTGGGAAAGTAAGGTCCACTCAAAAGCCTCTTGTACTCTCCCAATTCGAGTCTTTGGCCTGTGGAAGAAAGTATAGTTGCGTCAGTCAAAAGAATAGATTCAGTGAAGTTATGATTGATGTATCCAGCAATAATTGGAATTTTTCCATTACTTCTTTTTCGGGCTTCACGTGTCGCTCGGGAAAGTTCTTTTAAGGTTGGACAACATTCCCATGGTTCTATATAGACAATTTCAGTTTTAAGATTGTTTTGAAGTTCGGATGGCCAGTTATCCACATAATTAAAAATCAATGGTTTTTCAATAAACTTTTTCAGCTCATTTATGAATTCCTTGAACCCTCTTGATGTGTTGTAAGGTTTATAAGTGTCTTCTTCTAAAGCAAGGGCTTCTCCATCTTTTGGGTAACCATACTGATCGAGATGAATTCCATCGAAACCAAACTCAATAACCTTTTTGCACTCTTCATATAGTAGTTTTGTCCATCCACTATTTTTGTAGGTATTCATTATGCAGAGTTTGTTTGAAAAATCTAACAGGTTGATTTTATCTTTGTCGTGTACGTAAATTGCCCAGTTGGGATGCTTAATTGCTACATTTTTTCGTGCCGCATAAATGGATACATACGCCAAAGAAACAATATTTTTAGAATGCGCGGTATTTATCAGCTCCTTAAGTATCTTGTTCGAAATATACCTTTTTCGCCACCATGCATCTTTATACAGGTCTCCCTCTTCATACACGAGCTTGTGGTAATCATACATCCAATCGTAATACTGAAGAGCGCTGACATGATATTGAGTTAGCCAATTGAGTGTTTTCTCAATATCGTACCGTTTCGGTCTAAAATCTGTGAGATATCCATACACGGGAAAGTCAGACCATTTTTTTGCAACTGTGATTCCCCTGTGAATTTTATCAACGACCTCATTATGTTCGTCCAATGCTTCAATATCAACCCCATATCCTCCGAAAGCGTTGGGGGGGACCACAATTTCGATATTCTTTTTTGTTGTAATTGTTTCAAAAACGCAATCAGTCAATTTAAGAAATCTCACTCTGAAAAGGTTTTCCGCAGAAGATTCAATATGCAATACAATAGTATCTCCAGGGCAATAATAGGCTTTGTCGAAAATTGCTCTCATAGTTAAAATTTCAATCCTCCTTCTGCTACAGTTTTCACAAAATATTTCTGAAGCAAGAAATATATAATTATCACAGGTACCACTGCTATCATAGTTCCAGCAAAGATAAGATTCCATCTAACTGTATGCTGGCCTTTCAAAGCCATGATTCCTATGGGCAAAGTCCAATTATGTTTTGATTGTAGAATCAAAGAAGGCCAGAAGTAGTCATCCCAGATACCAAGAAACGACATTATGGCGAGAGTAGCAATAGCCGGGCGAGCCATAGGAATAACTATATGCCAGAAAATCTGAAATGCGTTGCAGCCATCTATTTCAGCAGATTCCTCTATTTCTTTTGGCAATCCTTCGAAAAACCCTCTGAGGAAAAATGCGTTGAACGCTATTCCACTAATACCAGCTGTTAAAATAACTGTCAGTTTGTTATCCATAAGGAACTTGAATTTACTGATGATTTGAAATTGTGGTATTATCAAAAGCAAACCAGGCACAGAGAGCGTAGCTATTAACAGGCTGAATACCATTTCTTTTAAAGGAAATCGGTATCTTGCAAATCCATAAGCTGTCAATGCTGAGAGAAAAACGTTGAGAAGAACCCCTGGAATAGTTATCATGACACTGTTTAAAAAATATTGTCCAAAATCTGCCTCTTTCCATATGAAGGCATAATTTTCAAAAGTTGCCGGCTTTGGTATGAGTTGTGGAGGAATTGTGAAAACATACGCAGCTTGTTTGAGAGAAGTTATAAACATATAATAAAAAGGAAAGATCATAACCATAGCACCAACGACGAGAGCAGCAAAGACGAATGTATTCATCAGTTGCTTTTTCATTTACCCACCTCGCATTTTTAATCTCTTTTGAAGAGAATTCGCTGAAGTTGTGCAATAGAGAAAACCAATATGAAAAAAACCACAGAAATTGCTGCACCATAACCAAAGTGAAAATATTGAAATGCTTGTTTGAACATATATGTTGATAATACCTGCGTTGCATTTCTTGGCCCGCCACCCGTCATGACATAAACCGACAAAAATACGTTAAATCCACCTATGGTCAACATTACAAGTTCAAAGACAAATGTTGGTTTTAATAAAGGGAGGGTGATTCGCCGAAAAGTGGTCCAAGCACCTGCACCATCAACACGTGCAGCTTCGTAATATTGTCGTGGAATAGCTTGAAGTCCTGCCAGAAAAATTAACATCGACCAGCCTATTCCTTTCCATATCCCCAAGGTGTAAACAGGTATCATAGCCATAGATGGTTGTGAGAACCACCTGATGTCTGTTGATATAATATGCAGCACATCTTTCAGCAAGAAATTCACAACTCCACCTCTTGTTGCAAACAAATATTGGAAAACAGCGGATACTATAACCCAGGAAGTAACAACAGGAAGATAATACAAAAGTCTAAAAACCGTTTTACCCTTAATATTTCTGTTTAGAAGTATTGCTATCAAAAGACCAAGGACAATCTGTCCTGGGACAGTAACAAGAACATATATAATGGTATTTTTCAATGCCGACCAGAACAAATCATCTTGAAACAATTTTCTATAGTTCTCAATGCCTACAAAAACTGGGGGTATATCGGGATTTATATTCCATTTGTAAAAACTCATTGAAAAAGATTTGATAATGGGATAAATGGTCCAACCAAAGTACGAAATAAGTCCTGGTAGGACAAAAAAGGTTCCTATGATTTTTTTTCGGGTGCTTCTTTTTTTCATAAAAAGCCACTCCTTGATGGGCATCTGTACTTATAGTAACGATATTGAGGGCAAGCGATGAATCACTTGCCCTCAGTTAATAAAATTATTCGAATTCATCGAGAATTGCTTCTATTTCTTGTGCAGCCAAATCGAGTGCTTCTTTTGGATTTATGTCTCCTATCACAGCATCTTCCCAAGCTTTTTGAAGGACATCGCTTATCTGATTCCAGGCAGGATGTGGAGATCTTGCCACGGCTGTTTCGAGCTGTTTCAGGTATATAAGCATAAATGGGTGCTCTTTTATATTGGAATCTTCAAGCAATGTTTTCAGAATGGGAATTTGCCCTACTGTAGAAAATTCTCGCTGGACTTCATATGAGACCATATATTTTACAAATTCCCACGCTTCTTTTGGATAACGCGTACTTTTGAAAATTACGATATCTTCTCCGCCAACCACAGATCTCGAACCATTTTCCCCGCGAGGGAACAGCGAATAATTAATCTCCGCGTCAGGATATTGTCCTTTAATAATAGACCAGCTCCAGGGACCACCTATAGTCATAGCATAAACCCCTTCAGCATATCCTTCAAACGAACCTATGCTACCACCGCCTGCTATGGTGTCAGATATACACCCTTCTTTGTATAATTTTGAAAAGACTTCAAGGGCTTTCACGCTTGCTGAAGAATTGACATATCCTTCAGCTTTTGAATTAGTTGGATCCAGAATTGAGCCTCCCATTGAATAAATCCAGGGTATTGTATTCCATGGATTCAAACCGCTATCCGCATAACCCCAGCGATCAATAGTTCCATCTTTATTCAAATCTTTGGTCAAAAGTTTTATATACTCTATGAACTCATCCATAGTTTCAGGTGGTCCTGACAAACCTTCTTCTTCAAACACTTTTTTATTCCATAGCAAGATACGTGTGTTCGTATCCAGAGGAAGTCCGTAATAATGATCATTCCAGTAGCACGTGGATAAAGGCCCATCGAAAAAATTATCTTTCAGAGATGCAAAATCTTCTGGAAAAGTTTCGTCACAGCTAACAGCACTCCTATCTCAGCAAATTGCGGAACCCAGATAATGTCCATCCTCATGACGTCAGGAAATTGAGCTGCAGCTGTTGCTGTGATAAGTCTTCGTCGCATTTCATCGTATGGAACCTGCATCTCGACTATTTTGATATCCGAGTGCTGTTTTTCGAATTCGGGTATGATTTTTTCTACAAGTAGTTTATATTCACCTGAATCTGTGGAATAAGAATGCCAAAAAACAATCTCTTTTTTGGAACCAACTGTTGTCACAACCATAAAAACCAGCAAGATTAGCAGTGGTAATTTAAACCTCATAAGTGTTCCCCCTTCCGTCAACCTGGAATACCTCTTTTTCAATAAGGTTTAGAATTACTCCCTGAACCCATGCCACTTCCCCCATGTCATCGATATCAATTACGACATCATCTCCAAGATCTCCGAATGAATTTTCTCGAGCTATCAGAATAGCTTTCTTCAAAAAAAGATCTCTGAATTCCAAGGCTTCTCCACCAATGAGTACATAATCTGGCGCAAAAATGTTTATCATGTTCTTAATGGCAACACCAAGAAGTACACTAATTTCATCAAAAGCTTCTATCACCGCTTCCCGATCAATCTGTAATGCTTTATGAATATAGTGTATAGCTTCATCTTCTGTAGTCAGGCAAGAACGATTTTTAAGAGATTCTATATTCGTTTTCTTTTTGATGCGATCAACCAGAGCATTGAACGAGATTTCCGCTTCCAGGCATCCATAACTGCCGCATGAACATTTCTTACCATCACAAATAACTGTCATATGACCAATTTCTCCTGCTCCCCCCCTTCCGGTATAAAGTTTTCCACCAAGGATCATTGCTCCGCCAACACCGCTCCCCAAAGTAATGAAAATACAGTTTTTGTATTTTTTTGCTCTTCCAATCGTGTAGTGTGCTACGGCAAAAGAATCAACATCATTGTATACAAGAACGGGAGCTTTGATCCTTTCTTCGAGCACGGGACCTATTGGAACGTTTCCCCATTCAAGAATGTATGAGCTTTTGACTATACCATGCTCACTGTCAACAGAACCAGATACAGCAACGCCTATTCCGAGAAATTTTCTATCAACATATTCAGGAATTTTCACGATGGTGTTTACAAAGTCTGCAATTTTTTCTACAACTGCATTGTACGAAGCGGTATTTAACGGTATTTTTTGTTCCAAAACAGGAGTACCAAGGAGGTCTGTAACAACAAAATACAGATACAGATACCCAACCTTTACACCTATAGCCCAGCTATGTTTTTCATTTATTCCAAGGAGTACGGGGCGTCGTCCGCCTTTCGATTTGCCATAGCGATTCTCTTTTATGAGATTTGCTTCAAGCAATCGAGAAGTGATGTTTGTAATAGAAGCAATGCTTAAGCCTGTTTTTTTACTTATTGTAGTTCTGCTTACTTCCCCCATTTGTCTTATTGTTCTGAGAACGATTTTTTCGTTGTGATCTTTGAGGATGTCTCTGGTGAGTTTCATCGATAACCTCCTTACGTTCATATTTCTTTATTCAATGAAAAAAGTATCACATTAAAAAAGATATCACAATCCATAAGAAATGTCAAGAAGAAACATAACATCAAAGGGCATTTTCTCAAGGAAAGCCTGCCAAGAAAAAGCGGAAAAGCGAAAGATTAGTTCACTTCGAAAAATTCTGATCAATTTCTCTCAACGGCTCCGGGCCAGGTTTTGCAAACAAGTATCCCTGCATCAAATCCACACCAAGCGCAAACAGGGTTTTACATTCTTCTTTTGTTTCAACCCCTTCGGCAATTACTTGAATATCTGATTTTTTTGCCATTGAAACCAGAGCTTCAACCATATAACGTTTCAAGCGATCTTTCTGGATATCTCTCACAAGTCCCATGTCTATTTTTATTATATCTGGTTTTAAATTTGCAAGCCTTTCGAGAGATGAAAACCCATTTCCAAAATCATCGATGGCAATTTTTATACCCCTTTTTTTCAGAGATTCAAGGACAAACTTCTCAAATTCCTTGATTTCTTTTTCGCTTTCTGTTAATTCTAAAATAACCTGCTCGGGTCTCATTTTGAGTTTTTCTAATTCATCTGAAATTGTTTTATATACAAAATCAGGATCGAGCAAAATACTTGGTGGAAAGTTTATACTTACTGGTTGAGTAATGTTTTTTTGCTTAGAGACCTTCAAAGCTTTTACTATTGCTAATTTGCTAAGCTCGAGAAGTACATCTAATCTTTTTGCCAGATCAAAAAGTAAAGCCGGGGCTATCAGTTCACCATTTTGATCGATTCCTCTTGAGAGACATTCGTAGCAAACAACCTTGCCAGTTTTGTAATTCACAACAGGTTGAAAAAAGGTTGTGAGAGATTCATTTTGAAGGACAAAATCGAGCACATCCGATCTTCGAAGATCTATCCAGTACTGAAATGTTCGTGAATTTTTTAAGCAACGCAAAGTAAAGGTTTCTCCAACATCGAGTGGTAAGAGTGTTATTTCCTCCAGCTCGATTTGTGTGAATTCTTGTGAAGACAATGCAAGATCTATGAATTTATCGAACTCCATCTCGAAAGAAAGATAATCATCCATTAAATCTATTTCCACATCGTGCTTGAAGATATCGTTGAATTTATGAAGTAAGTAATTAAGATAATCTGAATGTGGTACAAACACAATTACTTTCTTTCTTGAAGTGGGAAACTTCGGTAAAAATCTGCCCATGCTTTCCCCCCCTGATTAGATCTTACCATAACATGAAAGTGCCTTTGAAAACTTGGCAATTGAGATAATCCAGAGAAATTGTTTTAGGATCTTCCAAATATATTGTCATTATTTTACAGCAGGTGTAAAATATTGTCGAGTGATCAGTATGAAAGAATTCAGAGAAGAGAGATTGAAAAAGGTTATACAAATCCTTGAGAGATCTCAAGAACCTATCAGCGGATCGAGGCTGGCACAGGATCTTGGTGTAAGCCGGCAGGTAATTGTTCAAGATATCGCATATTTGAAGAGCATTGGGTATGATTTCATCTCAACTCCACGGGGTTATGTGCTTTCAAAAGGAAGGTCTAAGATTTCGAAATTAGTGGCTGTGAAACACGGTACTGATGAGATAATGGAAGAACTTATGTGCGTAGTGAAAAATGGTGGAAGAGTTGTTGATGTTATTGTGGAGCACCCAATTTATGGAGAAATACGGGGAATGGTTGATGTTTCATCTGAAGAAGATGTTATAAAGTTTGTGAATCTTATGAAGATGACGAAAACCGAACCATTACTGGCTTTGTCTGAAGGGGTGCATCTTCACACTATTGAGACTCACGACAGAGAATCTCTGGAAAAGATATTACATGAGCTCAGAAAAAAAGGTTTCTTGATAGAGGAGGAATAATGAATGAAGATAGACGAAGTGGTTGAGAAATATGTTGACAGGAAAACCCAGAGAAAATTTCTGCTACTCACATCGATTGCATGGATGTTCGACGCGGCAGGTGTGATGCTTGTATCTTTCGTTCTTGTTCCTGTTATAAGAGAATGGGGACTTTCTTCCACACAGGGTGCATCGATTGCCAGCATTACGTTTCTTGGCATGCTGGTGGGAGCCCTTCTGGCAGGATTTATAGCAGATCTGTTTGGAAGAAAGATCTCGAATTTGTTGTTTTTTCTCTGTACGATCACCTTCACTTTTTTATCTGGATTCACACATTCACTCCGCTCACTTCTAACCCTGAGGGCATTTTCAGGATTTGGCTATGGTGGGTTGATGCCTTCTTTCAATACGTATCTTTCTGAGTTCACAGGTTTCAAAATTAGAGGAAGATATCTGGTTCTTCTGGAATCCAGCTGGGCTGTTGGGAGTATATTGATTGGATTATTTGCTGTTTTTGTTCTTCCAAACTGGCGATGGATTTTCTGGATATTTGCCGCGGGATATCTTTTTGTTCCGGTGTTTGCCAAAATGAGCGAGACCCCAAAGTATTCTTTTCTTAAAGGTGGTAAAGAGGCTCTTGAAAAGGCAATAGGTTCAAAGATATGTGAAGATATTGAATTATCAAAGAGAGAAAAAACCTTTATTTTTTCTCTTTTCAAAAAAGATCATCTCAAAGACACTGTTGTTGTATGGGGCGCGTGGTTTGTGGTAAGTTTTGTTTATTATGCTCTGTTCACCTGGGCGCCAAAGATATTTTCTTCTCAGGGAATCAGTGTTGTTAAATCTTCGTGGTTTACTTTCTATATGATGCTATCGCAACTTCCAGGCTATCTTTCAGCCGCGTACTTTATAGAAAAATGGGGAAGGAAGGTGTCGCTTGGAGTTTATTTTATTGGGACTGGTATCTCCACCATATTGTGGGCAAGCGTTAGTGGAGACATCTCGCTTTTGATATCGGCCCTGGTGCTCTCTTTTTTCTGCTTGGGAGTATGGGGACTGGTCTATGCATATACTCCAGAATTGTACCCCACCTTTCTCAGAGGAACGGGAAATGGTGCGGCTGGCGTATGGGCACGAATAGCTGGAATTATAGCTCCTTATTACACAGGTTTTATGATGGAAAAGGGAAAGAATCTTGCACAGATATTAGGATGGATCTGTGTGATAGCAATACTAACAGGGATTGCTGTGCTGGTTTTTGGAAGAGAGACAAGGGGAAAATATCTGGATTAGCTCAAAGAAATTTACGATTTCAAGAATTACAGATTTAATAATTATTTGCTTTTTTGCACTGGACAGAAACTTTTTCGCCAGATTCGCACCATCTTTTCATCATTTTTTCCAATCTTTTTCTCACCCTGCTATCTTCCTCACACCAGAATGTAGCGAACAAAGGCTGAATTTTTAGATGGTACTTTTTTGCAAACTCTCTCACCACATCCGGCCCTTTTAACCTGATGCCAAACCTCACTCCATAGTACCTTCCGTAGTTTCTTAGAAATTTATCCAAAAGCCTTCTGTCAGATTCTTTCATCTCGATGTATTTCAAAGTGAATCTTTCCAGTTTCCTTCTTTTCATCCTTTCAAGGGCTTTCTTCACCGCTTCTTTTCTTCCTTCAATGAAAGGATGAGCCTTCACCATTGAAACAACAAATTCCATGGTCCGGTGATCTTTTGCCATGAAGTCAGCGAACGATTCAATATCTTCAAGGAGTGTGTATGCCTTTTTGAGTCTTTCTTTCCTTGAAAGAAATTCTCTATCAAGAAAAGCCATGTAAGTGGAAAGAAAAAGGATTTGTCTCTGATGAAAGGGAAATTCTTTAAGCTTTTCTGGCAATTCCTTGAATTTTAGCTCAATCTCCATTTTTATCCACTCGTTCCAGACAGGAAAGCGTGCCCATGCATCAACATCAGATGTCAACAGTCTTCTTATCGTATCCGCACGAATCATTTTTGTTTTTCCTTTCAATATATCCGAGATACCTTTGGAACTGAGAGGTTTTCCTTTCCAAGCGACCCTTTTAATGTATCTTCTCAACTGACTTGTGTTTGGATAAATCGATCTGGTGTAGTCCAACACGAACTTCTTCGCTTTTTTGAATAGAGACAGATAATCTTCTGGTACAGGAAGTGAAACGATGATATGCGCAGTGCTGTGGATAAACGGTGAATTCATATCTTTTTCCATAACAAATAGAGTATCCAGCGCTCCAAAGAGATTTCCTGGTTCTTCTCTATAGTATCCAAGCCAGAAAATGGCTCTTTGAGAAAGGACATGGGCGAGTCTTGGGTGTTTTTCCTTGATATCCCATGCAAGATCGTTCAGGGAGGAAACGATGCAAGTTGGGTGGGGAATCTCCCTGGACAGTCTGTAGGCTTGTATGTAATCGTGTGCCGCCTCAGAGAGTCTTCCAGAGTTTGCTTTTCTTCTTGCCAGGGAAAGGTATAAAAAAGATAGAGTGGATTTTCTGTAATTGTTTTTCCACACTCTTACCTTCCTCAGTGGCTTTATTCCACTTGCTTCAAAATTTATCAAGGTAACGATCACAGTGTCTCTTATTGATTTTGACATTTTGGGAAGGTTTCTTTTCAGGTATCTGTAAAGATTCATATCTACTTTGCCTGTATATTTTAAAAATGCGAGTTTGTTCGCTAAAAGAAAATATTTCGCTGCTTCGGATTTGCAGCTTCTCAAAACCTTATCTATTCTCTGGACCGCTTCTTTGAAGTTCCCTTTCCATGCAAGTTTCAGTACACAGAGAATCTCTCTACACTCTTTTGAAAGGTTCTCTTCGAGTAGCATGTAATTCACTGCTGGAAGAGAAAAAGCACCGTACCTGAATACTTCTTTCAAGTCCACTATACCTTTCATCTTTGCTCTCTCCGTTATAGTTATACTTCAAAAAATCAAATTGTTCCAGATCCTATAAAAATTGGCAATCTGAAACGCTCTTGTAGACAGGAATCCGGAGCGTGCGAAAGTTGAAAACCATATAGGGTTTGATAGAAGTTGAAGCGAAAGGAAATGGAAGGGGGCGGGAAAATGAGAAAAGCTCTTCTTGTAATTTTTATAGCGTTTTTGCTTCTTTCCGTAACTGCCTTTGCAGATAGAACAGACGCAGACAATGAAACGCACTCTTGGAATTCTGTGATTGGTGGAACTGCCGGTGGTTATCTTCAAGAGTGCAAAAGCAGCACCTCTTGGGAAGGATGTGATTCAACTATGAAGCAACCGGCAAAAGTGTGGGAGGGGGCACTGCAGCATGATACTTTATTACAAGACCAAATCCATTTGCATTCCATCTGCACTACTGGGCAGGTGCAAGAGCCATACCAGCGCAGTTCATTCGATATTTATGCTTGGCCTCCTTATTAAAAACCAAATTCTCAAATTCTTATATCGATAAGAAGGTGAAAACATATGTAAGTTGATGCGCAAACGCGAGGTCAAAATTTTATTTGCAGAATTAAAGATCTACGGAAGGATGCACGGTATCAATCAAAAAACAGCGTTTTTAATGAAGATATTAGCATTAGTGTAAATAATGAAAATAAAAGCAATTTCACGATGGTATTCAGAAGGGTGGGGGGAAAGTCATGAGGAGGTGTTAGAATGAAAATATTACTAAAATGGTCAGATGTGAAAAAGTTGATTTTTAAAGTCACAGCCGCCAGGGTGAATTGTTCGCTCTCAGCTGCTCATTGCTCATACTTCGTGCATTAAAAATTTCCTCCCCCACCCTTCCCATATGTTTTTTATCAAGAAATTAAGGAGGAAGAAAAATGCAGCGGTTTTTTAAGGATATAAAAAGTGATTATTGCTTATGTTTTGACTCAGACACTCTCAGATGGATAATTGTCGACAAAAGGTCGGCTTTAAAATGCAAAAACAGCAATCAGGATTTGATTAAAGTTTTCGAGGACAAAAAGCCAAATGAAAAAGAGATGAAAAATCTAAAGGGTAATACATTCCCCAACTTCATTGGGATATCAATACTCCCAACATTTAATTGCAATTTGCAGTGTATTCATTGCTTCTATGAATCAAAACCGGACGAAAACTATCAGATGCTCAATAAAGAATATATTCCTTTAATCATCGATCTTATCAATCGATACAATATTGAGAATGTAACAATAGGTGGGGGTGAGCCCCTAACTTGGCCGCATTTAAGAAATTTATTAACAGAGATATTAGAAAAAACAAATGCAAAAATTTTCTTATTAACCAACGGACTTTTATTAGATAAAATAGAAGACATATTGACGACTCCGCGGTTTAACGTACAAATTAGCCTTGATGCGGTGCATGAAAATACTTATCAAAAAGTACGTGGTGGAAATTTTCGAAAATTACTCAAAAATGTAGCCAAACTGAAAAATGCGAAGACTGATATTGCTCTAAGTTACACATTACATTCTTATAACAAAGACGAGGTTATAAAGTTCATAAAATATAGTGAAAAAATAGGTATTAACTTTATTCACTTTCCAATTATTGAAAATTATGGAAGAGCAAAAATTAATCAATTGATCCCTTTTCGTGAGGAATTAATTGATTTATATCAGTTCTTAGTTTATTACTCACTTCATTATAATAAAGTTAAAATCTATTTTGTTGAGGAGATTAAGTTTAGATTACTCAATCAACTTAAGAGATACAACTGCTCCGCGCTTTACAATCAACTGTCTCTTGGACCGGATGGTTATTTGTATCCGTGCAGCGAATTAATAAATGATAAATTTAAAATCTGCCATATTACAGAATCGGAGAAACTAAGGGATTATATTCATCTGTTTCGAAGTCAAACAGGTTTTGGGTCGCCTATCGTTCAAAAAATTTGCCCAAATTGTCCTATAAAATATTTATGTGGTGGTGGATGTAGGGCAGTTGACTTACTTTCCGGAAAAAATTACTTCGAAGCACAAGCTGACAGTTTGACTTGTGATATATTTTTAAAAAGCGTTTTCACTATTTTATGGGAGCTCGCCAATTATAAACTCGATCCAAAAGTCCCGATAAACTTGCTTTATTCCAACAAAGTGTTAAAGTTGGTGAAAGAACATGAAAAGCTCGACTAAAAGGCAGATATTGAGGCTTCTTAAAGAACACTTTTTACACTTGTTTTTTGCCTTTTTGCTGCTTGTTTGTGCAACGGGGATGACTATCCCCATTCCGTTGCTTTCGAAAAATATCATCAACTCTATACTGGCTAAGAGTATTTCAGACAATCTGTTCAAAATCCAAGTAATGCTACTTCTAGTGGTAAGCCTGTCAAAAGAATTTCTAACATACGCTTCATATTACATCTTTGAAAGTAGAATGAGACTTTTCTCTGCATCACTTAGGAAAACAATATTTGAGGTGGCTCAGAACAACTTTAACCAGGTTTTTTCCTTAGAGATGGGTAGATTGTTCACCTACATCAGTTCGGATACGGAAAGAATTCAAAATTTTTTCTATCCAACTTTCGTATTTTTCATGAAAGACTTACTCACGTTTTCATTCGCTTTAACCATCGGTCTTTTCCTAAATCCTTTGGCGATTGCGGTATCGACCTTTCCTCTGCTGGCTTTTTTTGTCTTAGCTCACTATGTGAATCCCAGGGTTAGAAGTTTAACACACAAAACTCTCGAATTGCAGACAGAATTCGTAAGCAGGCTTAAGGAATACATCCAGGGTATAGAAATGTTCCGGGTGTTTTTGAAGCAAAAATTTTCGATAGCAAAATTCAAGGAATTCAATGACGAGTACACAAAAAGTGATATCAGGCGAATAAAGTCAATCGTTCTATTCAACGTTCCTCTTGCTATATTGTTCAACAGTGGATACATAATAGTAATCATCATGGGAGTTTATCAAATGAAAATAGGCCTCATGCAAGCTGGTGGTTTGGTGGCAGTGTTGATGGTAATAAACTACATCTACGACTCTGCCAGGAACTTTTGGGATTTCAACATACACCGCCAAGAGATAAAAGTTGTTTACAAAAGACTTTCGGAAATTTTAGAAGCGCCATTTGGAGGAAGATCCTATACCACTTTCAAACTGCAACAATTAGACAGAAAGATCGAGTCTTTGAGGGTACACATACCGAGTTTTTCTTACAAGAACTCTTCCCTGCTGCTTGAAAATTTCAAACTGTATGCCAAAAAGGGTGAAATCGTTGGACTTTTCGGAAAGAGTGGGATAGGAAAGAGCACAGCAATAAAGATCATTCTTGGACTCTTAGGTATAGAAAAAAACTATGTTTTCGTCAACGACATACCATTGAGTGAAATTGAAATAGACTCGTATTATTGCAGGGTCGGCTATCTTCCTCAGCATTCGATCTTTTTCAAGGGAACAGTTAGAGAAAACATACTCCTTGGGGAAAATAAACCTCTTGATGAGGAACTGTTGGAGTTTCTGGATGATCTCTCACTCGAAAAAGAAGTGGAGGAAGTTGGGCGCAACCTTTCCGGGGGAGAACGCCAGAGAATAGCGATAGTAAGGACATTTGCACAGGATAATAAAGATCTGTATCTTTTAGATGAACCAACAACTTATTTGGATGAAATGAAAATCCGAGCATTAGAGGAACTGATACAACGCAAATCAGGTGAGTCTATAATTTTAATCGTTTCGCATTCCCGGGATTTCCTGGAGAATTTATGTGATGGCATTGTGGAATTCTCTTAAACTCTTTAAACAATTTGAACGCGAATTTCGAAGTCAAAACAGTCAAAGCATGCGGTTTTTCAAAAACACTGCAAGATTGTTGCGAGAGTTCTTATTGATAGCAAAATATGTGATAATTTTAACGATTGCGGTTTTATCTTTTACCAACGCAGCGGGGAGGCTTCAAGTTATCGGAAAAAGGGGGATTGTAAATGGAAAGGAAAGGTGCTCGCACCAAAGCCATTACTCTCAGAGAAGTTAACAAGAGCATAGGCGGAAAGCACATTTTGAAGAATGTTTCCTTCGACATTTTCATGAACGAAATCCTCGCACTGATAGGTCCCAACGGGGCGGGAAAGACGACACTTTTGAAGGTTATAGCCTCCTTTCTCATTCCTGATAGAGGGAAGGTTCTCATAGACAGTGTGAACATCGTGGAAAAACCTTCCTTTGCAGTAGAAAAGGTCAGCATATCAACCGGGTATGAGAGGAGCTTCTACTACAGGTTGAGTGTGGAAGAGAATCTGAAGTTTTTTGGTATGTTGAATGACCTTCTTGGAAAAACGTTGAAGAGAGAAACAGAAAAAGTGATGAAGGAACTGGGTCTTCTGGAGTGCAGGAAAAAGAGGTACATGGAACTTTCCACCGGGTACAAAAAAAGAGTTGATGTGGCAAGAGCCCTGATGAAAAAGGCGAGCATATACATCTTCGATGAGCCGTGCAGTGGAGTTGATCTCAGAACGAGATTGAAGATACACGAGATCATGAAAAGACTCAAAGAGAGTGGTAAAATCGTCATCTTTGCAAGTCATGACCTGGAGGATTTAAAGATCGCAGACAGGGTGATCGTTTTGAAAAAGGGCGAAAAAGTTCTCGAATTTTCTCCAAAAAAGGAAGATTTAGCGGCAGTGTTGAGAGGTGTTTTGGAGATACAGGCATTTCCGGAGGATTGAGAGGCTATGAAATTTTTCTCAGCAGGTAAGGTCAGAGACAATATCAAAAAATTCGAGAGGAAATACAAAAAGCACTATCCGATTTTCTTGTTACTGGAGAGCCTGTTTTTAACCACCAACGTTCTCACTCCACTTCTCATAAAAAAGACCATCGACAGTGCATTCTACAGGGGCTCTGTAGAAGAAGTCATTCTGTTTTCTATGTTTTACTTTGTTGTTCTTGTGTTCCAGACATTCATCATGTACAGACTGAACTACTCAGTTGTGAAATACCTGCTGAACGCATCACGGGTTAAAGAATCAAAGGGTGCCTATGCAAAAATCCTGACACTTCCA
Source organism: Pseudothermotoga elfii DSM 9442 = NBRC 107921 (assembly GCF_000504085.1). Taxonomy (NCBI): domain Bacteria; kingdom Thermotogati; phylum Thermotogota; class Thermotogae; order Thermotogales; family Thermotogaceae; genus Pseudothermotoga; species Pseudothermotoga elfii. The sequence continues at coordinate 1,295,238 of NC_022792.1, read as the reverse complement.
CTATCTTTTCTAAGCTCGAAAAACACAGGTGACTATCTTTCGGTGTTCATGAGTGATATTCCGAAGGTGTCTTCGGGGATTTATCTTGCAAGGCTACAGTTTTTCTTCAATCTGGGTTTTTTTCTTGTTGTTCTTTCGCTTCTGTTCATCTTGAATGTAAAACTTACCCTTGTGGTCCTGGTGAGTATCGCCCTGTTTTTTGTATCAACCTCAATCCTGAGAAGGCTGGTCATCAAAACTTCTCAAAAAGATCAGGAAGCCTACCAGAGATTTTTGAAAAGATCCAGAGAAGTGATGGAAGGAATACCGGTTCTCAAACAGTTTTCTGGCTTCTTTTTTCTCAGAGATTTCCTCGATTCAAGTGCTAGAGAGTGGAGCAGGGCGAGCATTACCCACAGTACAGTAAACGAACTGTCAAACAGAAACATCGACATGAACAGATGGGTTGGAGGTACCATTGTCCTTGCCTTCGGTGTTTACCTTCTCTGGAAAGGTGAGATAAGTGTCGGAACGCTTCTGGCTTTTGAGTCCTACATGAACTGGATGTACGATATTGTCAGAATGGCACTCACAGGCTTGACGATGTTTTTCTCGACACTTCCAAACTGGGAAAATTTTGCAAGAGTGTTTTCCCTACCTTTTGAAAGAGCAGGCGGCATAAATCTTGAAAAGTTCGAAAAACTGCTGTTGAAAAACGTGCATTTTAAATACGATGAAATACCTGTTCTCGCTGGTTTGAACCTCGAGATAAACTCCGGAGACAAGATAGCCATAGTGGCAAGATCTGGTGCAGGAAAGAGTACACTGGTTTCTCTCTTCAGCAGACTACTGTCTCCCGCAAAGGGTGAAATTCTCATAAACGGTGTTCCCATTGAGCAATACTCTCTTCTTTCACTCAGAAGAAACATCGTTCTTGTTCGCTCAAACGATATACTTTTTGATACAACGATCAAAAACAACGTGACACTTTTCGAAGACTTTTCAAAAGAAGAAATAGAAAGAGTTCTTAGAATGTGCGAATGCGACTTTGTTGAGAAACTGGAAAATGGAATAGACACAGTTGTTGGTGAAAGAGGGACAAGACTCTCAGATGGTCAGAGACAGAGAATCATTCTTGCAAGGGCTTTAATTAGAAAACCACAGATACTAATCTTGGATGAAATTACCTCTGGCATAGATAGTGAAACAGAAGAAAGGATACTTGAAAGGATTTTGAAAGAGATCGATACTGTTGTTATTATCTCCCACAGGCTTTCTACTATAAAGAAGGCTGGCAGAATCATCGTACTGAACGATGGAAAGGTAGAAGCTGAAGGAACACATGATGAACTCATGGAAAAATCCTCCACATACAGAAAAATAGTGGAAAATCAATTGACAACATAAGTACCTGCAAGAATTTTGTGAACACACACAAGACTATTTGATTCGAAAACACCTGCTGGTATTCATATTGACAGGTGTTTTTATCAATTTTAAATTGTATGGTAGCATTAGATATTATATAGTAGCAGAACGAAAAAGAGGGGGGATATTGTGAAAAGCAAAGAGCGAAAATCAAGAAAAAGGTGGATCACAGATTGGTGGCCAAACAGACTAAACCTGAAAATTTTAAGGCAAAACTGTTCAGATTCAAATCCATACGGATCAGATTATGATTATCTCAAAGAGGTTAAAACTCTCGATGTTGATGCTGTTATAGAAGATTTGAAAAAACTTATGAAGACTTCTCAAGACTGGTGGCCCGCTGATTTTGGACATTATGGTCCTCTTTTTATTCGACTTTCGTGGCATAGTGCCGGGAGCTACAGAATTCACGACGGCAGAGGTGGTGCTAAAAACGGCAGTATTCGGTTTCCAGCAAGGATAAACTGGCCGGACAATATAAACCTCGATAAGGCTATCAGGTTACTCTGGCCTATCAAGAAAAAATACGGGAAAAAGCTCTCTTGGGCAGATTTGATTATTCTTGCCGGGACTGTTGCCCTGCAGGATATGGGTGTAAAAATTCTGGGATTTTCTCTTGGCAGAGAGGATGTTTTTGAAGCCGACGAAAGCCCGGATTGGGGAGCCGAGCAGGAAATGTTGAGTGGAAAAGAGCGTTTTAAAGAAGGAGAACTGGAGAAACCTTTTGCTGCAACTGAAATGGGGTTGATCTATGTCAATCCTGAAGGCCCCATGGGAAATCCCGACCCAGCTGGATCTGCCAAAGAAATAAGACTTGCCTTTAGCAGAATGGGTATGAATGATGAAGAAACAGTGGCTTTGATTGCTGGTGGGCATTCTTTTGGAAAATGCCATGGAGCCGGGCCCAGCAAAGACCTCGGTCCAGACCCAAGCTCTTCGCCCATAGAACAAATGGGGTTGGGATGGAAATACACATACAAAACCGGTAAGGCTTCTGATACATATACATCGGGATTTGAAGTCATATGGTCTTCAAAGCCAACGAAATTTGGTATACAGTATTTGAAGTTTCTTTTGGAGTTCGAATGGGAACTCGAAAAAAGCCCAGATGGGAAAAACCAGTGGGTAGCTAAAAATGCCCCGGAAATGGTTCCTGATCCTTTCGATCCAAACAGAAGGCACAAACCCCGAATGCTCACAGCTGATCTGGCTTTGAAATTTGATCCGGTTTATTCAAAAATTGCAAAGAAGTTTCTTGAAAATCCCGAAGAATTTGAAAAAGCCTTTGCCCGAGCGTGGTTCAAACTTACTCACAGAGATATGGGACCAAAATCGTGCTATATCGGTCCTTATGTTCCAAAAGAAGAATTCATCTGGCAGGACCCTTTACCCAAAAGAGATTATGAACTGATCGATGAAGAAGATATTGAATATCTGAAAAAGCAGATCCTCAATTCTGGTATAAATATTTCTCAACTGGTCTATACCGCCTGGTCTTCAGCTTCAACTTACAGAGATTCTGACAGAAGAGGTGGAGCTAACGGAGCACGGATAAGGTTGCGTCCCATGAATCTATGGGAGGTAAATCATCCATATGATCTGATAAAGATCATAAAGGTTTATGAAAAAATCCAGAAAAAATTCAATGAAGAGCAAAAAAACAACAAGAAGGTTTCCATAGCCGATTTGATAGTTCTCGGAGGCTGTGCTGCTATAGAATTTGCTGCTAAAAAGGCTGGGTTTGATGTCAGAGTTCCATTCATTCCTGGAAGAGTAGATGCCCTTCAAGATCAGGTTGAGGAAGAATTTTATAGAGAAATAGAACCTTTTGCAGACGGTTTCAGGAATTACTTCAAAGATCCATACAAAATAGATGAATCAGATATTAGCACAACTCCAGAATATTTTCTAATAGACAAAGCCCAGTTATTAAAACTAACAGTGCCAGAACTGGCTGTAATCGTTGGAGGATTGAGAGTACTTGGAGCTGTTTACAGTTATAAAAATTATGGAGTTTTAACACATACTGTAGGCACTCTGACAAATGACTTTTTTGTAAATCTGCTGGATATGAATATTGAGTGGAAACAGATAGATGAACATCGTTATTTGTTTGAGGGATTTAATAGAAAAACAAAAGAGCCGGAGTTCAAAGCAACAAGAGTAGATCTTATCTTTGCCCATCACGATGAACTGCGAGCTGTCGCGGAAGTCTATGCGAGTGATGATGAAAAGGAAAAGTTTGTATCTGACTTTATTAAAACTTGGGATAAAGTTATGACTCTGGACAGGTTTGATTTGAAAGTATAGCAAAAAAGTGTATTTTCAGAAAGGCGGTACAAGTGAAAATACATATAGCGTTTGCAATGATTTTTGTGGTCTCCTCGCTTTGTTTTGCATTGAATGTCATTGAATTGCACAGAAATGGTGTCACATTTCTGTATGCAAAAGAATTTGCAATTTCTTTGCAAAGCTCGCAAACAGCCCTGATCAACAGGCACATCGATGGGGACACTGTCGAGGTTAGATTGAATGAAAAAGTAAAAACACTGCGAATTATTGGCCTGGATACTCCAGAAAGTGTTCATCCACAAAAAGAGGTGGAATATTTTGCGCGAGCAGCATCACTTTTCACAAAGATACTCCTTGAGAAAGACGGTAGGGTTTTTCTAACGTTTCAGTATCCTGATTTATTAGATAGATATCAGCGTTTGCTCGCACATGTTTGGTACTATGCTTTTGATAGCTCGAACGAGCCTGTCCTTGTTTCTCACAGTTTGGTTTTATTACTCAATGGTTATGGGCGCGCTTTGACATCTTACAGAGTAGATGAACCAATGCGCGATTTTTTATTGCAAGCAGAACGCTATGCAAGAGAAAACAGTCTTGGCCTGTGGGGAAAGATCGATGAAAACATGGTTCTACAAAATCTCAAATCTGGTTTTAGCACTACACCTGTTTCTGTTGGGGTTTATGTAGAGTACAAAGGTCAAGCCGAAAAGGTATTTGTAATAAATCTCGGTGGTACAGAGCTAAATCTGAAAGGCTGGAAAATAGAAAGTTATGGAGGGCAATCATTCATTTTCCCAGATTTTGTGCTCAAACCTCGCGAATCTGTAGTGATTTCATCCGGGCCAAAAGCAGCCGGGACATTCATCTGGACAAAAATACATATCTGGAACAATTCTGGCGACGAAGCAAGAGTGTATGATCAAAATGGAAAACTGGCTGGAAGATATTTCTACCCAATGGTTTTTTATTTGGACCATGGTGTATTAAATTTTGAACACATCAGTTTCTGAGATGATATTAAACTTTACTGTTTTGAAAAATTGCATTCGAGCTTTCAAAGAATCAATGTTTAGAGTCAGATACAAAGTTTATCGTATTTTTTTGGCAATAAAATCCTTCAAAAAATTACGGTGTTCGTAAGCAAAATTGCCGGACACTTTTTCTTTTATCATCCAGATTATTAACGACAACAGCTCCAATGGAAATATGCACACTATTACCAATTTTTAAACCGTTCGAAATGGTTGCATTGGGACCAATCCAAGCATTTTCTCCTATTTCTGTATTTCCTGAAATAACTGTTCCACCAGCGATCTCTGAGTTTTTCCCGATTTTCACAGCATGTGCTATTTGAGTAAAATTATCAATTTTCACATTCTCACCTATTATTGTGTCATATCCTTTAAAAAGACCTTTACAAATACAAACATTGTGTAATATTTCAACATTCTTTCTCAATACACAATATCCTGTATGTGGGACAATTTTATTGACTCCAAAAATATTAGCAACTTCAAATCCTTCGCAACCAATGATAGAGTTATTTCTAACTATTACACTTTCTTCCAAAATAGATCCTTCTCGAATAACAACATTGTCCTCAACTACACAGTCGTCGCCTATAATAACACCAGATTTTGCAATAACAGCTCTTGGTGAGATATATGCTTTGTCCGATATTTTGTTTTCTGCATACTTAAAATATCCATTTAAATAAAGTTGGTAGTAAATTTCGTAAAACGTGTTTTTTGGTTTCTTCGAAACCACAATGCCAATGTCTTTGTCGACAAAATATTTAATAAGTTCTTCAGTACAGACTATACATGTGATTTTTTCATTAATGTGCTTCAAGTATTCTTCCGAGTTTATGAAAGATATCGTGTTATTCAGGTATATTCTCCCTAACTTCCCAAAATTCTCGAAATGACCATCTTTTAAGAAATTTATGCCTTTAATTTCTGACAAAAGCATTCTACCAACTCCTGGAGGTTTTAAAATATGTCAGATGGTTCCATTATCAACATGGATAACCTGACCTGTAATTGAGTAACTTTCTTCATCTAATAAAAATAGAACAGCTTTTGCCACACTTTCAATTTTCGTTTCTTCTTTTAAAGAATTTCTTTGATATATTCTTTTTTTATCTTCTTCTGTAAGTGATCGACTCATATCTGTTTCCATAAAACCAGGAGCTACACAGTTACTTCTTATTTTCTTAGTACCAAATTCTCTTGCCACTGTTTTGGAAAAAGCCTCGATGGCTCCTTTTGTTGCTGCATACATACTTAAACCTTTATATCCTGTGTGCGCGCTTACAGAGCTTATATGTACTATACTTCCCTGGGTGTTATGAAGTAACATATCCCTTATTATATATTTTGTTAACAATATAGTGGAATAAACATTTACTCTGAACATTTTCTCCAAAGGTTCAATTTGTGCGTTTGTAACAATGTCATCGTAAGCTATTGCTGCATTGTTTACTAATCCGTATATCGGTCCTTCAGGTTTTAAAAGATCGATGTACAAATCTTTTATCTTTTCAGACTCACTCAAATCAAAATTTATGTGATTATAGAGTTTCCCATAGATGCTTTGCATTTCTATAACTTTTTCAGACACTTTTCGGCTTATTCCTATGACTCTATAACCTTTTCTTAGCAACTCTTTGCATATTTCGCTTCCTAAGCCTCGTGAATCTCCTGTAACCACCACAGTCTTCATATTCTCATCTTCTTACTTGTTTTGGTTGTCTCTATTTCTTCAACAAAATTCAGAATTCTTGGGACTTTCCAATTCTGCAATTTTTCACTCAGAATTGTTATTATCTCTTTTTCTTTATTCTCAACATCCGTTCCATCTTTAACCTTTATATCTGCCATCAATATATTCCCAGTTACTTTATTTTTTCTGGCTTTGACCACGGCATCTATTACTCCATCAATTTTCTTGATCTCATTTTCTACTTCGTGTGGGTTTACCTTATACCCACCAATGTTTATCATCTCTGTTTTTCTTGCGAAAAACCTGAAATGATTTTTATCTATTTTTTCAACTACATCGCCGGTTCTGTACCATTCGCCATCTAACTGAAGATCATGTGAATACCCCAACAGGCTTTTATGGATTAACAGCTCATTATCGTCCGATATTTTTATTTTATCCGCCATTTCTGGATTTATTTTAAATATATCACCTTCCGCAGCAAACAAACTCCCCGCTTCTGTCGACGCATAAACATTTCTGATCTTCGCGTTTGGGAAAATTCTCAAAAGTTCCCTTTCTAAATCTTCGTCAAACTTTTCGCCACCCATTGTAATTCTTTCTATAGAAGTCACCTGATTCTTAAAATACGGTATGATCGAGCGGTAATATGTTGGTGTTGCGGAAATGTTGGTTACTTTGAATTTTCTCAGGGTTTCCTCTATTTTCTTTCTATTCATTTCAAAGACGTAAATCATGGGGTTTTCGTTATAAAAAGCCTGAAAAAACACCTGTAATCCAGCAAAGTGTGTGGGATTATATGCGAATGCCCAGATGTTATTTTTGAATCTCTCCCCAGTTTTTACACCCCTGGTTAAAGTTTCCAAGTTGTGTGAAACTCTTTTTGGTCTTCCAGTTGTTCCAGAAGTATAGAGCGTAACCTGCCAGTTTTTCCCATATGTTTCAATTAATCGCAGCACTTCTTCAAAACTCGATACACTTATATCTTCAACATCTACTTCTTCTTCAAGATTTTCAATAGAAATGCCCAAATTTAATATCTCTTCGTTTGAAAAATCCGAATCCAGAAGGACCACATTTTCACAGGCTAATATACTTGCTATCAAATTTTTGTATATCTCATACGGCTCTTTTTCTTTTATATATCTTTTCAATTTTTTTGTTTTATTTATATCATCGATCAAATTCTCATATGTTTTCTGCATGTTTTCAGTCCAGAAAAATAATTTCATATCATCACCTTTTATTAATTTTATCCATTATCTCACCAATTGTATCAATAATCCCGTCTTCGAACACATCAATTCCAAATGCGTCTTCTATCCTAACAGTCAGTTCTGCCAGATCTAATGAATCCATATCCAGATCATTTCTCAGCGATAGATCGTAATTTAGTTCTTTTAATGGTTCCTTTTTCTTTCTTTCTAAGATTTTGTTTATTATCTTCTTTACTTCTTCTTCCATATCATGACTCTCCTTCCTGCCAGATACTACTTATGAAATCGAACTTGCCACTATTATATAGTATAACACTGATAAGTAGTTTCTATAACGGTTCTGCAATATAATAAGGTGTGCCATAATAAATTCAGCTTTTCTGTTAGTATAGTCTTTAGAGATATAAATTCAGGAGGTTTGGTCGAATGAGACTGCTTTCATTAGTTGGGGCAAGGCCGCAGATTATAAAAGAAGCGATTGTTCACAAGAGGTTGAAAGAACATTATATCGAAGAGATACTCGTTCATTCTGGGCAGCACTATGATTACAACATGTCCGATGTGTTTTTTGAGGTGCTTGGCATAAAAAATCCAGACTACAATCTCAATGTCGGTTCAGCCAGTCATGGAGAGATGACAGGAAAGATCATGATAGAGTTTGAAAAAGTAGTTTTGAAAGAAAAACCAGATATGATACTGGTTTATGGAGACACAAACACCACTCTTGCAGGCGCAATCGTTGGAGCAAAGTTAAAGATACCAGTTGCACACATCGAAGCAGGAGTCAGGCAGGAGCCAAAAGATATGCCAGAGGAGATAAACAGAATATTGACAGATCATGTATCAACTTACCTGTTTTGCCCTTCAATGCTTGCCGTAGAGAATCTGAAAAAAGAAGGGATAGAAAAAGGTGTGTATTTTGCTGGCGATGTGATGTACGATCTGTATCTGCAGATGGAAAAAAGTTTCAGGTATGATACGTACAAAGCCCTCGATCTTGAAGAAAATGAATATATTCTTGTCACACTTCACAGAGATTTCAATGTCGACAGCAAAGAGAAATTAGGAAAAATTCTTCAGCAGCTGAAAAAGATATCAGAGCAAATAAAAATAGTGCTTCCAATACATCCAAGGACAAAAAAGAGAATAGAAGAATTCAAACTGTGGAAATATTTAGAAAATGCTGTGATAATCGAGCCGGTAGATTACTTGAATCTAATGGGTCTTGTGAAGAACTGCTGGAAGGTCATAACAGACAGTGGAGGCCTTCAAAAAGAGGCTTATTTCGCTGGAAAACAAGCAGTGGTTGTAATGCCAGACACAGGTTGGAGAGAGCTTGTTGAAGCAGAATGGAACAGTCTATCAGATGAAAATAACTTGTTCGATATAACCATGGAAGATAACTCTGTGGAATATCCTGAAAATGTCTATGGCGATGGAAATTCTTCTGAAAAGATTGTTGAGATTATAAAGACGAGTTTTTTCAGGAATAATTAAAAAGATTTTATATAACCGGTAAAGAATTTCTTTATACTGAGCCATTTTTCTTCCACTTCTTCAAAATCTATGTTTTTCTCTGCGTCTTCGAAATATACGAGTGCCTTAAGGAATATAAGCGGATTATAATCCTTGTATTTTCTCTCAAGCATTGAAAGCAATTCTTTCATACCCCATCTGTAAATGTTGATTAAATACCATAAATCGAAGAAATCTTTTTTGAGTCCTCTCTGAGCGATTGCGCTCATTTTCATACAAGCAATATCTTTATCATGTGCTAAATAAAGATCTGTGATCTTGTCTGGTTCTTCTAAAAGTGGGTATGGATATTCAAATAGTGAAACCTTAATCCCATCTAATTGAAAAATAAGCGTTTGGTTATCTTTATAAATAAATTCTATATTGAAATGTTTGTATATCTCGTTCTCGTATATGTTTGAAAAGTTTTTTTCAGGAAAAAGGAAAAAGTCAAAATCCAAAGAAGGCCTGTGGTTGTATTTCAAGCAAAGAGATGTTCCACCTGCAAGGTAAAAATCATGGAAAATACCTAATTGCAGAAGTTTCTCTAAAACTTTCATTTGATCTTCTCTCAATTTCTTCATCAGAAACCTCCAGCAAAATTTTCCAGAAACTTCTATCTTTGCCACGAAATCTATGGAGATTGCTTAGGAAAATTTCTTTCAGTTTCTCTTTATGGTATTCATTCAAAAGCCATTTTAGATCATCCACATTTCCCAGAATCATTTTTCTGATAATCGTTTCAACACCTGTACAATAATCCCAGGAGAAATTCATTTTTTACCACCTTTTTTATTTTACCACAAGCCATGAACAGTGATAGTTCGCATGAAATTGAAAATACAGTGGAAAACGTCCATACCATCAATATATCACAGCAGGATGAACAAGTCAGGTCACTTTATGTCTTCGAGCTTTATTCTACGCGAGTGTTCTTTTGAAAAGGTTTATAGTATCAAGCAAAAGACCATTACAGGCTGATTTCAAAAGAAACCATTTTGTTTCATCTCTCAATTTGTCCCACTTGTTGTTAAAAGCATCTTTTAGAGTTGCCTCTGCAAAGTTCATGAACACATTTTCTCTGTCTTTTACCTCTCTCCATTCCCTGATTTTTAAAGTGAGAGCTTCTTCAACAAAATGTATCTGTGAACTGGTTAGATTCGTTAGAACATCCCACAACTCGAGTATTTCAGAAATTTCATAAAAATAATATGGTCTTTCTGTGAGGAGTCTGTAGATCTCATCTGCTCTTTTTATCTTCTCTCCTTTTGAATAAGCTATATTGTATCTGTCTGTATTTTCCGAAAGTAGATCGAAGTCGAAATATCCTGGATAGAGATAGAAGATCTTTCCTTTAGAGATTGGATTCAGATCATCGAGAGTATATTTGTTCTCATGTTCTACGGGCTTTGCAGGATAAAAACCATAGAACTCATCGTGTCTTTGAATATTCCACCATGGATCCATTGCCACTTGTTTTTTGAATTCTTCATCCTCAAGCATTCTGTTTTCTGCATCGAGAAATAAATAAAGAGGGAATTTTCTTTTTGTCACAAGGAGCTTGATGTTTAAAGAAAGCTTTCCTATAACTCTTTTAAACATTTCGTTGTATAGATCTGTAACCAGAGCTATGATTTTCATCGAGTCTTGCGCGGGAACTATTAGGCGAAGTGAGAATGGGGATTTGTTGATTTCAATTAATGGATAGTATTCTTCTATTTTTATATTATTTTCGTCGGGCTTTACTGATTTGTTCAATAGATTTTCGTCTGGATCATCTTCTGGAGCGAGATGCTTAAATTCCTGTTTTAGCGCCTCTTTAACAGCTTCTTCCCCTATGTTATTGTTAAACTTGAATTTTCCAAGAGATTCTATTGTATAGAATTCTCCATTTTCATCGTGAAAAACGAGTAGTTTTTGTGGCTTTAAATCATCTATTTGAACTAAGTAAGGAGTTTTCTCTTCTATTCCCATCCCTTGCTTTAGTTTAGATTTTAAGTCAGTATAATTTACGAAAAACTTTATTCTTTTCCATTTATTGCTGTAGATCTTATTTTTTACCTCACTAACTACCAAATCAAAGAATTCAGTTGTTTCCTGCCATATCCTGTACAATCGGGCAGGAGACGGGTTCTGGGTGAAAAGCAATTTTTGTAGGTTAGATGGATTAAATGGTTCAGGTTTTAATCGTTCCTTTAAGTTATTAACAAATCTTTCGACATAATTTCCATCAGATGAATGATCCTGTGAAGAGCTAATATCTTCAAAAAATGTGTTTATTAAATTGCTTTTAAATCCAGCATCCTCTTTAATATCCTCATCTGTAATAGTTTTGAGTAACTCCTTCGACAGATTCATATTATTCTTTTTTTCTATATTTACTCCTTTATTTCTTAACTTTTGAATGTTTTGTTTATTTTCAAAAAACTTTTTTGCTTTTTTAGAGTTCAACCAATCTTCAAATGTCTGCGAATAAATTGTTCCTACCATTGTTCCATCGAGCCATTTATCAAGGTAAAAATTCAAAGATATCAAAGCAATTTTGTTGTTTTTATCTGCAACTTCGTCTATCCATATAGTTTCTTCTCTGTTTGAAAGCCATTTTGAAAGCCTTCCTTGCCTTCGCTTATAACATATTTTGCATCTTTCTTTTCCTTCATCTCTTGGTCTGATACCACAAACAGGACATATGCTTTGTCTAACAGTAAAGGATGGAAGATCAGGATTTTCCAGATATCTTTCCTTATCTTCAACAAATAATACTGGTGTCATTTTGGGTACCTTTTTCTTTTCGAATGCAGATCTCTGTACATTAGCAATGATCGTGAGAGTTCGGGTTGCCTCACTCAAGATGAAAAATGGCCACAGTTCGTTCTGGGTTTCTTTTTGAATCGTTTCTAAAGCAATTTTTGCACATTCTTCTGCAAGATCACAAGCCCTGTTCAGGTCTGGGAAAGTGAAATAAATTCCATTCATGTCTTCAAAGACCACATTACCCACAGGAATTTCTTCCTCGAAAATCCCCGTTAACTTCTTCTTGAGATTTTCTATCACATCGTTTCTTGACTGGATCTCAGCCACCTTTTTTCCTTTGTTTATGAATTCCATTCCATTCCAGCATATAGCGAATATTCTCCATTTTAAATCCTGAGGATTTGGATTTGTTCCACATGTTATTGCAGCTAAAACAGATTTAAACAAAGATGCTGTTGAATAAGAATGATCCCACAAAGTGACATCGTTTGCCGGAATTCTTGTTTCCCCAAGGGCATGAGAAAATGGGGTTTTGAGGTTGTTAATCAGAGTGTTTCTGAAACAACTTTTATCCATAGAAGTATAATTTTTAAAAAGTCCAATCAAATTATCCTGAAGATCATCAAATATTTTTTGGAGGCAGTTCAGGTCTATTTTCTCTTTTGGATGACCAAACGGCGAAGAAATCCATGTGCTATCCAAGTGCTGCTTTCTCCTTACTATACCCTTGTCATCAGCAGAGTCTTTCTTGTCACACTCTTTTAAACACTCTAAAATGTTATTCGTTGAGTTATCATGATGAAACCTGATGGAATCGTATATCGACATGCTTTCAGTGTTTATCTTCGTATCTATGCTTTTGAAAAAATCAATTAGCTCTGCTTTCATAAGCTGATCTATGCCTCTGGCATGGTGAGGCAGTCCTTTTATGCCTTCTACAGACTGTGTTTTGATAAAATTAGGATGGAGTTTTCCAATATCATGAAGTAGTGCACAGATTTCCCCGATCAATATCATCTCTCTGTTGTTTTTAATCATTTCAACACACATAGTCTTCACCTCTTGAATTACAGTTGAAAACACCGTTTCAAAATCTGGCAGTTCCTTTAATTGATGACCAAGAGAAAATTCCCATGCATTTCTGAAATCATTTTTCCTGCTTTCAAGATCCTGGATGTCAATTAGAACCCCTTTTTCTTTGAGTTTTTCAGGAAGAACTTTGAAAACCACTTTTCTGTCGATATCATTCGTCTTACTCCATAGATACCAAACATCATATAAATCTCTTGGCCGTGTTCTTTGAAACAGACTCCTTATTTTTTCTGCTACTATTTCTTCCAGAGAATATACTTTTACTTCACAGTCCAGGTCATCAGAATAAGGGTGAATTATCTTTTTCATAAGCACGGGTAGTAATATTCTTTCATTCTTAGCTTTTGTTATATCCAACTTTATTTTGGTTCTATTTTCACCTCTCTGCATAAACTGAAAGTAAGTATCAATCTCAAAACCGTTATTATTTTTCTGAAACTCAAAATCCTCGAAAAAATTCATTCCACTTTCTTCCCTTGCCTTTTCAATAACTTTATCGATAGTTGTTTTAAATTCTTCTGCACTAAATTCCTCAAGCAGAGTGAAATCAAGATCATCAGAGAATCTGTAATTACTTATATACACTTTCCTTATACCAGTTCCTCCCTTCAAAACTAAAGGAAGGGAAGACAAAGCCATTAATAGCCAATTCTGAGCATAATCTCTTTCAATAGTTGATGGATTTACCCCGTATTCCCTCGCTTTCTGCTTCATTTCGTTTTGCGTAATCATTCCAGCGCCCCCAGAATTTTCTCGTCAAGATTCACGATCAGATGCCATTTTGCATCTTTGATTCCATTCTTTGGCATTGTTGGATCAAGATACAGGTAATTCCTCGTCTCAATTCCTGGTAGGTTTATCTCAATTCTCAAAAATTCACACAAAAACCCAAGTCGCCTGAGAACAGCAGAATTATTTATTTTCTCAGCGTATGATACTAATTTATCTTTATCAAATCTTCCATTCTTCAAGGATTTTGCTACTTCTATTATTCCTCCACTGTATTGAGGTTTATCCAGACAATCTATAATTGTCTTTTCTCTGTCTGTAATAGTTATTTGAGTTTCCTCTATCCATTCTTTTCGAAAGCCAAAAAACTTCGTTTGTGCTACTCTTACTATTCTGTAATTAATTCCAAAAATTTCGAGGGTTTGCTCTTTCTTCCTTGATGTAGTTTGAACAAACACTGTACTTGGTATCTGTTCAGTCAAACCATAGTAATGAAGAGCGCTCCAGTAAGCAATCGCATAGGGCTTAACAAGAGTGGAAGCAATAACAAACTCACTCAGAGTGTATTTACCCTTTTCAGCACCAAGAGGAATGATCATATATTTTCCCTTTTCTATTCTTTCAATCCATCCTCGCTTTTCAAGGCGACTCAAAATTACCCACAGAGTTTTTCTTGAAATATTGAATGTCTCAACCACTTCCTCAAAGGTAAAAGTATTACCCCTTTTTGCAAGACGATCCAGCAGGTTGATTCTCATTTTTATACACCATCCTTAACTCTATTGTTATGTGTGGTGTATAATATTGAGAAAATCCCTTTTTTGTCTTTGGGGTAAATTTCTATGTTTTCTTCTTTCAGTTCCTCAATTGTCCCGAAACCAGATGTCTTTTTTGCCGAAAATCCATAGGTATAGAACATAAGTTTCAAAGCGCTCGCAAGAAAATGTAGATCCTCTCCGATTTGTTTTTCTTCAAAATTTTTTCCTTTGGGATAAGGAACGTACAGAAGATAGAACTCACCTTTACTACCCTGCTTCATAACTTCCATAAATATTGGACCTCTGGCTGGTGTTCTGGTATCTCTTTTAAGCGGTGTGATGACATCTTTTTTTGAATCTTCTTCAAAAAATGTTGGGAAAAAATAGAGCCTTCCTTTTAATTTTTCTTCGTCTTCAGTTTCTGAACCAAAGAGGCGATTTATGATTTCTTTTTTGTTTTGACAGTCAACTCTTTCGGCAGCAAATCTCAGATGGCCTTTCCACGTTGAAGGTCTGACCATTGGAAGTCCTGTGAACTTGTCTCTGACGATCGGGTTTTCAAAAATTTTGTCATCGATAATATGAAACTCTCCCTCGTCTTTACTTGTGTATGGCTTTTTGAGGGTGAAAGTGATTTTGATCAATACAGAGCCGTTGGGAAGATATGCTAAATCTTCTTCTTTGGGGTAAAAGCAAAAGCATCTGATATAATCTCTTCCTTCCGCTTTGACTTCATCAAGAATTTGTCTTTTCAATTTGGCTATGGAGATCCTATTGTTTTCGGCTGTAGAGATCCTATTGTTTAACAGATAGTAATCGTAGCACCTTTTATTATCCATAGATCTCACTCCTTGCATCAACTAAATCATCAAGAGTTGGATCCCAGCATTCCCAGATGGAACCAATATTCACAGGATTTTCTTTCGTAGAAAAAACCCCTTTCCAAAATTGTTCATTCTTAAAATTGCTCTGTAATAATTGCTTTATCTCTTCTCTTGTCTTGCCTATTTTTTCGGGTATTTCTGGAATCCATCCCCATACTTTCATTTCCCATGATGATGAGGAATTGCATGTAAAAACGTTTTTGTTATAGAGGTGTGAAACAAAAATTTTCGAACCAGTTTTCTCTAAAATATCTGTTTCAACAACTTTTTCCTTGCAATTATTGCAGTAAAACTCGTCATTTTCCATTTTTTCCACAGAATGGGTCCAGCATTTTAAATGTATCGGTTTAGGTTGTTTGTTCATACTAGCAAAACCCATTATGAAATGTCTCAGCACATCATTATCGCTGAATAAATGCCTTACAGATTTTCTTACCAATGGGGCTGATGGAATGTACGATAACGTAGATAGGTCGAAGTTCACTGTTTTTTTATTGCGAAGGTCTCTCATGATTTTATAGAGACTGGATTTCATTGCGTCTTTGATCCCGTCAATATACGTATCGTTGATCGGAATTCTATAAAAAAAGAATTGATCAAACCTTGGCAGAAATGAGTTTTGTTTCTCTGTCATTTTTTCAGACACAACTGGTATTTTCATCACGGAGAAATTGGAATCACTTTCCATATAACAAATACCGAAACCTTTCTGAATGCCTGAGCCAATTCCCCAGTTGGTGGCGAGTTTTAGAAGCAGGTGAATTAGTTTTATATGAAATTCATCGTCAATGAAAAATGTCAATCTATATTCTCCAATTAATCCTCCATTCTTTTCATATTCGCTCCCAGACCTGTCATGGTACCCAAGAAAGTATGGATTTCTGGACCTTGGAAGTTTAACTATAAAAAACGGTGCATAGGAACAAGATTTCTCCGGTTCTATTCGTAATATAAACTTCCTGGCCCATCCTGTGCAGCCAAACAACTGACATGCTGGGCATATTTGTTCACTCAGTGCTTTTTGTTGAGATTTACCATTTTTCAGAGCTTCTTTAAACCTTTTTTGGTCCAATGAGCACCTGCCATCAATTGTTGGATCACATGCATACCCACCCAATCCCCTGATCAGCGCTTCGTACCACCATCTTAAACTTCCAATGATACCTGTTTCTCTAAGAGTTTCACATTTTCTATTTGCATTTCCCGTCCATATGGGTGTCAACGCCTTTATCTTGATGGTGTATTCATCCATTTTTGCTCACCTCTAAGGTGCCGTCCCATCTCACTTTGAATTTTTTAGATTCCATTAGGATCGTCCCTGGGACAAAGTAATATTCAGGAATCGATATGGCAGCTCCCGGTTTATTACCACCTGCAGTTTCTGTTGAATTCGGATCGTAATATCCTCTCCCCGTGAGAAGCTCTATATCTCCCTTGAATTTTAAATTTTCATCATACTTCAAATGGGCAGGAAGAAGCTTGCTTCCTATTTCCACACTTTCAGGATCGTTCCATTCAAAAACTGAAATCTCATTGATTGATTCCAAAACAACATGACCAAAACCATACTTCGATTCTCCACCAAGAATGAGTTCTTCTATCACGTTGGAATTTTCTATGAATATGCCTTCACCCAAAATTATTTTTTCTATTTCTGTATCTTCTTTTATCCAGATACACCCGGCTATTTTCACATCTTTTGTGTTTCCATTTTCATCTTTGAACCTGCTGTTTATGAACTCTATTTCGTGAAGACTTTTATCTTTTGCAGTTCCAGTGGTATCAATCGCAGTTGAAACAAAACTCCCTATGAACCTGTATTCGAATTCTGATTTGGTTATCTCATGGCTGTTGTCTCCATATTTCAAACCATTTTCTGTATAACACGGAAAATAAACCGTTTTTCCATCATAGACGTAGAAATAAGAAAACCTGAAATTCTTCATAACCTTCACGCCGATATCTTTGTAATTTTCCGCTTTTGGTTTTTCATACAGATATTCTGTTATTCTCTTTGTTATAGCGCCCCAGAAATTTCTTCCAGGAACATAGTAACGCGTGGGAGAAAACACAAACACTTCGAAAGGCATATAGCCTATGTGAAGAGGGCTCTTCAATCTGAAGACGACATTGAGTTTTTTCCACATCTTTCTCACCCGATTTTTGCATGATACAACGCATAGATCAACGCACGCTCAATAATTCTTTTCATGAAAAGTAATTTATCTATATCTTTTGCGACTTCTACCAGGTTTCTGCAGAGAATAGCAAAATCTTCGTCAAATCTTTCTGAATCATTCAAAAGATATCTTTTTATCTCAGGTTCATTCAACAAACCTGTGAGTTTTTCTCTGACTGTTTTATCTTTATCCTCAAGCCACAGAAACATTGCATAAACGCCATCTTCTTGAAGAACACCAAGGGCTTTTCTTAAGTTGTTTTCTAATTTGTCCTTATCAGTACTCGATGTTAAAATTTCCTGGGCAATTTTCATGCACTCAAAGTCAAGATTGTGCATCATTCACGCCCCCCGTTGAACCACTGTCGACGTTGTTAAGCAGCAATTCCAATCTTCCAAATCCCCTTGTACCCATTCCGCCTATGCCGAGATTTTTGAGATATGGGCTAACGGCATTCATTATTGCCTTTATCACGTTGCCTGAAATAGAGTTTCGTGTCTTATCGTGGCAAATTTCAAAGCCAAAGATTGTACCTCTTGGTATCGCTTCATAGGTGAAAAGAGCTCCTTCTACCGCTGTGCCGGTATCTTTGTCTATTTTCACAGAAGTTCTCACTTCAAGATTGTCGTTTATAATGTGAGAAAAAAGCTTGTCTGACAAAACAACAATCCTTTTCACCCAATTAACTATTTGAGAAAGAGGAGATTGATTTTTCTCAATTTCGAGTAACAACCAACCAAGGTTCAGCGGCTTTGTTGTATCTATTCCACAAAGTGCAAAAGCTTTATCTCCCAGGCCATCTGGAATTTCATTTTTTACGCCAAACCAGTAGTTGAGAAGTTCTTTTGTGGTTATCCATACTGTGCCCTGGATCGAAGAGACAGGAAAGAAGATTATCTGGCCATCATAAAAACGTAAAATACCCTTTTTTGTTTCAGTTCCAAATAACTCTTCAATATCAATACCTTTGAGTATTTTGTCTGTATCGCTTTTCTTTTCATCTTCTTCTTTAACAGCTTCTGCAAATGCCCTTATCACTCCTGAGATGGAAGTTCCTGGAATCTTTGGTACATCTGTTGCTGGATCTCTCACAATAGTGTTATCCACTCTGCCCAATCTATATCCTCCTGCTCCGATGTGAACAGGATCAAGGGCTCTTGCAAAGACTTTTTCGTACTCCCACATATTGTCCCCCCTAATCCAAAAGCAAGAAATCTGTAAATCTGTTTGTATTATATCACTATTTTCATATAAATGTAAACTAATAAGTACTTCGACACCGTCGACAAGCTCGACAAATATTGAATCAGCTCAACAGTAATCAATCAACATCTTTAAAGATACCATTCAAGGGGGATCTTTTCAAAAAAGGGGACCCGGGTTCAGCATGATCATAAACGCCGGCCAAATCTTTCACTTGCCTTTTTTTCGAACCAGTTTACAAAATCAAAAAAGTTTTCTTTTATAACATCAAGTACATCAATGAAAAGAAGGTATGCGTACCTGGAGAAATATATTCCCAGTCTTTTTACTTTACAGTCTGTCGGCATACCGTCGATATTTCCAATTGTGTAGAGAATATAATAGCCTATTAGCTGGTCAAAATAATTTCTCGTCAAGTCAAGCTTTTTTGTGGTTTTTATATCGATTATCGCATCATCTATGATTAAATCACAGTCTGCTCCACCAACTAATCTGGATGCTTTTCCAAAGGTTGGGTTTAATATGCATATTTTCCTTGATTTGAAATACTCTGGTTTTACTATTGATATCAAATTTCGCAGATCTTTTATGTCATTCTCGTCGATGTTGCTTTCGTCTAAAAAACCATTTCTATATATTGCGCGCGCACCTTCTCTATATACTGAATCTATCTGTGCCAGCAATAACACCGTTTTAAACAAGTCGTGATTCATAATACCTGTGTTGATGTATTCGCTGTAAGCTTTTTTTGCATACTGAATTGTTTCTTCAATTTTTTCGATGATTTCATAATCAATGGGCATACCGTGCGTCCCCATTAATAAGTAGCCAAGAGCCGATTCACTGATCCATCTATGTTCTACAGCATCAGGATTTAATCGCTTTATATAAAAACGGAGTAGGTAATCAAAAGCAGTACCCACAAGTGAATAATTATTCGTCAAAGGAGGTGCTAACAGCTCAGCCTGGAGGTCGAATTGTGGTTTTTTGAAAGCCCGCTCAAATGCGCTTTTTACATCTTTATTTTTCAAAAACGACGTTAAACTCATACAATTCAACCCCGCTCAATATTTTGTTCGACATCCTCGCTTGTTTCAGCAATCTCATCTGTTTTGTTCATCTGTGTTAAAGTATCACCACTTGCAATCAATTTACCCTTTGATGTTAATGTCTTTATATCATTGCTGGCGTTGGAAATGGATTTTAATGCCCTGTCTATAGATCCAATTTTTCTTTCTATTTCTCCAAGGAGTTTCAACAAAGTTTCTACCATTTGTCTGTATTTTCCTGCTTCATCTTGTTTTGTGCTGAAATATCGTGCCTCGAGATAATGCACAACAGCAAAGATTTCTCTGTAAGAACACAGAAAAACATTGTGTTCTTTGCCTATTGCAACTAATTCTGGGGCAATATCAAGTACTGTGGAAGGCACTACCATGATGCAGCTGTCTATTGTATTAGGCTGGTTGCAGTATTTTTTAATATTTTCTATTTCTTTCATTATTTTCTGAACAATCTGTTTTTTCATCTGTTCGCGATTGTCTGGTTTTTCTTCATACTCTTCAGCCAGAGAGAAAATCTCCGGGAACTTTGAATCAATCGGGATGTATTTTCCATCTCCCAGTTTCCAGGCAAATTCCACATTCATTGAATTTATAGAAAGATTCTTCACAACTGTTCCAGTTTTTATTGTCTCACTCAGAGCATCATTCAAGAGCATCTCTCCAACATTTCCTCTGGTTTTGGTTCCAGAAATCGTGTGTATGAAGTTTTCCATGATCTTTCTCATATCTTTTAATTCTGCATCACGGCGTTTTTCGATTTCTTCTCTTGTAGTACCCTGCTGCAAAAGAAATTTTTCAGTTGATGCCCTTTGCTCATCGGTAAAACGTTTCATATTTTCAACAAGCTCCATTATTCTTTTCTCTTTTTCCTCATCAATTTTCAGCATCTTGCTGGAAACTTCTTCAAAAGCATGCCTCATATTTTGCATGAAATCCTCCATTTTTTTATCACGCTCAAGGCTTAACTTCTTTTCGCTTTCTTTGATTTCTTCATACCTCGCTTTGAGGTCTGCCACAAGGCTGGAAAGATTGTTTAACGTGTTCAGGTGAGAAGAAAAACTCCCCTGCTGCCGGCTAAGCTCAGAAAGTTGTTCCAAAAGGGGTTTTAATGATGACTGAATATCTTTCTGACCTTCATTTTTAGCAGCTGCTTGTCCGATAATGTATCCCCCAACAAACCCAAGAAGCATCCCCAGAATTACTAAAAAGAAGCTCATAATATCCCCCCGCTCGTGTAAGTCCCTCGATCATTACTTTATTATTTGAAAAATATATTATTCGTCCAGCAGAAATTTTTGCGAAAGTTGGGCATCTGGGATACGTTTTTCTAAAGGTAGATACACTTGTACAGGTATATCAAGTTGTCGCAAATATCTGCACATCAATGGCCCCACAGTTGACCACTCCAAGCCACCAAGACCACAACCAAGTGCTGGAACAGCTATTGATTGTATACCTTCTTTTTTATAATTTTTAACGATCCAATTTAATCCAGATTCTATTCCTTCAAGATCTGCCATATTTTTCCAGTGACTTTTAGTAGCAAAAAGCAAAAACCACGTCTGGTGGTTGAGATTCGGTAATTTCTCCCCTTCGTCAGCCAAAAGTGAATCTAATGATGATTCTCTTTTATACAGATATGGTTTACCGAGTTCAAGTTCTCTGGTTTTGCAAACATCTTGATATCTCACGTAAACATCGGGAAATTGGTATTTTACTCTGGAAGCAAGCCCTTTTCCCATAACACCAACTGTGTTTACACTTACAGTGAGTGTCTGCATCCTTGAAAAAAACATATCTCCTTCGACCAGCGATAGCTTTTCAGTCAGGTCAATCTTTCGAGTAGGTAGGAAAAACAATGTAGGATCTGGTATGATCGAGATATTTTTAGTTTTCACTATTTTTTTTAATTTCTCCGCCACTTCATAATCGCTAACGTATACCTCACTAATATATTCAGGGCCAACGCTTCCTGGGACTAAACACTCAGCCATGATTTTTCTTTTTGATCCATCACTTATATTCCAAAATTCTATGTCCTTTGCTGAGATAATGCTTTTGATATCTTTAATATCGCTTTTTCTGTATATCTTTGTTTCTGCACTGGCAGCATTACCATCAGCAATGAATATATCGTTTCTTTTCATTAATGTCCATTTCACACCTATTATTGCAAAATTTTGTGATCTAAAATCTGGCATTAATAGACGATAAAGCATAGGATTTCTTGGCTGAAAATACAAATTAGCAAACTCCCACAGTGATCTACCATCCTGTAACGTCCTTTCTTTTCTTTTCAAAACAATATTTTCATCGTATACCTTATTACAATGTATGGATTGCCTCTCAATTTCTGCGTGAGACAAAATTCCTCTTTGCAAAATAGACGGAACATTGTCGATATGAGTAATGTAATACAACCCTCGTAATTTTGGAAGAGTTAGCACAATTCCACCTCCGATTTCCTTCATTATACGGTGTCTACTACCTGTTCTTTGATCCAATGAAAATTCTGTTATTTTTAACATGAGCTTTTGAATCTATGATCAATTATAGCAATTCTTTTTTACCAATCAGAGTGAAAGCACAGATATGACATATTATCTATTTCTTCAGTTTTCTTACCTCAGCGGTTTTTTCATTTATGGTTGGACAGAAAAAATAAGAAAGGATTTTGATATACCAGATGATAATATGATATATTTTCTCGCCTTCTGGCGTGTTTTCACCGTTTCCAAATTCCCAGATCTGTCACTTCGAAGGTAACAGTATTTTTCTCCACGACAGAGCCTGGTACCCAGCAAAGACCATGAGAAGAGACATTTTTCCCTGCACCTTTACTCTGACTCCATTCTCTTCCCATAAAAATTTCTATCTCACCTTTCATTTTCAAACCTGGAACATATTCAACATGAGCCCACACTGGTTTTCCCTTTGGTATGGTCACATTTACAGATTTCTCACCACACCACTCACCACAGAATTCTTCTGCTTCTAATTTTGGATCGCTTATCTTTCTCATCTCTGCTAACTCTACCTGCCCAAATCCGTATTTTCTCTCACCACCTATTTGTAAAAATTGCATTAGTTCGGAAAGTCTCAATTGAATACCTTCGTACATGAATGAAAGATCATTATCTTGCTCGGAAAAATTCTCGAGTCTTACCCATAGCAATCCTTTGAGAAACAGAGGGGAAGAATCACCCATACCGCGAGGATTTATATATTCAAGGTGATGCAGAGTCTCTTCTTCTGCTGATAAAGAATATGCATCTATAGCAGTTGTCGAAATGGAGCGAATGTACTTTTTCTCAAATTCGTGCAAGTGCATTTGATCCAGTTTCAGACCTTCCTCTGTGTATTGTGGAATAAAAAGCTTTTTACCATCTGAAAAGTACAGATATCCAAACCTCATTTGTTCTTTTAAAAACTGCCCAGCTTTTTCATAACCACTCACACCTGTTTTCTGCACAAGTCTCACTGTCAAAGCACCCCAAAAGGTTCTTGCAGGAACATAAAACCTTGTACACATAAGGTGCATGATTTTATGATACCCAATATGCAATGGTGATACCAGCCGGAAAGTTGCAGAATAGAGGGACCAGCTCATCCTTTTTCACCCTGGTTTTCAACCTTTTTCGCCAATGCCTTGGCATGGTATCTTGCATATATTAGGGTCTTTTCTATAACTTCAATTGCAAACATCAAATCATGTATATTCTCCGAAAGCTTACTTACATTCGAAAGATCATCTGCTGCCGAATTGTTCAAAACTCCAAGTTCCTGCAGCATATCTATAGCCTTCTCAAGGATTTTTCCTGCTTTACTTTCTGCTTTACAAAACAAACTAAATGCGTATAAGCCCTGTTGCTGAAGAACACATAGTGCTCTGGTTATAAGGTTCTGAATTTCTTTTGGATCGTGGTTAATTTTCATCTTCTCGACGATCTCAACACTGTATTTTGCACAGATTTGATCGATGTTCTCAGCCTTGATTTCCTCGCACATCTTCATTCGCCCCCCTTAGATTCAACACCCTCATCCTTCCCATGCCGCGCGTGTTCATACCTCCTATTCCTAAAGTTTCAAAAAGCTTTAAACCTTCCTCTACTTGAATCTTCACCCAGTCTATGTCAACATCCTCCCCGTGTTCTGTTTTCAGATCTTTATTACCAAATTTAAAATATTTACCAGAGTTGTATGTGATATCGAATTTCAAAATGGTGCCGCGCGGTATCGCTTCATAAGTGAAAAGTGCCTTCTCTTCTGCGGTACCGGTTTCGGGATCAATGCTCACCGAGGTTCTCACTTCAAGGTTGCTGTTTACGATCTTTGGAAAAACAGCATCTGAAACGAGAACGATCCTCTGTTTTATAAATTCAGGGATCGGGATATCTTTTTCAAATATCTTCTTTTCTATTTCTTTAATATTATTCCCTGCTTTTTCTAACATAAGCCATCCAAAGTTGAGTTTTTCTCTATCCATTACCTCTTTTCCCATTGGATAGAATCTATCTTCCGAAAGATCAGTAATTTCATACGACCCCAACGCTAATGGAGAAGTCACCCATACCGGACCTATTATTGACGCAACAGGAAAAAGAAGAATGTGCGCGTCGAAAAATTGTGCAAGTCCCTGCATGCTGTTACCAGAACCCTTAGAAAAACCATATGGAACACATACAGGACATGCAGGATTGACCATTCCACAATGTTTTTCACCACCTTCTCCTCCTCTCCCCGCGCAGGAATACTCACGATCATTCTTCTTCCACCTGTATCTTCCTGTTACAAGTGCAGTGTATGCCCTGGCAGGCCCACTTATGCTTGATCCTGGTATCTTTGGGAGCTTTGTAGCAGGATCCCGCACTATGGAAAGATCAACCCTTTCCAATCTTGTTCCCCCTACCCCAACATGTATTGGATCAATGGCCATTGCGTAATAGGTTTTCAGTTCGAAGATTGATT
This sequence comes from Pseudothermotoga elfii DSM 9442 = NBRC 107921, assembly GCF_000504085.1. Taxonomy (NCBI): domain Bacteria; kingdom Thermotogati; phylum Thermotogota; class Thermotogae; order Thermotogales; family Thermotogaceae; genus Pseudothermotoga; species Pseudothermotoga elfii. The sequence goes on along the minus strand of NC_022792.1, from coordinate 1,270,451 downwards.
GACTCATTTTGATCCCCCTTCCTTACTCTCTCTTTTCTGACCTGGAGATTCCAATAGAGGCACAGTTCAAACAGGCCATCTTCAATCGCTTTTTTCAAAAGCTCGAATTCATTTGAAGAACGATTAAGACCAAATATGTTGATGAGATTTGATTCCAAAAAATATTCAAAAGTTTTTTCATCGTACTCTTTTATTCTCTCAAGTTCCTCTAAGAATGAATACAGTTGCGATACTCTCCACTTTTGTGATTTCAGTTTACATTCAATTACCTTCCATAAATGCTGAATTTCATGAATGTCATCTGTGAATTTCAAATTCTCATCCACATGAAATCTATCTGAAGCTTCTTCTATGTAACAGAGTTTGAAATAGGAAGTTTCTATTTTTATTCCGTCTTTTTCCTTTATCTCTTTTACGTGAACAACATAATCTCCGTTACCTGTATAATCAAAACAGAGATTTCTGTCAGGTTTTTCTGCACTGCAGATCCTCAAATATGGATACCAAAGATCTTCTACTTCCGAATCTTTTGTGGAATATGAAACAGTCCACCTCAAAGGAATTTTTCTTTCACCAAATTGCAATACAAGTTTCCTACACTTTCCTAATGCTGGATCTTCAATATCTTTTGCTTCTTTCACATTAACCTCTAAACTCTCCGATGACTCAAACTTTTTCAGTAACCTTTTTGCAGCATCCATTACGACATAAAGAGGTGTTCTCCTGTGGAAAGCTATGATTCCAAGATGCACAGGTAATCTATCTCTCACCTTGGAAAATTGTTTTTCGTATTCTTCAACAATTTTTTCTGTTATATCGAGTGCTTCATAAGCAGGCACGAGTATCATGAATTGGTCTGGAAAGTCATAGATTTTTATGTAAGGAAGATAATCCTGATACATATCATCTGCCGGCATTGCTCTGGTTATCTTGAAATCTCTCCAGATCTTATCTGTCTCTGTTTTCAGTTTTATGTCCTGTCCAGAAAGCGCATTTGCTATTTCTCCAACTGTCTTTCCAAATTTGCTCAAAATTTCAAGATTTATCGTACTTATAAAAATTCCATTTATATCATCAACACATACCGGGCTGAACCTCACGCCACTTACAATTACGTCGCATGTTGAGTTTTTTGGAATATGGGGATCTGGAGATATCTTAAACTGGATTCGTTTTGACCTTGGATTTGAATGTGTGAGAGTGTTTTTTATTATTTCGATCACTGTCTCATCAATAAATTCCTTAGTTGTCAGCCAGACACGCCTTAAACGAGCAAACGAAGGATGTTTTCTAAAAAGTAATTTAATAAGATGCCTTGCTTTTTCTTTATCGTCCGTGAGCTTTAAGGCATATCCAGTGGCATCTCTTTCGGCAATAGCATTCCAAAAAAGATTGAAATCATCTAATTTTATATCAACAAATGATTTAATAAGTTCTATCTCATCTTCGTTGAGTTTGGGATTTTTGAACATATCTTGAAATTTTCTTTCTAAATCTTCTACTGTATTAATTCCAAGCTTTGAACAAACAGAACCATTTTCATCTCTCCACTCATTGAAAGTTGCTGAGGCTAATGTATCCAGGATTCTTCCAGAAAGCCATTCGTTTAGATTAAATTTTCCAACTATCATAGCAACACGGTCATTTTTGTCTGATACCTCATCTATCCATACGGTCTTTTTCGGATCTTTACTCCAGGCCTTTGCCCTTTTCTTGTATCGCTCATTGCACGCTTTGCACCTGCTATCCTTCTCCGATTTCGCCCTGATACCACAAACAGGACATTTTTCGAGGCTATGGTTTCCTTCACAACTTTCATTGGTCAGAGTGCTTCCCCAATATAGCATGTCACTGTCATATGGAAAAGAAACTTTCCTTAGGGCTCCTATCCTTTCACTGGAAAGAACCGTCATACTTCTACTTTCCTCTGAAATGTTGATTTGAAGGCTAACATCAAAACTGATTTCTTTGGAAAAAGTCTCCTTAATTTCTTTTAAGAATTCATTGATGTTTGTGAAATTTGGACAAGAAAAGTAAATGCCCGTTCTGTCTCTATAAATTTCATTACCAAAGGGATAGGTGTATTCAACGATTTCTTTTATTTTATTGAAAAGTTTTTCGATTTCGCTCTGGTATCCTAAAATATCCCCTATTTTCAACCCTCTGGAAAGCAATTCAAAAACATCAAGATTTATTGATAATATCTTCCATTTGGACCTGCTTCTTGGCTCATACCAGCCATCTATGAGCATTTTGGCGAGATTAGATTTCATCAAAGATGCTATTGAATAAGCGTAATCATAAAGAGAAATCTCATTGATAGACCTTCTGGTTTCACCGATAGTTTTTGGATAATATTTTTCCGCAACCGAAAGAAAATATAGATAAGTTTCGTAAGAAATTTTTCCGAAATGCTCAAGTTCATTGAAAATCTCGGTTAGAACTCTATGTAGTTCTTTGAACAACTCTTTTTTCAAATCGGTATTTTTCAGCAGTTCTATTTCTTTTTCATAACCAAAAGCTGTGGAGCGAAATATATAGTTTTTCCTCTGTTTTCCTGTTTCCACCATGCCAGCTAACGATTTGTCTATACCAGATACAATTCCATGGGCATCTGCCAATATTCTACAAAGCCCTTTTGGATCACATTTTGAGTCACGGTTCCAGGTGTGTTTCTGAATAAAATTGCAGAAACTGGAAACTTTGTCTGTTTTTAACTCTCCGAGATTCACTTTTTTATTAACATTGAGTTTATTTATAAAAGTTTCTAACATTTTATCGCTAAGTATTTCATGCAATCTTGTTCCTTCAAAAAATGCAGGATCTGAACAGATTTCTTTATAATCAAATTTTGATGATGAATCGCCATTTTTAGCATGGCTTTCAAGAAATTTTTTCGAAAATCTTCCAACTAAATGTAAATGCGCTCCTATTTCAGCGAGCAAAATAGGGGTTCTGTTTTCTTCTAACGTTTTAAGAATACTCATTTTCCCACACACCCCAGAATATCATCAAAGTTCGAAAATTTCTGGGCTGGTAAAAATCCCTTTATCTCCAGTCTTCCTGAATCTAATTTTTTTATCTTTCCAAACCCGATCGTCTTCTTTGCAGAAAATCCATATTCGAGCATCATAGCTTTGAGCCCGGTTATAGTCTGAGCTAAATCTTCCCAGACCTTATTTTTCAACTCTTCATCATCTTTTCCAAGCCAGTAGTATGGCACGTAGAGTAATCTGAACATGCCCTTTGCTCCTTCAGGAACGATTTCAAAATAAATGGGATTCTTTCCAGTTTTTGTTTTCCTGTCTTGCGGATTGATAACCATCAGATCAATTCTGTCCCAGAAAGTAGAATAAAAATGGAGCATTCCTTCAACATGCGGATCTTTTATCGTGTTCTCATTTTTATTGAACATCTTCCTCAATATTTCTCTATATAATGTTTGTGCATCAGGGCACATTCTATCTATATATTCAGCCCATCCAGTTGGTGTTTCTTCCCATCCCTTTTCTGTTCCAAAAAGTAGCGTGTGTCGAAATCTTGCTTCTGCAAATTCCTCCGGGTTGTTTTTCCTCTCCTCTAAAAACTTTTTCATCATTGCCCAACGAAGATTCCCTTTCCAAGTAGTAGCAGATGTGTAAGGTACTCCAAAAACTGCGTCTTTTTTTACAGGGTTTTCGATGATATAAAACGGTATATCGTCTTTCGACAGAAAGGGTTTTTCCAGTTCTGTTTGAAACTCAAGAATCCAGCTTCCTTTTGGTAAAAGAGTGATGTCTATACTTGAATCTATTTCAAGCAATTTTATTTCATTCAGTTTGCAATGAATGTACTGATCATATTTCTTTTGAGAATGCAAAATCACTTTTAATCCAGAAGTCTTATGTCTATCTCCAGATTTCGCATAGTCGATAGCGCCTTTACCCTTAGAGTAAGCAGTAGAGAGAAGTAAAATCTTCTGATACGTGTCTAAAATATCGTTGTATTTTCCAGAACCACTTATAAGTTCGTCGATACTTTGTTCATTTCCAACCTGATAATAAGCATAGAAATCATGATACATCATCTGTCCCCCTCAGCAAACTTTCAACGAAATTATCGAAATTTTGCTCTTCCTTAATAGTATCTCTCTTTGAAGCATATTCTCGCCACACAGCAAGTTTGTGATCTGACGTACTGTTGCCCAAAAATCCAGCAATTCCAGTTTGCAATACTTTCTTGAGTTTATCCAGAAATTCTTCTCTTGGAAAATTCTGGGGTGCATCTTTCGGTATCCATCCCCAGATTCTGATTTCCCAAAGATCATTGCCAATTTTATAAGCACAGGAGATATTTATTTTTGAAGCACATTTATTGATAATTTCTTCTTTTTTGAATTTTTGACCACAATTTTGGCACTCATAAACTGTCTTCCCATTTTCATTTTGCGGATTTACAATGTTATAGCACTTTGGACAAATATTTCGAATTGTTCCAAATAACCAATTTTCAATGCCTTTCGTGGTTCCATTTTTAGGTTTCCAAATTTGGCTTCCATCATCATATCTCAACCAGTTTTTGATCACAGGCGCTATGGGTAAGAAATTGTTACGAAAGCACTCCTCTATCCCTTTTTTTCTTATTTCTTTTTCAAGTCTACTTTTGCTTGATTTATCTATTAGCCCATCAATCTTCTCCCAACAATTTCCGTTTGCTTTAAATCTGACTTTTGCAAAAAACATATCTTTGAGGTTTGGAAAACCAGGTTCATTTGATTTCTGGCGTTTTCCTTTCTGTGAAAGATTCCTAAGAACTCTTTTGAAATTCTCGAAACTGACATTTGGAGGATTTGTTATTTCAACAACTCCATATCCAAGTTGTGTTTTTGCTCCAATTCCTCCCCAGTTGGAAGCGATAATCAGTGGTGTTAATACGAGAACTTCATCGAATTTCTCATCGAGAGGAATCATTTTCATCTCTAAATTTCCTACAACACCAGGCTCAAAAAACCAGCCATGTGACCGACCGGAAGGTTTTATGTTTATTGCTCCATTTCCTGGAAAAGAAATTTTCTCTCCTCCGTTTATTTCGATTCTAAACAATCTTCTTCTTCCCGTAGCGCCAAAAATCAAGCAGGAAGAGCAATAATTCCCACCATCAGGACATCTTGAATTGTCGGTGGGATCACAGGCAAATTCACACATTCCTCTAAGGAGCGTTTCTGTCCACCAGCGAAGAGATCCAACAATACCTGTTGATCGAATAATATCACTCTTTGAATCAACATCACCGGTCCAGATAGGAGTTTTTATTTGTAAGTTAATCTTTACACCCCCACGGTTGAAATCAGAAAAATCTTTTTATTACATGTTATTTTATTATATTTATTATAAATATTTTTACTTTTCTGTCAAATGAATTTGCTTAATTATTTTCATCGAAGTTATTTAGAAGAAGACGATTGTTATGGCAGATAGCCCAAAATCAAGATTCATCGATTGGCAGAAAGTTTTAAATCAATCAAAATTGAGCAAAAAAAGATAAGCAGGTAAAGCCTTTATTTTCAAATCATTCCAGACAAGTTCGGTGTATAAATCCCAGGTTATGAGGTATCTTTCAGCCACGGGGGATGGGAATTCTATAAAACCTTTTAGTTCTCTTTCTTTTATCTCAGATTCTTTTGAAGCATACGAAATGTTGTACAATACCAGATCATTTCCTTTTCTACACACGAAATCAATTTCGTTCTTTTCTTCCCAGTAATATACTCCTTCGTACATATTTCTTAACTTCAAATAGACTGCATTCTCCAACAATCTTCCAAGATCAGGACTGAATGAAGGGTATATCGCATTCCTTAGACCTGTGTCTATCAGATAGTACTTCACCGGACTTCTGACAAGCTCTTTAAGTGAATAATCAAACTTTGGAACTTCGAAGCATAAGTAAGCAGATTCCAGATATGAGATGTAATTCGATATTGTACTCGTGGAGGATTTCTCCGCAAAAATATTTTCAAAATACTTCTGCATCCTTCTAACCGAGAATCTGTTACCTATATTCTGAGCGATGAATTTTGATAGCGCCTTTAAAAGCTTTACATTTTCCACACTGTACCTTGCCACCACATCTTTTAAAACAATATCCTCTGCGTACTGTGAGAGAATTCTGCCGATAACTTCTTCTCTTTCTGTGTTTTTAACTGTTTCTGGAAAACCACCGTACATAAGATAATCTTTCAAAAGCGAAAGATAAATGTTCTTCTCAGAGATCAACTTAAACTTATCTGTAAAGCCATATCCCCTTGCAGCTACATATTCCCTGAATGAAAAAGGAAATAACTCAAAATCAACGTGCCTTCCAGCTAAAAAAGACGCCAATTCACCGGATAAAAGCTTCGAAGACGATCCCGTCACGAAGATAGTCTTCGCCAAATTGGAATCTATCGCAGTTCGAATCCACCTATGCCAATTTTCCACATTTTGAATTTCATCGAGAAACAAAAGAAAGTTCTCTCCTTGATATACCTCTTGTTTGTAGGCATCGATAATACTTTCAAGCACCGCTGGAACGAGTTTCTCCGAAGAAAAAGCGTAATCTTCGAAATTCACATACAGCAAGCTTTTTGGATCGCCCCCCTTGGAGAAATCTTCCATGAGTTGGTACAGGAGAGTTGATTTTCCCGCTCTGCGTGGTCCTTTTATCACAATAGCGCCGTGGTAATTTTTAAGGGATACTATCTTTTGAATCGATTCCCTTGGGATCGCCTCACCCTTTCTCGCCTTTCCCCATATATTCCATCTTATAAGAACCGATAGTATTTCTTCGCGTTTCATCTTGAACAGCCTCCAAATATTTTTCCAGAAACTTGTTTCTACTCCATTGTAGCATATTGACCTATAAGCAGGTCAAGTTTTGAATATTTTGACCTTCATGCAGGTCAAAAATTGGGAAATTACCAAAAAACCCGAAGAATGCTGGCAGGTGGTAAAACGACTTACTCCTTCCGAGCCCTTTAAAGAGAAGCCTTCAGCGTGTTTGCCTTGAAAGAAAAAGGAAAGATCTGGGCTGCAAAAAATGAACAGGATGGAGATTTTATCTTTGAGGGTATGAAATTGGAGATCGGTGGAAAAAAGAAGTCATCCAAATTAAGTGATTTTGTGCTCAGAGATGATATCGATCTTCCTCTGAGAAATGTAATTCCTCTATGGATGCTTGGAATGTTATGGTAATGGCCAGAAGGATTCTATCGATTACATTCCTTCTCTCCCGGTTCTCCGTATGCCTAATTGTATGTTGTATCTCCCCTCTAAAAGAAAGGATTAACATGTTGGTCCTAAAATAATTATACGAAATCAAAAATATACTAATAAATTATACTAATCTTGCTTAGTATCACGCTACAAAAACTAAAGAAATACAAGTTTGCAAATTCATACTTTTAAATTCTTTTTTTCAATGCCTCATTGCTATGATTGAATTGGTATAAATATAGTCAGTTTAATGACTAAATAGGGACTTATTTAGTTATTTGATTGACTGTATGCTATAATATAATTTGCTCAGGAGGTACAAATATGGACTTTTCGTATGTTTATAGACAAAATCCATGGTGGGAAGACAAGGAATTAATATATATCGATATGCATATAAAAAACTTTGAAAAAAGCAAATTCAAACACATACCTGATTTTATGGATGAATTGAAAAATTACAAAAACGGGGTTTACATAATAAAAGGTCCTCGGCAGATTGGGAAAACAACCATATTAAAATTGCTTATAAAAGACCTTATCGAAAGAAAGGTCAATCCACTAAATATTTTCTATGCCACACTTGATTTGATAAGTAATGAAAATGAGCTTACACAGCTTTTGCTGGACTATTTTTCGATGAAAGGAAGGAATAACAACAAGTCATACATATTCCTTGACGAAATTTCAAGTGTGAATAATTGGCAAAAATCAGTAAAATATTTATATGATATTGGAAAGTTGGAAAACTCGTTTGTTGTTTTAACGGGCTCTTCTTCGTATGACTTGAAAAAATCTTCCGAGAGACTTCCGGGAAGAAGAGGATCTGGAAAAGACATCGTGTATTTGCCAGTTACATTCAGAGAATATATTAATCAAAAATACAACGTTGATTTTGAGTATAACTTAGAAGATTTATTTGAAATGAATGAGGAAGAGTTAAAAGCTGCAAATCTGAGAGTTTTAAGATTCAAAGACGATTTTAAAACATATATCACAACTGGAGGCTTCCCAAAAGTGATTAATGACTTTTTTGAGAATAATATTATTTCAGAAGAAATCTTGAATACATATATGAATTATTTGTATGGTGATATTGAAAGATTCAATCGCTCGAGGTTGATATTGAATCAGTTGATTTTTAAAATACCTGATTTAATAGGTCAACGTTTTTCTTGGAATTCACTTTCAAACGATATAGAGGCAATTAGTTCGAAAAATACAATTGAAGATTATTTCAATTTATTATGTTTTAATTTCCTTTTTGGGATTTTGTTTTTTTATGATTTTTCTAAAAGAACAATTAAGCTTAAAAAGCAGAAAAAGATTTATCCTGTCGATTTGGTTATTACATCTGTAATTGAAAACATTACAAATACTGAAATTAAATTATCAACAAAAATTGAGCAAGTTGTCTTTACTCACCTTTTAAGATATTCAAAAAGTTTATCCGAAGGGTTGATATTGTACAACGGTCCATATTTTTGGTATTCACAAAAAGGAAATGAAATAGATTTTCTAATCGAATTAAGAAATAAGATTTTACCCATAGAAATTAAATTTCAAAACAATATTTCTCCATCTGATTATTTTTCGATGAAAAAAGTATTTCAAAGGGGAATATTGGTGACAAAAAAGACTGTATTAAAAAAAGATAGCATAATTGCACTTCCAATTGAATCGTTTTTACTTTTCTTATAAATTCTTATAAATAAATTATCTGACTTGAACTATGCGTTACTTTCCCTTTTTTGATCGATTCCTCTTGCCTGGTTATTCTTCGCAGTATTTCCCCATTCGAAATAAATATATAACGGAGGTATTTAACAGAAAAAATACACTTTTCATTATCTTAAGTGCATTCAAGGAATTATCATCCGTCGGTCACAAAATACAAAAATTTCTTTTTCCTCATTTCAGATGAATTCATCTTTGTGTTTTCTTATATTTTCAACCAGTAATTCATAATCATCCATGGTATGAACCTTTACGATGGGCCGTTTTTCTGGTATTCAGAGCGGGGAAACGAGATCGGTTTTATCTGCAACCATGAAGGAATTCTGATTCCAGTCGAAGTGAAATACCAGAACAAGGTACATAGATCTGACTACCTTGGAATGAAAAGGGTATTCGGCAGAGGAATTCTCATCACCCAGGATGCGATCTTCAGAGACGAAAATATCGTGGCGATCCCGGCGTGGCTCTTCTTTGCGGTGTTTGAAGGGAACGAATAGCGACCTTTGGCTTCACAATGTTCAAAGAAATCTCTGTTCTCAGCTCTCAGCCCATAAGGAATCTTTCAAATGATCTCAGAAGAAGGCCCAGTGAAAGCCGAAACGACACAGTTTCTACAACTGGTCATGTTTTCTTCTCGCCTTCCTTCTGAATCTTCCAGAATCGAAGCCGAAAGGTTGGTGAACTATGCCGAAAAGATCGTCTCAGATTCGTGGCGCTCTTCAGCTCATACGCAAAGGGAACTTCACCGCCTTCAGCGATGTCGATCTGCTTGTAGTTTATGATGACCCAATCAGAGAAGATGCCTACAAAATAGTGAAAAAGACCATCAGGTTGAAAGGCCTCGAACTCCACGTCTATTCTCTGAGTGAATACAAACATGTCGGTATTTATCGAATGAATTTGATAAATTCGTGCGTTTTTATCGAACATCGCAAAGAAGGCGCAGTTTTCTACGTAATGGAGATGAATTTACGGATTCAGCGTGTTTGTGGTGAATGGTTCAGAGGCGGCGGAACCCCAAGAGAGTTTTACGAGCCATCACGGGTTGAAGCGGGAAGCCATAGGTTTTCAAGATTTCGAGTTGGGTTTATCATGATACATCAAAAGGATTCAGTGCACTTGAGGAACTGGCTGTCTCAGAAGTATTATGACGTTTTGCTTGACATGTTGTGGGACATATCGTATGATTTTAGTGGAGGTGATGATATGCGCTTTGTTTCAAGTAGAGACATCAGGAACAATCCGGCTGTGCTCTGGAAAGACAACGAAACAGTCATCACAGTGAATGGGAAACCAAAGGCTATTGTCATGAAAATCGATGGTGATCCAAAGGAAATTCTGGATTTCATGGAAAAAATAAGAGTTCAAATGGCAGTTGAGAAGTTACGGTTGTTCTCACTGGAAAAAGGATTGGACAAGCTCTCAGAGGATGAAATCGAAGAGATAGTAAGAGAGGCAAGGAAATAGAAATGAAAGTGGTTGTTGACACAAATGTTTTGGTATCTGGAATCATAAATCCACACGGCAGACCTGCCCATATTCTCAATCTTGTCCTGGATGGAAAGCTCATACTCTGTATTGATTCCAGAATATACGATGAGTATGAAAGAGTTCTTCTAAGTCCAAAGTTTTCTTTTCCTAAGGAGTATGTGAAAATACTCTTGGATTTCATAAAAAGAAAGTCTGTATTTGTAGTACCATCACCTCTTAGAATAGATCCACTCGACGAGTCCGATCTTCCCTTTCTGGAAGTTGCTTTTTCAGCAAAAGCACCTATCATAACAGGAAACAGAAAACATTTCGAGAACGTGAAGGGAATAGAAATATACACTCCCTCTGAGTTCATTGAGAAGTTCATTAGACACACTTTTTGAAAAGCTCTTTCTTATTCATCACCAGGGCATATTGTTTTGCCAGTGGGATCACACGCAAAATCATTCATACCTCTGAGGAGATCTTCTGTCCACCATCGGAGGGAACCCATTATTCCGGTTGGCTGAATAGTATCACTTTTTGAATCGATATTTCCTGTCCATATAGGGGTTTTAGCCTGAATTTGAATGACTATATCCCCTCCACTTATTAGAAAAGATCAACCAAGCCGTTTGTTGCACTCTGGCAGTCTTTTGTTCTCCTTTTCAAATCTCTTCAGCAGGGCTTTTTCTCTCTCTTCAGCCCTCTCTTTGTTAGATGTTTTTTCATACCTGAAGAACCTTGCCCCTGGACAGGTCTTTTTTCTAAAATGCTCACTAAGACGCTCTTTGAGCTTTCCATGACCAATGTAAACAATTTCTCTATTTTCATCTGCCAGTTCATACACACCAAATACATCTGGTACGTCTTTAATCTTCTCTTCTTTAAAGGGACTCCACTTCTTTTGAATTTCCCTTGCTTTTATTCGCTTCACCCCCTGCAGTTAATTCACTTGAATTATCTCAGTGATTTATGTTTAAATAATGTTACAATTTGTTCTGAATTTCTAAATAACACCATTCTTCAAAAACACTGATTGACAACGTTAATAATCGACAGGGTTATACAAAAAAGATACGAAAAGTCCTAGATCTCACTCTATCTCGACATCGTCGACAAACTCGACAGAGGCTGAACGGATTCGACAAACCGTCAAATCTCCACATACCAAAACTTTCCAGAGATCCTGTAACCTTCTTTTTCAGCAAGGAGTATTCGCTTTTGAAGGAGTTGATCCATGACTGAATACGCCGTTGTTCGCTTGAAGCCTTCTTTTTGGAGTGTTTCTATGATCTTTTCTCTGGAGTAAACAGAACCTCTCAGGACTCGGATGGCCTTTTTCTGGTTTTCTGTCAGGCTCAGGGTTAATCCGGTGTACTCTGCTATCGTTCTGTTGATCGAGTTGATTAGATCCTCTTTACTCAACCTTTCTTTGTGAATATTGTTGTAGATTGCCTTTGTCAGTATCCACAGACCATCTCTTGGGTTTCCATCGGAAAAATCGGCCACTACATCGAGCACTTCGTCTTCGATGAGTTCAATGTAGGATCCAAGTCTTTTGATGATCAACTCTTTGATCTCAAGTTTCTTCAGAGGTTCAACAAAAACGATGTCTGTGAATATGTTTTCCAGATTTCCTGCTTCGTTCCATCTCAGTCTGTCGGCGGCGTACTCCCGGTATATCGAAAAGGGAAGAGAGAGAACAACAACGAAATTTTCCATGATGATGAAATTCTTTATCGAATCTATCACCCTGAGAACGTCTTCCTTCTTCTCCTTGTCCAGTTCATCTATGATCAGAAGGAATTTTTCCTTTCTCTGAACCGTCTGTTTTATCAGTTCTCCGAGTTTTTCTCTGGCTTCGAAGAAGTTGAACCTTGGCCTAATCGACTTTTCGTGTGTCAGGCTGGCGTTCACACCAAAGGAAACACCAAGGGAAAAGCCCTTTATGGTTGAAACTTCATCTGTTATCCACTTTCTAACCTCTTTTGCAAGATCTGACACTCCCTCCACCTTCTCCAGGGAAAGTGCCAGGCTATGTAAAAGATCGTAGAGTATGCTCTCCATGGAGTCTCTGAGCGAAATGTTTACCCTGACCGTGAAGACTCCTTCTGGATTCACAAAGTTGAGTACCGTAGTTTTTCCAATGCCTGTCTCTCCAGAAACACCCACAATCCCAAAAGGTTGATGAAGTGCTATTGAATTCAGATAGTTTATCTCTCTGGCCCTGTCCACCAAATATTCTGATTCACCTTCTCTGAGCGGTCTGTCTACCAGAACACTCAAAAGATCGGCTACTGTTCGTTTCACAAAATCACCCCTGTTCTGTTTTCTGTTTTGTTTAGATTATACTACAAATTCCTATCTACATCTCGACATCGTCGACAAACTCGACAGACACCGGACAGGTTCGACAGCTTTCACAGGTAGATGTGACTTGAAAATCAAACACGTCGGTATTTATCGAACAGATCCGATAAAATCGTACGTTTTTATCGAATGAAATAGAAAAATTCGCACGAATATGGTGAAATGAAATGATATCTCTCCAGGAAGTGGTTCGCAGTGAGGATGGACGAGCTTTACATTATGAATCCGTGGTGGCGAGATCTGGAGGTTATAAACACTGATTGGCACATATCGATGTTTGAAAACAGCAAATTCAAATACTTCCCAGAAAATCTCTTTAGGAAGATTCCGCCGAACAAACCCGGGATATACACAATAAGAGGGCCTCGTCAGATAGGGAAGACCACCTTCCTTAAACTCTACATCAAAAGGTTGATCGAAGATGGTGTGAAACCATCCAATATATTCTTCTTCACGTGTGATGGAATAAAAGACAGGTTCGATCTGATAGAAACTGTGAGGGTTTACTTTCAGATGTTCGAAAGAAAACAGGGAGAGATCAGGTATATCTTCATTGACGAGATAACCACCATTGAGGACTGGCAGAAATCGTTGAAGTATCTTGTAGATATCGGCTTGCTCGACGACTGCCTTGTTGTTCTCACAGGCTCTTCCGCTTACGACCTGAAAAGGTCCAGTGAAAGACTTCCAGGAAGAAAGGGTCATGGAAAAGACCTGGTTTACATTCCCATCACGTTCGGAGAATTTCTGAGAAGTTCAGGAATTGAAGTTGAAAGAAAAACGATAGAAGAAATTCTCGAAAGTACCATTAACGATCTGAACAGACTATACCTTAGAAACGCTTTTTTAAAAGAGCACTTCATGAAGTACCTGAACACAGGAGGTTTTCCAAAGGTAATAGATGATTTTCTGAGGAAAGGCAGAATCACCGATACGACAAAGAACGTGTACAAAGACTTCATTCTCGGAGACGCAGAAAAATATCTAAGGGCAAGAACAAACTTGCTGGAGATATTCAGAAAACTTCCAGACATCGTTGGTCAGAGATTTTCCTGGAACTCCCTGGTTGACGTTTTCACAGGTACCGTGGAAAGTGTTGATACGATTCAGAAATACTTCGAATATCTGGGCTACAGTTTTATACTCATGAACGTCTTCTTCATCGATATTTCCAGAAAGACCATCAGACCCAAAAAACAAAAAAAGACCTACCCGATCGATAAAGTGATTGCCGATATAATATCTGACATCAGTGGGAAAACAATCAAACTTCCACAACTCATAGAGATGTTCACGCTGAGGCATCTTTTGAAAGGTTCTGACGTTATCCACCACGGCATGAATCTCTACGACGGGCCGTTCTTCTGGTATTCAGAGAGAGGAAACGAGATCGATTTCATCTACAACCATGAAGGAACCCTGATTCCAGTCGGAGTGAAGTACCAGAGCAGGATAAACAAATCCGACTATACTGGCATGAAAAGGGTGTTCGGGAAAGGAATTCTCATCACCCAGGATACCATCTTCAAAGACGAAGGTATCGTAGGTATTCCCGCATGGCTGTTTCTGGCCCTGGTGGAGGCTGATTGAGATTTTTTACCTGTGCAGGTTTTTGAAATGGTTTTTCAGATAGATCATCTCGTCTCTGTAGAGAAGTAAGATAAGAAATATCCCTGTGACGGATAGAGAAGAAAAGATTAGGGAATTTTGTAGGAAGGTTCCGAAGAATGAGAGAAAGGGAATATTCTTTTTTGTCCTGCAAGGGGCACTCATCGAAAAAATTGTAAACTAGTGGAATACTTTCTTGAGAGATATCTTTACTTTCCCCAAAACAAGTTCGTTGATCTCGCTTCTTAAAAGTTTTTCGATGAGCATGTATGAAACTGTGAGTAAAACACCGTTGATCAATAAAGAAGAAAAACTTCCACCGAAGGATATCCATCTGTTAATGGTTAGATAAATCACCAGAGTTCCAAAAGCACTAAGGAAATGTTTCCAGGAATTTCTCAGAAGCCCAGGAACATCTATGATTTTTCTTATGAACATCATCTGTGATAGAGTTACAAGGAACTCTGCAAAAACAGTTGCAATAGAAGCACCGATAGCACCATACTTTGATATAAGAAATAGATTTAGGGAGAAATTGGTAATAGCGCCAATAAAAACAGAAAGTGTGAATTCTTTTTCAAGTTGCATAGGAACCATGAGCTGTATTCCAAAAAAGTTACTCCACGATATGAATAAGACAATTGGGCATACTACCTTTATTACATGAAGAACTGGTTGAAACTCTTTTCCAAAAAATATCGGAACAAAATCTGGAGTTAGCAAATAGAGTGCCAGCGTTAGGAAAAGCCCTGCGTACGTTACAAAGCCGAAAGTCTTGACAGCATAGTTTTTTATAAGATCTTCTCTTCGATTGGAAACCAGATTTGATATTCTTGGCAACATAACTGTCCCAAGAGCTGTAATTAAAGAAAGGGCTGTCTTAACCAGGGTTAAACCCGGTGTATAAATTCCCACCTGGTCTTTCGAAGACAAAATACCAAGCATGGTCCTGTCAAGTATTGTGTACACCTGAATGGCTATCAATGGCACAAAGAGTTTCAAGGAACCAGGCAGGTGCTTGAATAACCCTTTTATGGATAGCGATATTCCCTTTGAGATATGCCGAAACAGAAATTTCCACACTATCAATTGACTTATCAAATTACCAAGCGCACTGATTGATGTGTAGATTACAAAATCATCTTTCTCTTTCACAAAGACAAATATCAGCCCAGCTGTTATCAAACGAGCAGTGAATCCCCTCAGAGAAACTATTCTGAACTCTTCTATGCCCATGAATAAAAAAGAAAGATCTAAAACAGTAGCTAGTAGGTTCAATATCTGAATCAGATAAACTACCAGAAATGAAGGTTTAAGAAGAAGCAGGAAAATAATGTAAGCACCGCTGGCAATTGAAACTGTGATACACCTCAGCCAGAACAGTTCCCAGAAAGTCTTTGATAATTTCTCCCTATCATCACGAACGTAAGCGATCAATCTGTTACCGTACAAATTCAGGCCCAGCGTTCCAAAGAGTATAAAATATTGAATTATTGAATTAGCGAAAGAAACTATTCCAAAACCAGAAGGATCCAGAACACGTGTTACGTAGGGAGTTGTTATGAGAGGAACCAAAATGTTGGAGATTTGTAGAAGAACGTTATACAAATAGTTTCTGGTTATTCCCATTCATATCACCTGTTTTATCTTCTCCATCGCTCTTTCGATCACCTGATCCATGTTGTAGTATCTGTACTCGGCAAGTCTTCCAACGAAGATGAACTCACCCGTTCTTTCAAGTTTCTCCACTTCCTTCATGTAAAGGTCTCTCTTTTTCATGTTGTCCTGTGTCATGACTATGTAGTAGGGCTCTCCTTCAGGGAGGGGATATTCAAAGCACACGGTGGTTTTGCTGCTCTTTTCGTTCAAAAAGTGCTTGTATTCTGTCACCCTGGTCCAGTCGTAATCGTTTGGATAGTTCACAACCGCAACGGGCTGATAGTACTCTACATCCAGCGTCTTGAACTCGAGTTTCAAAGATCTGTACTCCAGTCTTCCATGAACGTAGTCAAAGAACCTGTCCAGTTCTCCTGTGTAAACGGTGAGCTTTGGTTTCAACTCGTCTTTTATCTCAAAGTAGTCCACTCCAAGAAGAACGGCTATGTTTGGATGGTCGAGCATTCTCTCCACCATCTTCGTGTACCCTTCTTTTGGTATGCCCTGGTATCTGTCCGAAAAGTATCTGTCGTCTCTGTTTGTTCTGACAGGGATTCTTTTTGCTACATCCGGAAGGAGCTCTTCAGGGTCTCTTCCCCACTGCTTGATCGTGTAGTTTTTGAAGAAGAGTTCGTACAGTCTTTCTCCAACCTGTGAAACCACAACGTCTCTGAAGTTCTTTGGTGGGTCGTTGTATTTTGATTTCTTCACTTCTTTTTGCAGAAACTCTTCCACTTCGTATGTGGCAAGTTCTATTCCAAAGATCTGCGCTATTGTGTCTCTGTTTATTGGAAATGGCACAAATTTTCCTTCCACATAGCTGAGCACTCTGTGCTGGTAGTAGTGGAACTCAGCGAATCTGTTGACAAAATCCCAAACTTTTTTGTTGTTCGTGTGGAATATGTGTGGGCCGTATGTGTGAATGGTGATGTTGTTTGTGTCTTTCTGGTCGTGGCAGTGTCCTGCCACGTGTTTGAGTCTCTCGACTACAAGAACTTTATGTCCTGCTTCTGCTAGTATTCGTGCCGCTGTGGATCCAGCAAGGCCGGAACCTACAACTATGAAATTGAACGTCATCGTAAATATACCTCACTCTCCAAAAAATAGTTTTCCGACTTCTTTTCTATACCGTTTTGCAAAAAGTTCTACTGTGTAAAATCGTTCGTATGTTTCTAAGTTTTTTTGGCCTAGTTTATCCAAAACACTTTTGGAACAAGAAGCTACTTCTAATATCTTCTGTGCAAGACTTCGTGGCGTTAGCTCTTCGAAAAGAAGTACTCCTTCGGACTGTCTGGCAACAAACTTATTGCCACCTGTTTTTGATGCAATAACAGGCTTTCCAATAGACATCACTTCCAATAAAACAAGATCAAAATATGTCCTTCTATTAGGTAATACAAAAACGTCTGCGGCATTGATAATACTGCCTGGATCATTTGTCCAACCCACCTCTACCCACCTTTTATCTTTCGGTCCTTTTAAAGGCTCCTGTTTCCCAGCAATTAGAAAATAAATACTGGAATTTTTTTTCCACACTTCCTCAGCTGCTTCACATAGAAGATCATATCCCTTCACTTTTGTATGCCTACCAACGTAGCTTACAACGAATGAATCTACTGGTATGTTGTACTTTTCTCTGATAAAATCTCTTTCTTCAAATACCGGTAGTCTTTCAACTCCTGTTGGTACATAGAATACCTTTTTTTGAGAAAACAATCTTTCAAATTCCTTCCAGGTTTCAAAATAAGGTTCAGTGGATTCCTCACAAGGAAACATCAGGTAATCACTATTCTGAAAAGCTAGGAAATCGATCATTTGATAGTATCTTTCCAATTTATTTATGTATCTTTCCAATTTACGTTCTTTTGATATATCATTTTGCAACAATCTATGAAAATTACCCTGGATAAGATTTATTACTTCGCGATGTGTTGCTTCAGGGGAATGAGATGTTAAAATGACTGGTGTTTCGGAAAAAGGATAGGGTAATTTTTTCCTTACTATGAAAAAACTCATTATATCATATACACTATGAAAGTGAATAAATCTGATATCATTCTCCGTTAATTCCATCAACACCTTTATGATTTGCTTATGTGCAGTATGTTTTAATATTATTTTATGGTTAATGATGTATAACTGTGCTAGCGCACTAGGGAAGATATTTAATAAAGTAGATTTAAGCCATTTTCTTATGGAAAATGCTAAATATCTGTCCTTAATCTCCTTTCTTCCGTTTATGTGGGACTCTTTAGAGGCACTTATTATAAATATGTCGTTTATTTGTGTTCTTTCAAGTCCTTGTCGCAGATTATAAAGATAAGTAGATGGTCCTCCTGCTCGTGGTAGTAACTTAAAAGAAGCAAAAATCAAACCCTTCATTTTTTATTTTTCCCCCTTATCAAACTATAAATCTTTATCTCCCTTTTCACTATCTCTTCCCACGTAAATCCTTTTGCTCTTTCTATCAACCTGTTTCTATCATAGCCTTTCTTCAGAACATCAACCACTTTTCTGGCAAACCTCTCTTCGAAGTTTTCTCCCTCTTTCACCACGTATTCTTCAAAGCCTATTGCTTCTGGAATTCCACCACTACTGCTTCCAACAACACACGTTCCACAGGCCTGGGCTTCCAGCACAACACATGGCCATCCCTCATTTCTGCTTGGAAGAACCATCACATCCATTGCGTTCATGTACTTTGCAACTTCCAGCTGTGGCACTCTTCCAGCAAAAACAACGTCAAGTCCTTTCATCTCTTTTAGTATTTTATCTCTTAGCGCTCCATCTCCGACGATTAGAAATTTGATGTTTGGAAGTTCTTTAGCTATTTTTCTGAATATCTCAGGCAGTTTATCTGCCCTCTTTATGGGTATGAGATTTCCAACAAAACCAACGTAATGTGTGTTTTCTCTGTATATTCCAAGTGCCTTTCTCACATGATCCTTGTCCATTGGTTTAAAGACCTCTGGATCATACCCGTTTGGTATCACAACCGCGTTTTTTCCAGAGTATCCAAAAGATTTTGCCTTCTCAAGAAGTGCTTTACTCACAAAGATACATTTTGAAGCGTTTTCAAGGATCGCAATGTATCTTTCTTTTCTTTTTGGCATTAGCAAATTCACATCACTACCGTGCAATGTTATTACAAAAGGCTTATTGTATTCTTTTGCCAAAAGATATGCAATCTCTCCAGCAGGAATTGAGTACATACCATGAGCATGTATGAGGTCGAATTTGGGGACTTCAAGGAGTGATTTTATTCTATTTGAATATTTTTTTATTAATCCATAGTAAGATATCAAGCCTGTTTTGAACAAAATTGCCTTTGAAAGGTTGCGCCGAATCAAAATTGGTGTAAGTTCCACTTTTCCCATTCGATTCAGAGGTGTGCCAGGATTTTTCTTCAGTATTTTCCTTGCCAGTTTTATGGCCCAGTTGTCTTCAAGCCCAAGCGATACGGCAGAATAATCAACATCAGATTTTGTAAATTGCTCAAGCCTTTTCACCACAAATATTCCGGCCATAGGGTTACTATTGGTTGGTGCAAGATTTGTGATCACTAAAATTTTCATCTTTTTCTCCCCAACAAGACTTGAATTAAATTTACCAAAGAAATTCTACCACATAGATAACACAGAAATGAACTTTTTGCGTTATTCCCAACGACATTTTATTTTAACCAACTTGGTACGTTTGCTGAAACAGGCATGAATAAAGAACAAATACCTCATTATCTTTCATTAGCCTTAACTAAGTTCCAGAACAAGCTTGAACAAAGGATTTTTTCCAGAAAAACATCATTTTTACTGTGATATTCAAAGGTACTCATCCCCAATCTTAGGCAGGTTTGTTATGTCTGCCGCACCCCTCAGGACTGTTTAGACCTGCACGACAGAGCCTGGAACTTGAGCAGCATTCCAGGGTGTCATGACCTGTCTAACGTAGCCACTTGTGTGGCTGAGGGTAGTCAACTAAGGCTTTTCAAGCCTCCGCCTTTACAAGCGGTGGGTAGTTGACTTTAAAACTTGCCAACATAGAGCGTAATTGCAGAGTCTGTTTATCTTGATTTGTATAATTTTAAAAAGTCATTAGGGGTATAAATTGTTAAACCATCAATTGCTTGAAAATGCTTTTCGTTTCCAGTAATTATTGGCACGTTTGTGAATAAAGCTACTTCTATAAATGGCAAATCACCTTCATCTATTAAATCCAGCAAAACCGGCGGTGGAGACACTAAAATCGCCGTGGATTCAATGAAGTCAATTAAATCATCAACTAACTTTTTTGGAAATCCAAACTTATCTCTCAACAACACATTTCTATACTCGTTAATTATCCTACTGTCAGCACATATCAATAGTTTTCCTGAAAGCACTAAATTCAAAACTTTAGCAGGAAGCCCTCCTGGTTTCAATATTCCAGAAACTATTACATTAGTATCAACGACTACCTTCATTTCGCACCTCATCGATTATCTCTTCTATTTCTTTATCACTGAGTTTATCCAAATTTTTTTGTTTTGAAATAAGTCTCATTTCTTCAACTGCTCTCATGGCTTTTACCTGCCTAAATGCGGCTAAATTACTTTCTATATCAAGATCGTTTTCAATACGAATAACAATTGCTATAGGCTTTCCATTTGAAGTAATGATGGTTTCATTTTCTTTCCACAAAATAGCAGGGTTGGAACGTATTTCTTTACTTTTTACATAACGTATTGCACGCATCATATCACCTCCTATATCCTACTTTTAATCATACCATATTCAGTACCTTAGACAACAAATATGGATTATGTTTTGTCTCTTGAACATCTCATTAACCCCCTGAAAATAAAGAGTCACTTCAATGAAATTCACTAAAAGGTTCTATCATACAAAATATATCTTTCCAGGTTCAGAAAGCCTATACTCAAGATTTTTATTTTTTACCCCTACTGGTGTTATCCCCAACAACATTTTATTTTAACCAGATTGGTACGTTTGCTGAAACAGGCATGAATAAAGAACAAACACATTACTGTCCTTCATTAGCCTTAACTAAGTTCCAAGACAGGCTTGAATAAAGAGTTTCTTCCAGAA
Source organism: Pseudothermotoga elfii DSM 9442 = NBRC 107921 (assembly GCF_000504085.1). Classification (NCBI taxonomy): domain Bacteria; kingdom Thermotogati; phylum Thermotogota; class Thermotogae; order Thermotogales; family Thermotogaceae; genus Pseudothermotoga; species Pseudothermotoga elfii. The sequence continues at coordinate 1,249,291 of NC_022792.1, read as the reverse complement.
AAGCGTTATTTTTACCGTGATGTTCAAAGGAAGGGGTATTCTACATAACGTATTCATTCGTATACTATATAGTGGGAAGAACACCCGGGTGCTCCCAAAAAATTTAAGGAGGTGTTATAGTGAAGCAACTTAGAATTGTTTACAACACTGGTGAACTGTCACAAACAGGTCGTCCCATCCTGCGCAGAAACAACATCGATGTAGAAGATTCTGTAGATTCCACAAAGGCTATGCAAATAGCTCAGACTATAGCTGCTCTTACAAACTACACTGTCCAGGAAGTTTATTTGATAGTCACCACACAGGTTATGTAAGGAGGTGTAAAAAATGAAAAGGCTGTTTCTTGATTTTGTGGACCAAGTAGAAGGTAAAAGAAGAAGGATAACTATCCAGTCACCAAAAGAAGATCTAACAAGCCAGCAAGTTTCAGATGCAATGGATACGTTCATAAGCCTTGGAGTAGTGCCAAGTACTTATGTAAAAGACAGAGCAGCGATAGTAGAAACAACCTCTAATGAATTTTTCAACTTACTCTGAGGAAGTGATTGAATGAATCTGTTTGAGACTTTTCAAATTATTGGAAGGATCGTGTCTTTGGGAGTGTTTCTTGTAGAAAGGCCAAAAGATGGAGTAAACAAGAAAGAGGAAGTCAAAAAAATGGTTTTCGATTTTCTGGATGATTTCAACATAAGGCTGCCTATACCAGATATTGTCCTTGATTATGTCCTTGATTTCATGATCGACAATTTAGTGGATTTCCTAAACCAAACTTTATGGAAAAAGCAGGCAGCATAAGAACGAGGAGGGGTCATCCCTCCTCTTTTGAAGAGTATTTTGAAAAATACCAGCCTTTGCTGAAAAAGATCTGTAAAGAGTTCTGGAAAAAGTATTGTTATAAGATTGATTCATGGAATGATTTGTACCAGACAATACAGTATTTGTTTATCTATGCATACAATATCTGGCAGCCTGAAAAAGGTTCTTTTGAAGGTTATTTGGAAAAAGTGATCAGATACAAATTGAAATCTATGATGAACGGAGAATATGCACCGTGGAGTAACAACAGCCCATTTACGTTTTTGAAAGACAGAAAAATGCAGCTTTGTTTTATGGAAGAAGATATTTTAGAACAGTACATGTGAATAAAGATTGAAAGCAAAACCCCCTTTTCGAAGGGGGTTTTTCATTTGCCAAAGTTTCTGAACAGCAAAGAAAAACATTTATCCCTGAACGCCAGCAAAATGGTTGTGAGATCAACTTTGAACTTTGTGTATTTTCAATCTTTTGGTTATGAAGATACCAGAGGGCAGGTTTTTTCTGTTGGAAAGAGGTTGGTGAAGGTAATTGCTTTTCAAAGCCAAACCTTACTTTTCAAAGTGTTTTGAATAAAGGCTTATCCTATTATTCTTGCTTTTTCCAAAATTTCAAGCAATTCTTTTTTTCTACCTTCGTAGGAATAGTAATCAAAATCAATGTTATAATCGATCTTTCCAATTCTTTTGGCAGTTTCAACTTGTTTGGAAAATTCATCAATATCTTCCGCAAAAAGTACTGGTAAATCCCCAAATTCTTCAACCAAGCCTGGTTTGTAGGAAACAATTGGAAGATTAAAGTACATGAATAAGAGATATTTACTGTTTAAACCTATAAACTTGAAAGCTTCTTTTTTTCTATTATAAGGAACAATTGCAAAATCCGCATGTTTTACATATGGCAAATAATCTTCAGGCGTCATGTATCCATGAATAAAGATATTTTTTTTCTTTCTAAGTTCTCTCTTTTCAAAATAAGAAAGGCAATTACCAATTATATGAAATTCTACATCTGAATGGACTGAAGAAATATGCTCAAGGGTTTTGTAGTCAATAGGGGTAAAACCTACGTAAACAGCTTTTTTTAAGCCATTTGAACAATATGGATTATCCATTTTTCTAGGGATTGGTGCACTAAAACCATTTTTCCAAGTAAATACCTTGTTTCGAAAACCAGGGTCTATATAATTAAGGAATATATCTCTTACAATAAGCACTAGGTCGGATTTTTTTATAGCCCTTTCTTCTAGTTTCCTTAAGTACTTACTCTTCATTAAGACCCACACAGGATCAGACTGCCTGTATATTAAACTCACATTTTGGGGTATAATATCAACTAAAAACAAAGGCTTTCCTGATTCTATAACTACGAGATCATATGAGTTAAAATTAATATTCTTAACACTTCTAATGTGATTACAGTGAGTTAATTTCATAGCAATTTTCGGAAGCCAAAACATTGAGTTATCATCATAGGGAATTAAAATACTGTTGGCATATATTTGTTGTACGGGCTTGTTTGAAGGGAATTTTGTGTTTTTTTTCATTCTGTACACAGGAAAAACAAGATGCGTCACACTGTGCCCTTCTTCAGCAAGTGCTTGGCAGAGAATATCAATTCCTCTATTAGAATTACTCCAAGGAATTGATGATATTACTAAAACTTTCACTCAAAGCACCTCCTTATTGAATTGAAATATTTTATTGTGTTTGCGAAAGGATTGTTCAATAACCCATGAGAACATTAAAATGATAAATGGATATATAAATACGTTTAAGAAAAAGTAATTTATTCTTATGCAAGAAAAAGTCCCGGGATAGACTATCGAATATAACAAATTCCAGAAAAAACTGGTTCTCGTAATCAAATACATTTTGTATGAAAACCCTATAAGGAAACCTATTAAGGAAATCACAATAAGCCCACCCCATCCCCAGTCTTCCCAAGTCAGTGCTGTAAAATCTACAGTTCCATGAGGACCAAGATAGTATGATGGAGTAAAATGTGGAGGAGATACTATTTTTTCAATGATGCTATATATCAATCTACTACCTGTGCCAAACATAGAATAAGTAGGGTTACTATCAAAAATGATCATCGCGTTATTTACATTCTTACCTAAATAGGCGACCAAAATATATTTAATGACATCTGAGATATTTTCTAATGAAAATAATCCTATATCCCTTCTTGTTGCGTTTAAAACGCCAAAACGAAGTATTTCGGAAAATACTATTAAGAATAAAAGTAGTATAACCAAAGATAGTATTAGTTTGATACTTATTCTCTTGTTAAAACCTATTTTATATTTGGCATATAAAGCGACAAATACTAACAAAATAACAATTGTTAGTTGCCTGGCACCCCTAAAAAAAAGCATCATAGATACTATGAAAGAGATTACAAGCTTTATTTTGAGCCTTTTTTTTGTAAGGTTATATCTTTCTGCCGGCAGACTTGAAAGAAAATAAGTATATATGCCCACAACTATTGGAAGGAAATTATAAAAGGTTCTAAACCAATTGCTTTCATCCTGTAAAGTCACATAAGCAAGATTAGCTAAACCAAGTCCTTGTGAAAACAATATTGTTGGTTTTTTGAGTAAATCCCACATAATGTAAAAATTAATTATTTCTGAAATCAACACAAGGAGAAGTAATAAGTCTGCAATTTGTATTAAAAAAATATTAGACAATTTAATACATTGCGCTGAATGTTGGGCATTTCTAACTCTCAATTTTTGTATATTTTTAATCGAAAAGAACCCTAATATTATGAAGAAGTATAGGAATCCAAAAAAGAGCATATATTTAAGAAAAGCAGAAGCTGTTAAATGGTAAGAAACACTTTCTAATCCGGGGACAGTATTTTTAAGTCTCTCAAAAGTTAATAACCATATAAAAAATTGACTTAAAAATATCAAGGGTGTAATCACTATTGGTGAAATAAGTGTTTTGATCTTCATTTTTTAAAACCTCCTCGAAGAGATCAGAAATAATTGTGCTCTCTCATAATTTTGTATACCTTTATTAGAGATAAAATAGCTCTTTCCCATGAGTATTTTTCGAGAAGATTTTTGGCTTTATCTTCATCGAATTTTAAATTCTCGAGTGCTTCTTTTAAGCTTGATACATTGAATGGATCAAAGAATGTAACAACATCAGAGAACAATTCTTGAAAAGCCTCTATTTTAGAGGCTATCACGGGTGTTTGTAGTGACAAACTTTCCAATATTGGCAATCCAAAACCCTCGAAAATAGAAGGAACTATGACTGCCTTTGCATATTTAATAAGTGAAAATACCCCTTCATCATTTATATAATTTGTAAAAATGATATTTTTTTGATCGATAGTATTTACCTGTAAATTCAAAGATCTTAAGACTTGATTACTTGGCTTTTGGCCAATAATCACAAATATCTTATCCTTCTCTTCAGAGGCAACTTTCAATACTATTTCAAGATTTTTATGTTTTGTTAAAGTGGCTAAGACCACGTAATATTGATGTTTCTTAACTCCCCATTTTACGCAAACTTCATCACTTAAGTTGTATCGCTTTGTATGTTCCCAACCAGGATATACTATGGAAATTCTCTCTTTTAAGGACGGAAACCACCGCAGTATGTTTAACTTAGTATGTTCAGAGTTAGTCAAAACGAATATATCTTTAGCTTTTGAGACATGATTGACAATGATTTTTTGATATATGCTATATCTTCTTGAGAAGTATTGCTTATATTGGATAGGATGAATATCATGCAAATAATAAACCCCTCTTTTCACAAACAATGGAAAGGCACCTGAGAACGAGAAACAGATTGCATCGTTTTTTTGTACAAATCTTGCAAGATTTATATGCTCCCATAAAGATCCTTTAAGATTGCCTATTGGAATCAATAAGATGTTTTTCAAGCACAAATTTTCAGGAATTTTTTCTCTATTGGGAACTGCAACTACTATCTTATCATTGAAATGGCTGTAATATTCGTCCATCTTTTTCAGAAGTTCGAATGCTACACGTTGCGTGCCTGTTATGTTTTGAAGAAGAAATTTTCCGTTTATAACTATCACGAGATTTACACCTCCGAAATATAACTTACCAAGACAATTTTTGCCAAGAATGTGTCAAACATACTGTTGGATGAATATCCTCTCTTGATTGATAAACCCTCCATCAATCGATCACTTCCTATAGATCGATATATGATTTTCTATGAACCTGTCGTATATCTCTTTATATCTATGACTTACATAGTCGTTTTCATTCAGTATCTTGAGGAGATTTAATGCAAGATCCTCTTTTTTTGAATAAACGCTGTCTATCATCTCTCCCACACATCCTACATCTGTGCTCACAACGGGTACTCCCTGGTTTAACGCTTCAAGTACCACAAGCGGCATTCCTTCAGAATCGGAGGTGAGCAGAAACACATCAAAATCTGCCATGAGTTCCACAGCGTCCTTTCTGAAAGGAAGAAAATACACTTTCTTTGCCACATCCGGATGCTCGTCGAGCCATTTTTGTACGAGTTTTCCGTAACTGTCGTCGACGATGCTTCCACCAATCCATACAAAAACGACATCGTCTCTTTCTTTGAGAACCAACTCTGCCACTTCAAGAAACCTGAGAGGATTTTTTGGGGGATCCAGTCTTGCCACGTTTCCTACTATTTTTGTGTTTTCTGGTATGCCGAGTTCTTTTCTCAGTTTTCCTCTGGATGCAGGTGGCTGAGGAATCAAAGCGTTTGGAATGATAACGTACTGTGAGTCTTTTCCTATATTCCATTCTTTGGCTTTCAAAAGTTCTCTGTGGCACAGCAGTACGATCTTATCACAGAATTTTGCGGCGAACCTTTCGGCAAGGATGAGGAGTTTTCTTTTTAAACCTCTGTACTGTTCTATTCCCCACCATCCATGAACCGTGTAGATCACGTTTTTAACACCGGCTCTTTTTGCGGCTATTCTTCCCAAAAAACCGGCTTTCGAAGAGTGACAGTGAACAACATCGTATTTTCCATCCTTTATGAGTCTTTTTATTTGAAAATAAGCCCTCAGATCCTTAACTGGAGAAATCTCTCTTACAAGATCAGGAATGACATGTACTTTCACATTTATCTTTTTTAATTCTTCTATCAATTGACCGTTCTCTGGACCACAGGCAACTTCAACTTCGAACTGATCTGGATAATACTTTTTCAAACCATAGACTATGGAATAAAGTACTTTTTGACCTCCTGCCCAGTCTGATCGTGTGATCAGTTGTAAAACTTTTATCTTATCTCTATTTTCCACAACATGGCCTCCAGTGTTTGAAATGCCATTTTCACCCAATCTTTCCCAAACCTTCTTTTATTCTTTCAAGTTGTTTTTCATCGGCAATCAATATGCCGTTTTCTGTTTCCACGACGATTACGTCTTTCAAACCAATAACCATCGTTGGCTTTGTAGTTTTAACAAATGCGTTGCTGTCTATTAATACCACACCGGGTGAATTTTTTATTCCAAGGTCTTTTAATGATTTGAAATTTCCAACATCAGACCAGATAAAGTCGCTTTTTACCATGTATATTCTATCTGCTTTTTCCATCAATGCATAATCGATGCTTACAGATGGTACTTTTTGATAAACACTTTCTATATCTGTCTGGTTTAAAAATGGTTCAATTACCTGCGGCGCATGTTTTTTCATCTGTTCTACAAAATAATCTTTTTTGTACATGAACATACCGCTGTTCCAGTAAAAACTTCCTGAATTTACATACTCCACAGCTGTTTCGTAATTTGGTTTTTCCCGAAACAGTTTCACAGAAAATATATCTTGCTCGATCTGTTCATCTATTTCTATATAGCCATAACTTGTTTCAGGCCTTGATGGAACTATTCCAAAAGTAATTATACCTTCGTGATCTTCGAGAAATCTTTGAGCCTTTTCAACACAATGCCAGAATTTTTCCGTCTGGGGTATGTAGTGATCTGCAGGAACTATGAAAATGGTTTCGTTATTCTGAAAATTCAGGCTTGCAAAAGTGCATGCAGGTGCGGTGTTTTTCTTTGAAGGTTCAAGGAGGATGTTTTCTTCAGGAAGCTCGGGTATTTCAGAAAGGGTTTTTTCTTTGTAGTTTTTGTGTGTCACTATGTATATGTCTTTTGGACTGGCTCTGAAGGAGAGTCTTTCAAAGGTCTGTCTGAGTAATGTCTTTTCACCAAAGACTGTTAGAAACTGCTTTGGTGTCTGGACCGTCGACAACGGCCAGAAACGTTCCCCGCTTCCCCCAGCCAAGATTATTGTTTTCATTATATGCCTCCTGATTGTATTGTATCTCTAACTTACAACATTAGTATATCACACAGACATTGCTTTTCAAATCTCACGGTTTTTATTGATATTTGTTGATTACTGTAAGAATAACACCAGATTCTTGTTCTTTCTCGGTGTGGCTTGTAATTACTTGTGCTTATGATGTTTGGTGTGTGAAAATTTTTTCTGTATAATTTTTCAAGGTGATAAATATGTACGAATATGGTGAATTGATCAAGGTAGCAAAATTATATTATTTGAAGAGAAAACCCCTTCGGGCGATTGCAAAAGAACTGAAAACATCTATAGCTACAGTATCAAGAATGCTTGCTGAAGCCAGCCGGGTGGGAATAGTTAAATTTGAAATAACTGACCCCCGCGAGCGCGTGGAGATTCTGGAAAGATCTCTTGCAAGGCGCTTTGAATTGGTAAAAAGTCTTGTTATTTCTCAAAATGTGAATGAGAGCCAGTCGAGTTTGAAGAGATTACTGGCGCTCCATTCTACAAATCTGGTTATCGAGACTTTATCCCCCGGTGTAATTGTTGGTATTGGACCTGGTGAAACAATAGCAGAATTAGTCAGTTCTTTCACCAGAGATCATTTTATGGAAGATATAAAATTGGTGCCACTGATGGGAGGCTGGAGTTTATACGATCTTGAACACGAGACAAACAAGCTTGTGACAGAATTTGCAAGCGTGCTCGGAAGTGATTATCACATTTTGCCTGCACCTGCTTATGTGAGCAGTCAGAACCTTCGAGAATTAATTATGAAAGAACCTCAAATTTCTGCAATAACGCAATTGTGGAAACATATTGACACAGCAATATTTTCAATAGGCCCCGAGATAGAACACGGCCTTTTTCGACAGTTAGTTCCAGATGAAAATCATATCCATGAGGCAAAGAAATTAGGGGCTGTGGGTGATATTCTGGGATATTTAATAGATGAAAATGGGAATGTACTGGATATTGATTTCAACAGAAAACTTGTTTCAATTCCTCTTGAAGAACTTCGCAATATACCTGTGAGAATCGGTATTGGCGGGGGAAGGTTAAAATACAGGGCTATAAAAGCTGCTTTGAAGGCTAAATACGTCAATATTCTCGTCACAGATAGCGAAACAGCATCAAGACTGTTAAATGAAGAAGGGGGTATATCATGACTGAGATGCTTAAAGAAATGTTTGGTACCTCAAAACCTATAATCGGTATGGTGCATTTTCCACCATTGCCTGGATCACCTCTGTACAATCCAGATGTAACTTTGAATGAAATTTCAGATCAGGCTTTGAAAGAGGCATCAATACTTGTAAAACTCGGTTACAATGGTATAGTTTTCAGCAACGAGGGGGATAGACCTTATCTGCGTAATGTTTCGAAATACACTGTTGCAGTAATGGCCAGATTGATAGAAAAAGTTGTCTCAAAGGTGAAGATACCCTTTGGCGTCTCTGTCCTTGCCGACCCAGAGGCAGCCATATCTGTAGCAGAAGCGGTCGAAGCAAATTTTGTGCGAACTTTTCTTTCATGGGTTTATGTTGGTGATTGGGGAATAGTTGACCCTGATGCCGGCAACCTTCAAAGAATTAAGGCAAGCTTGCATGGTAAATGCAAAATCTTCGCAAATGTAAGCGGGCACACTACCCCGCTGGGAGGGCGAAGCATAGGGGATATCACAACGGGAGCTGTTTTCTTTGGCCTCGCTGACGCTATATGTTTAGCAGGAACAACTGCGGGAAAACCGGTGAGTGAATCAGATATTTTAGAAGCCAGAGATCATTCGGCAGGAAAACCCGTTTTTGTTGGAACAGGTGTAAATGTGAACAACATCGAGCGGATGCTGGAGCTTTCAGATGGAATTATTGTTGGTACAAGTATAAAGAAGAACGGAAATACTTTCAACCCAATAGATGAAGAAAGAGCGAGAATCCTGATTGAAAAAGCTAAAAAATGCATAAAGGAGTAACTTCCATGAATGTTGTAGAAATGCTGGGTATAAGCAAACAGTTTCCCGGGATTCTTGCGCTTAATAATGTAGATTTCGACTTGAAAGAAGGCGAAATCCATGGGCTTGTTGGAGAAAATGGGGCTGGCAAATCAACACTTGTCAAGATATTAACGGGAGTTATCAAACCGACTGCTGGATCCATTCTAATTTATGGTTCGAAGGTTTCAAAATGGGATATTTCAGAGGCTTACAAATACATAGGAGCTGTTTACCAGGAAAGAGAGCTGGTGCCCTTTTTCACCGGGCTCCAAAATCTTTTTCTGGGCTTTGAAATTTCTAAGGGCTCCTTTCTCATTGAGCGTGAGATGTTCAAACAAGCAAACAAGCTCTTGAACAGATACAAGATTGAAGTACCACTTGATATACCTGTGAACGAACTCAGTCCGGGGCAGCAGCAGATGGTGACGATTTTGAAAATCCTGTTCAGAAATCCAAAAGTAGTCGTTTTTGATGAACCAACGGCACCTTTAAGTTTATCTGAAAAGAAGAGTTTGTACGAATTGATTAAAAATTTAAAAGCAAAAGGGGTGACGATACTTTACATATCACATTACCTCTCTGAAGTTTTGGACCTGTGCGACCGAATAACTGTTCTTCGCAATGGAATAAAAGTGTCTACAGTAGAAAGTTCAAAAGTTACTGAAGATGAATTAATTGAATTAATGATAGACAAGAGCATTAAGGAACAATATCCCAAAGAATGTGTTGAACCTGGAGAAATAGTTTTCGAAGCAAAAAATGTGAGTTTCGATAAAATGGGTATTCATGATGTTTCTTTCAACATACGCTCAGGTGAGATAGTTGGATTTGCTGGACTTGTTGGAGCTGGAAGAACAGAGCTTGCACGTGCAATTTACCTTGGCAAAAAATTCGATCGTGGCGAAATCTACATTTTTGGTAATAAATTTGTATCTAAGTCAAGCTGGCATTCTATTAAAAATGGAATTGTAATGATCCCGGAAAACAGGAGAACAGAAGGTTTGATACTGGATTTATCTATAAAAGAAAACCTGACCCTGCCAGTATTGAAAAATCTTTCTAATATGGGATTTATTGCTGAATCAGTGGTTGCTCAAATAAGCGAAAGAATAAGAGAAAGACTTTCTATAAGATGTTCTTCATTGCGCCAAATGGTGAGAACACTCAGCGGAGGAAATCAGCAAAAAGTATCTTTGGGAAAGTGGTTTGCCGGTAAAGCAAAGGTGTGGATTTTTGATGAACCAACACAGGGAATAGATGTAGAAGCTAAAAGAGAAATTTATCAAATCATGGGAGATCTTGCTAAAAATGGAGCGGCTATCTGGTTCATCAGCTCTGATCTGAAAGAACTGGTAGCAATATCTGATCGTATATATGTCATGAGAAAAGGAAAAATCATCTCTGAACATCAAAGACCTTTTAATGAAGCGCAAATACTTCGGCAAATGCTGGGGGGTGAGGAGTTTTGATAAAAAAGGAATTCGGAATGACCAGTTTTTTTGCAAAGTACGGCACTATAGCAGCTTTGATTCTTCTGTTTATCGTTTTTTCAATAATTGTGCCTGGTTTTCTCAGTTATTCTAATTTTATAAACATACTTCGCCAGATGTCACTTCTTTTCATATTATCGGTTGGTTTTACTATGTGTCTTATAGTAGGAGAACTGGACCTGTCATTTGCCAATGTGGCAAGCCTTTCAAGTGTTATTGTGGCTAAGTTGATAGTCAGTGGTTTAAATTATTTGATAAGTATAGTTATTGCTTTATCTATAGGAGCTTCTATAGGACTATTCAGCGGATTGCTTGTGACTCTCGTTGGCATTTCTTCTTTGATAACGACTCTGGCTATGGGCATAATAGTGAGTGGCGTTACTTATATGTACACTAAGGGTGTTTCTGTCTATGGTCATATGCCAGCTCCATTTCTCCAGCTTGGCCGAGGGATGATAGGTTCTATTCCTATTCTTGTGATAATCATGTTTATTGTCCTGATAGCAGCACAGGTTTTTGTAAAGCAAACTCGTTTTGGCCGCTATATGCAAGCAACGGGCGGTAATCGTACTGCTGCACTGTTGGCCGGAGTGAATGTGACTGCATATAAAATTCTTGGCTTAGTTTTTTCAAGTCTGGGCGCTGCTTTTACCGGCATTTTATTGACATCTCGGCTTGGAGCTGCTAATCCTGAAGGAGCCGCTGGTTTTCTAATGGATGGGTTTGCAACAGCACTTCTTGGGCAAACTGTAATCAGTGTTGGAAGAGCCAGCCCTATAGGAACTTTTGTGGGGGCACTTCTTGTAGGTATCCTGAACAATGGCATGACTTTATTGGGGGTTCCTTATTATGTACATGATATTGCAAAGGGGATAATTATCATTCTTTCAGTAGTTATAACATCAATCCACGCCCTCAAATTGGAGAGGGCGTAACTGAAAGGGGGTGTTTCAATGAAAGCCACTGTGATTTTTGTGGTTATCTCTTTACTCTTAGTGGGAAGTGCTTTTGCAATTAAAGTCGGATTTATCGCCACGAATTTTGCTGCTGAATCTCAGGCAAGAGTGGCAAACGCATTTGAAAAACTGGCAAAGGCAAATGGCTGGGAACCAGTTATGCTTAATTCAAAAGGTTCATATGAGACACAAGCAAATCAGCTGGAAAACCTTGTTCAAATGAAAGTTGACGCCATAGTTATGGCAATGTCTCATCCTTTGGAAATCAAACCAGCGCTTGAGAAGGCATTTGCCGCGAAAATTCCTGTGATAACAATTGATTCAGGTTATGTTGAAGGAGTTGTTGCGGATATCACCTGTGACAATTTTGTCATGGGTGCGAAGATCTCTACATATTTTGTTGATTCACTGGGCGGTCAGGGCAATATAGTTGTGATCAAGTTTGAAAAACATCATGGTACGAGAAAAAGGGGAAAGGTTTTGGATCAGGTTCTCTCAGAATATCCGGGCATAAAGGTACTGGCTGAATACACTGTACCTGCATCGGCAAGATTTATGGAAGATACCCGCTCGGCAATGGAAACTTATGCGCAGAGATTTGGTAAACAGATTAACGGTGTCTGGTGCGCTTTTGATCAGCTGGCGTATTCGGCTTCTGACGTGCTTCAAGAATATGACCTTAAGGATGTTATCGTTGTCGGTGTTGATGGCAATCAGGAAACCTTCAGGAGGATCAAAGAAGGTATCATGACCGCAACGGTTGCTCAGCCTTTTGAAGAAATGGCGTCTGTTGCAATTGATTTGATCAGGAAAATAGTGGTCGACAAAATACCTGCAGCTGAAGCGGCTCCACGTAAGATTATATATGTGGATGCGCCGCTTGTTGACATTGGTAATGTCGATCAACATCTCACAAAAGGCGAGTAGATTTAAAACAATAAAGGGTGGGCGATTATCGCCCGCCTTTTTAATCAGGAAAGGAGGTTTTAATATTTTTTCTTGGTGTTGATGTTGGAACTTCAACAATCAAAGCAACTGTCTTGAATGAACTGGGAAATATTGTAACTTCTCACAAAAACAAAATCAAAATCTTGAATCCTCAGCCAGGTTTTTACGAAGTTAATCCTGTTGCCTCCTGGTGGAAAGGTTTTGTTGATGTTTTAAGGAAGATATCAAAAGACGTGGATTTATCAGAAATAAATTCTATTTGTTTGAGTTCTGTCTGTGGTTCATTTGTTCCGGTAAATAGCAATTTCGACCCTCTGTACAACGCCATTTTGTACGGAATTGATAAGAGATCAGCTTCTCTTGTTTCAAAACTCAATGATCGTTTTGGCGAAGATTATCTCACAAACCAATTGGGTTCATCGTTCACAACTCATTCTGTTTTGCCAAAAATACTGTGGTTAAAAGAAAATGTCACTGATGTATATAAAAAAACAGTTTTTTTCGTTGAAAGTGTTAATTTTATAACGGGGAAGCTAACAGGGCAAGCTGCTTGGGATTTACCCACAGCAGCTGGATGTCAATTGATCAATTTGCATAAGCTTAATTACCCCATCGAAATACTGGAATCTGTGGGCCTCGAAATAAATAAATTTCCAGAACTTACCTGGCCTTTGCAGTCGTTGGGTACAGTCACTGAAAAAGCAGCAAAAGAAACAGGATTAAAGAAAGGTACGATGGTTCTGACTGGCGCTTGCGATATAAATGCAGAAGCAATTAGTTGTGGAGCTATAAATCCTGGTGATTTGTTGGTTGTGCTTGGTTCCACTGTCAGTATTCTTCTTACTCTTGATGCATTAAATTTCGAAAAAGGTTTTGTTAGCGGAGTATCTGTTATTCCTGGACAGTATCGCTTAGGAGGTGCTACATCGTCGGGAGGAAGATTTGTAAATCATGCAGGTCAACTTTTTACAAGGCCTTCGAAATCTCTTTTACAAAAAATTGATTTATCTCCCACCGGTATAATTGTGCTTCCTTATTTTGATGGAGCGAGATGTCCCTTTCACAACCCTGATGCTACTGGTGTTATATATGGCATTTCAAGTAATAGTTCTTCGAAAGATTTGTATATTGCTGTTAGAGAATCTATTGGTTTTGAACTCGCTGTTATTCTGAAAAAATTAGAAAAACATCTAAAACAATCGGAAAAGATTTATGTAACAGGAGGTCTCTCGAAAGATGATGTGCTTCTTCAGGTAATATCGAATATCACAGGGATGGCCCTTAGAGTTTATCCAGATATTGATGCATCATTTGGAGATGCTTTAATGGCTATGAGCACTCATTTTTCGCTGGATGAGGTTCTGAAAATTCATAGTAGTACTCAAATTAAAATAATTTTGCCAGACCAGAATATTCATAACGTGTATACACACCTTGTAGAAAAATTTGAGATGCTTTATGATGCCCTCACAAAGTTATTTGAATTCAAAACAAATGAGTAAAGTGTATTAAGAAATACATACGGCTGTGCATTATTTCAGAGTGAAAGAATTGCTGAGAAATATTTGTGCAAAATCTGGCGAAGACATTTTTAGGCCTTCTCATACTTTCATTGACGCTTATACCCAAATCTCCCTGGTTGTAATGGAGAATAATAAATCCCTGCTGTTGCCATCTCGTGTAGGTATCTTGTCTATGTATATGTAGTTACCTTCTATGATTTGTTTGTAATCGTTTATTACTATTGGTAGTTTTTTCACTTTAGACCTCCTCTGATTTTATTTTTGCCAAAGGAACGTACAACGAGTTTCACTTGCTAAAAAGCTCATTTATCAAACGCTCTTTGGGTATTTTCAGATATTCTGCTATGTTGTTATTTAAGGTACCTATTTTGAGATAAGAATGATCTGGAATGGTGATTCTATGTTCATAACCCATAATATTTGAGGACAATCTCAGATGACTGCCGCTCTTTCTTGTGATCTCATAACCATACCCGTTAAGTAATTTGGCAAGCTCCCTACCTGAAAGGTTTCGTGGAAGTTTAGCCATATGTAAATGTTTCTTCTCTTACAATGTGGAGTCGAATAATATCTGGTCTGTCATCAATTTTTTCAAAATGGCAATTTATAGCGTCTTTTATATTCTCTTTGAGCGCTTCTAAGGTGTCTGATTCGGTAAAAATACTATAATCTAAAGCTCTGGCGTTATATCCACCCTCCGGATCTTCCTCTACTATGAAAATCATCTCTTTGAGTTTCATTTAACATCACCTTCTATAGACAGAATCTCATGTCTATCTTAACACGAAGCAAAAATTTACTCCTCAGACTCTTTCATATTTCCATTCTTTTATATTTCTTTCTTCACTTGAGATACTTATACCCACTAAATAACATCTTTTGTATCTGTATGATTCATAGTATCTTTTTTGTCTTATCTGTTCTATCGCTTTCCTCGCAGGTTGGTCTATTTTTAATTCGAATATGTACACTGTACCGTTGGTTTTCACCACTAAGTCTGCCCTTCCCGTATTCGTTATCTGTTCTTCTATCACTTTGTACCCAGCGACACCAAGTAAGGTCTTTATATATGTCTGGTAAAATGATTCAAGCTGGGTTATTTTATCTTCTTTCCCTGATCGTTTTATCCTTTCAATAACATCATAACTTATCTCTGCTAATGCTGATTGTATCGCCCCCATCAATTGCTCTACGTCTTCTTTTGCCATTGATTCACGTATTATGTATATCTTTTGGTTTATTTCACTTGTGTTCATGCCATATCTCGCTTCTAACAATACTTTATCTAACCCTGCCTCTACATCTATATTGGGTATACCCAATATGTACATCGGTCCTTGCTTGGGATCTGGTGATACTCTCTTTGTTAGTGTTAAATATCCCGCTTGAGTTAGAAAGATACCAGGTGATGTATCTTCTATTTCTTTGTCAGTAAAATCACTTTCAGGAACTATTTTCCCTACCAGATCATCTCTTGTAACTTTGTGAGTTTTGAAATATTCGAAAATGAACTGTGGAGCTCCAGATTCGTTCCAGTATGAAGCAAATTTTTTGTTGTACAGCGCAAGTAATACAGCATAGGGATTGTATACATGATGAAGACCATCAAAAGAAAAACCATCGTAATAGCTTTTCAAGGTTTCAAGGTATTCTTTTTCTGTCATCTTCATTTCTCTGCTCACTTTTGTTATGTGTTCACTGAAATAGTGTTCTATTTCTCGTTGTGTATATCCAAGCATCTGCGAATAAAATTCACTGAAAGTGATATCTGTGAGATTATTCAACGCGCTGAATACACCCATCTTTGTGAATTTGGTTATGCCTGTTATGAATACAAACCTCAGCGAACTGCCAAGACTCTTTATCTTCCCATAAAACTGCCTTAGTTCATTCCTCATCTCTTCTATCTTTGCCTTGTTTGTTATGTGATCCAATATCGGCTTCTCATATTCGTCTATCAGTAAAACTACAGGCTTTGATGTCTTTAAGTGAATGTTTTTTATCAATTCCTGTATCCTGTTCGATATCGTTTTGGTCTGAAATTCTATACCGTACTCCTTGGAGTAATCTAATAACATCATCTGAATACTCTCTCTCAATGTCTCAAGATCTGTACTGTCTATTTTGTTCATGTCCAATACAACAACAGGATATCTCTCTTTCTCCCAATCCCAGTTGTTGTATATCCATGTATCTTTGAACAGTTCTTTTTGTCCTGTGAATAGATAATAAAATGTGCTGACCGTTAAACTCTTCCCAAATCTCCTTGGTCGTGAGAGAAAATAATATATCCCTGTCGTTGCCATCTCATGCAGGTATCTTGTCTTGTCTACATATATGTAATTACCCTCTATGATCTGTTTGTAATCGTTTATACCTATCGGTAATTTCTTCACAGTTTCACCCCACCTTATTATGTCATGGATATTCTTGAGGATAATGTGACTTGTGTGACAGTTGTCTACAAACTGTGACAGTTGTGACAGATCAGGATGAGATCAAATAGAATATCTTCCCAGAAACCCTTAATTTTTCATCTCTTTCAATTATCAGCCCATCTTCTTTCAGACGGTTTATATAAGTATAGGCGGTTTGCCTTTTTACGTTTTTTTTCTCGAGTTCTTTTACTATAGCATTTCTACTTCCCTGGTGGTCCGCTACTATACGAAGCACCTTCTTCTGAAGATCTGTTAATTCCCAGGAACTTCCAAAATATCTTTTGACTATCTTTTTAATAGTTTCTCTTGCTATTTGTCCTGTTATTCTTTCGTTATCGAGATTATTCTGAACGATCTGTTGAGAAATCCAAAGGGCATCTCTTGGGTTTCCATCACTGTATCTCGCTATTTCATAAAGAGCGTCACCATCGAAATAGTCTGGATAAGCTATCAACCTTTTTGAGATCATTTGCTGTATTTGTTTATCATCGAGTGGCTCTATAAAAAATGTGTCTTTCAGTATATTCTCTAAATTCCCAGATTCGTTCCATCTCAATCTGTCTCTCACGTATTCCCTGTATATCGCAAATGGCAAAGAAAGTATTACCAATAGTCCGTTTTTACCAAAAACAGTTTTGAGCGAATCGAGAATTACAAGCACTTCTTCCTTTTTTTCTTTATCCAGTTCATCTATAAGCAAAACGACTTTATTGTATTTTTTCAATAGAGCCTCAAGGAGTTCATCAAACAATTCATAAGTTTGATAAATATTGAATTTCTTTGTGCGAGTTGTGCTTTTAGAAAAATTTCCTGTCACAAAAACTCCTCCAGCCGCTCCAAGAGAACTGGTTTCACTTCTTTCTTCGACAACGAAATCAATCACTTGCTTTGCAATTTTCGAAAGCTCTGTGGCTTTGCTTTTCTTTACTTCCATAGCGAGTTTGTAAAGCATATCGGCAATTATTATCTCCTTGCTCTCTTTTTCTGTGAGCTTCAGATAAATCCTTTCTCCTTCATCGGGATTAACGAAGTTCAACACAGTTGTTTTTCCAACACCCGTTTCGCCGCACACACCATAAACTCCCGCCGGCTGGAGTGAGCACACCATATTGAGAGAATCTATTTCTTTTTCTCTGTCAACAAGTAGATCCTTAGAGGAGAGGGGTTCATCAAAAAGTGCTTTCAGGATATGTTTTATATCATCTTTTTTCATTTGACCACCAGGTATAATTATAACATCACAGATTGTGACTTATGTGATAGTTGTCTACAAACTGTGACAGTTGTGATTGAAAAATTATCTTGAAAAAAAGATCTTCAGAAAAAGATAGTCAGAGTAAAAGTAAGTTGACATTATTTCGAAATAATGATAACATTTATTAAGCACAAGGGGGTGGTTGTGTGAAAATGGTGTTTCTAACTTTTCTGATTGCGGGCTTATTCGTACTTGCAGGTTGTGGGCTTATTTCTCCAACAGCTACAGATGTCAACCAAACGGCTGAAAATTTGCTAAATACTGTTTTAGATGCCTTCGAATCTGATATCCCTAACCCAGATTCAAGCCCAACAGAGTTCATGCAGTTGATCAAGCAATTCGTTTATATTCCTGATCAAGATGCTTCAGATACAGATGTGATCGATGGGGTAGAGGTGTTTGGTATTTTTCTTTTCGATTTCATTTGGCCCTCTACACTTACAAGTGTAGAGCTCAAAGGGCTCAGCGAAATTGACAGCAAGCTTTTGTCTTATAATTGGGCAAATCCACCAGATTTTGTCCAAAAGACTTATATGATGACTGTTCAAGGTGAGACTGAAGATGGCACAATAACTTCTTTCTCATTACCATTTCTGATAATTAATGATGATGGCTATTTCTTCGCGGTATTTGTCGATGATACAGGCAGTGCTACTGAAGCTATAATTTATCCAATTCCAATGCTGTTTTTATAGTTTTCGGTGATTTTGTGAAATATTAAATAAAAACTTTGAGGCACTGTTGAAACACGAGTATTTATAAAACACAATAAAAAATGGGGCAAGAGCCCCATTTTTTCACATTTTGTCAAATTTGCCGGTATATTAGACATAAAAAGTGAGTTGGAGGTGTTTTCCAACTACTTTGTGAGAGTCGTTAATTTTAGTATTGAGCAAACAGTTTAGATGAAACGTGATTTTGAGAATTCGAAACTAATGAAAAGATATTTCATGATACCAATGCTAAGATGAATAAGAGTTGAAATACTTTATTGCGAACTACCCTCGTTTCTACAAGTTGAGGCTTCCTGAGGAGTTTGCACTTTTTGGGTGCCTCATTCTCGCAGGGTGGTTCACATACACCTTTTGCCGCGTATGCCTTGAGAGGCATTTCGCCATATTTTTTATTACTCCAAAAACTGTACCTTGAATATTACCTTTGCCTTTTCTTACCATCTTTATTATAAAATCATGTCCATTAATTTTTTCAGGTCTTTGTTAAACTATTCATCTCTACCTTACAGAAGGTGGAACCTTCTGACTTAACATTGATAAATTTGCATATTTTGCATAACTCATTTTTTGATTATGTGTAATTTCAATTCTCCTTGTTTCAAGCTATGATATGCTTTATTCAACGAATAAAACAGATGTTTTTGATATTTGCGCTGCTTGACTTTCGATCTAAATATGTTATACTTATAGTGATATTTATTTGCATAATTTGCAAGGAGGATGTTTTGTGGCTGGAACATTGAAAGATATTTCGAAGATTACAGGATTTTCCATTTCAACTGTTTCCAGAGCGCTTAAAAATGATCCACGTATCAGCGACAAGACAAAACGGGAGATCCTCAGGGTTGCTCGCGAATTAGGTTACAAAACCAGTATTGAAATAGGAAACGATAAAATAATAATGCTCCTCGTTGCCAATCCTCATGAATCAATGGAAAGTGATGAGTTTTTTTCAAAAGTTCAAAAAGGCATTCTCGAAAACGCTACTAAGGAGAATTTTCATTACTTAGTTCAAACAGTTTCATCAATTGAAGAGTTCGACAACACTCTTGTGCCTCTAAATCTTGTTGATGGAATAATTGCTGGCGGTATCCCTATGCCAGAGTCCATGAAAAATTTTCTCCTCAAAATAGAGCTTCCAGTTGTACTTATAGGCAAATATGACGGACTTGAATCCTTTCCATCAGTGAATAATGACAATATTCGTGGAGGATACTTAGCGGGAGTCGAGATTCTAAAAACTTATTATGAGAAAGTGTGTGTTATAACTGGTCCAAGATCTATTTCCACCTTTTCCGACAGAGTAGAAGGTTTTCTGAAATCCTTTAAAGAAAGAGGAAAAAGCACTGATGATATTAAGATAATAGAGCTTGAAGAATTCGACGAGAAGGCAGGCAAAAAGGCTGTTTTAGAACATGAAAAATTTCTGAGATCTTACAGAACAGCTCTTTTTTGTACTACTGATTGGCTTGCAAAAGGTGCCCTCGAAGAACTGAATGTTTTAAAATTCAAAGTCCCTAAGGAAGTAGGATTGCTTGGCTTTGGGGGATTGAGTTTTTGCAAACACATCACTCCTAAGATTTCTACTGTTTCGCTCAATCCATATTTATTAGGGAAAATTGCTTTTCTGATGCTACGCGAACTACTTGATGGCAATACTGAAGCTAAAGGGGTTGTCTTTGTCGAGCCCACAGTAATAAATGGGGAGACTTTGGTCAGGGGTGATTTATGTTGAATTTTCATGAGCTTTTATCTTCAGAAAAACCACTTCTTATTGTGAGCCTTCCTGAGAATTCTTTGGATTATGCGAGAGCAGCAATTGATAATGGTGCTGATGCTATCAAGCTGCACGTAAATCTCAAACACAGAGTAACTGGTCAAATCCATACTTCATGGAAGGCAATAAAATCTGAGGTTGAAAAAATAAAGGAATTAAACTGTTGTATGGGCATTGTCCCTGGTACAGAAACAATGGCCTCTCCTTCTGAAATTAAGGAAATGGAAGATTCAGGTTTCTCGTTTTTCGACGTTTATATAGACTATGCTCCACTATATCTGCTTAACAGTAATATGGCAAAAATGTTAGCACTCAATTATACGTATGAACTTTATATGGTCAAACATCTTGTTTTGATAGGTGCTGATGCTGTGGAAGTTTCCATCATAAACCCAAGTGATTATGGAAAACCTCTTACACTCCTCGATATCACAAAATACAAAGAAATTCTTAGCATGACTGAACTACCTGCTTTTGTGCCCACTCAAAAGAAAATATCATCAACGGAATGTGAAAGGCTTTTAGAAATGGGATTTCGGGGAATAATAATAGGCCCTATAGTAACAGGAGTTAATTTAAGAGATTTCAGCAAGGCTGTAAGAGAGTATGGAAAAGTCATTCATGGATGATTTTTGAATATATATTTTTATCCAAAAGGAGGGATAATTATGAAAAAAGTAGTTGTTTCCTTGTTTCTAGTTCTGGCACTTGTGACAGGAATTTCGAAAGAGAAAGTTACCGTATGGTTTGCAGGTACAACGAAAAGTTTTATGGATGTTGTCGAGTCACAAATAGTACCAGAATTTGAGGAAAAAAATCCAGATATAGACATGGTAGTTGATTTTGTGCCATGGGGAGAGCTTTCTACAAAACTGATGACCGCTTTCGCTGGTGGTATAGGTCCTGACATATTCATGCATGGCCAGGCTGCAGTGGCTGGGTTTGCTGAGAAGGAATTGATTCTTCCACTGGATGAGTATCTCTCACAAATCGAAAATAGTGATGACTTTGGTACAGCTTTGAATGTGGGGACTTACAAAGGAAAGACATACTTTATACCTGTTTTTGGCTCTGGAAGGCTTCTTGCTTACAGAAAAGACTTTTTCAAGAGAGCAGGTTTAGATCCTAATGAACCTCCTGTTACTTGGGAGCAACTTAAAGCCTTTGCAGTTGCCACCACAGAATGGCAAGGTTCGAGATTAAAAATTGCGGGCTTAGACCTCCCAGTCTCAGGAATCGATTTGCAACAAGTATGGACAATGTTCTTAATTGCGAATGGTGGCAGGCTCTTTGATGAAGAATTTAATCCAATATTTAACGGACCAGAAGGCACTGAGGCCCTTCAATTTTATGTAGATCTTATACGAAAACACAAAGTTACTTCGGAATATGGACTCTCTGCAGTTGGAAACCTTGAACCAATAGCAGCAGGGACAGCCGCGATGGCATTTGTAACCTCCGAATCCATGAGTGCATTTAAAAAGTATGCACCTGATGCCTTTGACAACATACAGCTGTGTCTTTCACCAGCAAGATATACCAAAGCTGCGTTTTACTCATTTGCTGGTTTTATGGTTTCACGCACAACAAAAAATCTTGACTCCACAATTAAAGTTCTTTCTCATTTGACATCAAAAGATTCCATAATTAAAATCAATAGCTCACTGGGTGGTATCCCACCAAGGCAATCTGCAGCTGAGGCGAGCTTTGTGTCTTCTGACCCTGTAATCAAAATGTTTGTGCTTGGTACAAAATATGCATTTGGAAATCCAAACGTGCCATTCTGGGTACAAGCAAGGGATATTCTATCTAAGTACTTGGAACAGGCAATTAGAGGAGTTGTGAATCCAAAAGAAGCCCTTGATAAAGCTGCAGAGGAAATCAAAAAACTCAAATAAGATTTGCTTTGCCGATCCTTAACGGGATCGGCAAGTTTTCTTTGAGGTGATAAAAAGTGACCGGGAAAAGAAAATTGCACACATTGCAGAAGCGGATAATCTTTACTGCCTTTTTACTTATTGCACCTGTTTTCATATACAATATGATATTCAGAATAGTACCAATCTTTGCTTCGCTTTATCTCAGTTTCACCGATTTCTCGGGATTTGGAAAAGCTAATTTTGTAGGAATTTCCAATTACCTAAGAGCACTAACAGATTCCGAATTCTGGAATGCTGTTCTCAAAACCTCTCAGTTTTCCGCAGAAGTATTGCCACTGAATATGATCATTTCTTTACTACTCGCTCTTCTCGTAAATAATAGTATTAGAGGAGTTGGTATATTCAGAGCAATTTACTATCTGCCGGTAATAACCCCAATGGTAGCTGCAAGTATGATCTGGATATGGCTTTATGATGCACAATTTGGTATTCTTAATTATTTACTTTCGCTTTTCAACATACAACCTATTAATTTCTTAAAGGATACGAAATGGGCGTTACATTCACTGGTAGTGATGAGAGTATGGCGCGGGGTCGGCTGGAATATGCTTATTTATCTTGCAGGTCTTCAAGGAATTCCCAAATTCCTTTATGAAGCTGCTTCGATAGATGGCGCGACAAAATTCAAAAGATTCTTGAAAATCACACTTCCACTTCTAAGACCCGTTCATATATATGTTCTAATAGTTGGTCTTGCAAGCACTTTGCAGACTTTTACAGAAGTTTACGTTATGACCGGTGGAGGACCATTACAGTCCACTACGACAGTAGGATTACTTGTATACAGAACAGCTTTTGACTACATGAACATGGGATATGCCAGTGCAATGTCATTTATTTTAGGCATCATCATAATGGTTCTTTCCATTTTTAGTTTTATGTGGGGAAAGAGAAAAGAGGTGTAAGTGTGAAGAGCAGAAGAGTATGGACAATAATGTTATTGGTTTTCACTGCTATTATAATGGGATTCCCTTTTTTTTGGATGATCACCTCATCTGTGAAATCCAATGAGGAGATTTTCTTATGGCCTCCCACGTTCTTACCAAAAACTCCGACTTTTGAGCACTATCAAAATGCAATTATGACACGAAGTTTTGGTAGATACTTTTTGAATAGTTTCATTGTTGCTTTATCATCTGCAATCATAAATCTCATATTTTGTTCAGTCGCAGGTTATGCTTTTGCAAAACTTGAGTTTCCTTTTAAAAATATTCTTTTTCTCATTTTGCTGAGTACCATGATGGTTCCTATACAGATTACACTCGTTCCAACGTTTCTATTGGTCAAATCGTTCCCTCTTGTCGGCGGAAATGACATATTTGGCAGAGGCGGCACAGGTTTACTTAATACTTATTTTGGACTTATGATACCTCATATAATGAGTGCTTTTGGTGTGTTTGTTATGAGGCAGTTTTATATGCAATTTCCACGAGAATTGATGGAAGCTGCCAGAATAGATGGTGCAAGCGAGCTTAGAATATTTACAAAAATCTTCTTGCCATTAGGAAAACCCTCATTAGCCGCACTTGCAATATTTACTTTCACACAAGCTTGGGATGATTTTCTCTGGCCTTTGGTTGTAACAAGTGATAGCAATATGAGAACCATTCAACTAGGTTTGGAAACTTTTAAAAGCAGGTACACAGTAGATTGGGGACCTCTTATGGCTGCAACAACAGTGAGTATAATCCCGATTGTGATAGTATTCTTCGTTTTTCAAAAATACTTTACGGATATATCTTTAAGCTCAGGAATTAAATAATACTTATCCGAGGAGGAAAGCAGTTATGCCAGATTACGATGTAATAGTAGTAGGTGGAGGAATTGCGGGCGTTTGCAGTGCTGTTGCAGCAAAGCGTATGGGTGTTTCCGTTTTACTTTTAGAAAAAGATATGGCTCTCGGCGGTGTACTAACGAATGCTTTGGTTAATCCCATGATGACTTTTCATTCACCTCTGAGGCAGATAGCTGGTGCTATTGCTCAAGAGATAGTGGATAGATTAGTAAAGATCAAAGGAAGTTATGGACATATAAAGGACCCTATAGGTTTTGTAAAAACCATAACGCCGTTTGAACCGGAAAAACTTAAAACAGTGCTGATAAACATGTTGCATCAGGAGAACGTTGATTATTTATTTGGATGTCTCGTTAGTGATGTTAAAACAAAAAATGGAACAGTAACTCAGATAGAAGTAGCAACAATGCAAAAAAAGATAAATTTAAACGGAAAAATTTACATAGACTCGACAGGAGATGGAAATTTTTGCATAAAAGCTGGTGCCCCATATGTGGAAGGAAATAACGATAGAAAAAGATGCCAGCCTATGACTCTGATAATGAAGTTGAGCAGGGTAAATAAGAAAGAAATAATCAGTTACATACAGACGAATCCTGAGCAGTTTACTCTTGCAAATAGTCCAGATTTTTCTTATCTGGCTGTTTCTGGATTCTTCGATCACATGAAAAAACTTGAAAAATATAATGTGAGATTCAAACGTGATAGGCTCTTATTTTTTGAGGTACCTTTCAGAGAAGACGAGGTCTTCATGAATACAACTCGATATCCTGGATATGCGGCAGATCCAATGGAGTTAACCAGAGCTCAAAGCTGTGCAAGCCTTGATATATGGAACTTTTTGGAATTTCTCAATAATGAGATACCTGGTTTTGAAAGTGCAAAATTAGAACAAGTGGGATGCACGATAGGCATAAGAGAAACCAGTCATATAATTGGAGATTACCAGTTAACAATTAAAGATTTACTTGAGACAAGAGATTTTCAAGACAAAATAGCCATAGGAGCTTACCCTGTGGATTTACATTCACCGAATTCTAGTGGGCTGAAAACAATTAAAATTCCTTATCCGGGAGAATATCAAATCCCTCTAAGATCACTTTTCCCACAAGGGTTGAATAACGTTTTACTATCAGGTAGAAACATAAGCGCGGATCATTTAGCTTTCTCCGCAATTAGAACGAGTCCTCTTGCTGCTTCTATCGGTTTAGCAGCTGGCATTTGTGCCGCGATAGCCGTAAGAGAAAATTGCAATATCAGAGATGTAAGATACCAAGAATTACAAGGTGAAATTAAAAGGATGGGAGGTATACTTTGAAAATAATCATACTACCTATGGATAACAGGCCACCAAATTATCGTTTCTTAATTGATCTTGCAAATATATACAAATTGGATGTAACACTTCCTCCAAAAAATATTCTTGGTTTTTATAGAACACCAGGTGATATAAACTTGCTGATTGAGTGGTTGCTTAGACAAAGAGCAGATTTATACATAATCTCAACTGATATGCTTTGCTATGGAGGATTGATAGCATCAAGGGAAAATTGGACAACTTTTGAAGAGGCAGAAAAGAGATTATCAGTTTTGAAGATTATCAAAAAACTCAATCCGAATAGCAACATACAACTTTCATCAATAATAAGAAGAGCATCAACATCTGTCTTTTCAGAAAGTTCGTACGAGTGCTGGGAGAAAATGAACACATATTTGAGAATTTTCAAAACGAACCCCGAGCAAGCAAAAAAGGTAGAAAAAAACTTTCCAAGAGGCTATATTGAAAATTACTGGAAATCAAGAGAAAGGAATCATAAAATAAACCTGAAATGTCTTGAATTGGTAAAGAAAGGCATAGTTGATTTAATAGTGTTCTCCGTTGAAGATACTTTTCCAGGGGGTCCTCATGAGAGAGAAGAGGAAGCTTTAAAGCAAAAAATTACTGAATATGGAATTGAAGACAAGTGTTTTATACATAACGGGGCAGATGAAGCTTTACAGAATTTGTTAATCAGAACGTTTAACAAAGGTACTATCAATGTGATATACGATAGTGAGGAAACCAAAGTTAAGATAATGGATTACGAAGATAGGAAATTTCTGGAGAACGTAAATTCTCATCTGAGATTGACTGGTTTCAATGTGAGTGAAAATGCTGAAAATGTGGTACTCATCAGTGGTAATAGCAAAGAGAGAAGCTTGAAAATCATTGAAAAACTTAAGAAAACTGGAAAAAAGATCTATATACTTGATGTCTTCAAAGCAAATGGATCTAACCCCGACTTTGTTAACGATGCTCTGGCAATCGGAGGCAGCTCAATAAAGGGATATTCTGCCTGGAACACAGCTTCAAACAGTTTGGGAACAATACTTGCAGAAATAGCAGAGGCACCAAATAAAGATAAGATAGGTTTATTTAAATTTTACCTCGAAAGACTTCTGGATGATCATTTTTATCAGGGTGTTTGGAGAGAATGGCTTGAAAGAGAGTTAATGAAAAATGGAGAAAATATATATGACGTTTCTGAGAAGTCAAAAACATACAGAAGATTCGTCGATGAAGTTTTTAAGCCCTGTTGTAATAAATTCTTAGAGAAATATTTTAATGAAAACATTTGTGTGTGTAAACAGAAATCTTGCATTTTTGTCATTCATAAAATTGAACTCAAAGATTTTAAGCTACCTTGGAACAGAACCTTTGAATGCGAACTCCAAGTGGAATTGAATGGAGAATACAAACATTGAACTAACACGAAAATGGGGCTCTTGCCCCATTTTCATAATGATTTCATCAAATCTGCTGTATTTTCATAGAGTTTTCTGAAGATCTGGTAATATTTGTCATAAACCTGTTTGTTAGATTTGTCAGGAGAAATACTTTCTCTGTATTTTACCCAGTTTTTAATTGCCTCCGGTCTGTCTATCACGCCTGTTCCAAGGCCTGCCAGGAACGCATCGCCAAAAGGAGCTTCTACTAAACTTGCAACCTGCCTCATCTTAAAACCTGTAACATCTGCGAAGATTTTCACCCAAAGATTTGATTTTGCAACTCCACCCACGATCCAGCATTCGTCGTCTAATTTCAGACCAGCTTTGATGCCCTCTTCCATATTGTGTCTCAGCGCATATGCTCCACCTTCCATGAGTGCTCTGTATATGTGTGATCTGCTGTGGTACAAACTCAGGCCAAAAAATACACCTTTTGCAAATGGGTCCCAGATTGGTGATCTTTCACCCATGAAATATGGAAGTACGATTATGCCATCGCTACCTGGTGCAATTTTTTCAACTTCTTTATCAAACAGCTGATAGGGCGATGTGTTCATCCTCTCTGCCACAGCCGTTTCTGATTCACCAAATTGCTCTTTGAACCATCTTGCGAGAGCGCCTGTTGTTGCCGAGCCACCAAAAGTATAGATCCTTTCTGTATCGTAAACTACATATGGGTAATTGACAAGTTGTGGTGCGAGCTTACTGCCGTCATGTACCGTCCCCCAGCAGGTAGAAGTGCCCACCATTGCCACGTGCTCTCCTTCGTTGAGTGCACCTGCAGAAAGCTGGGCTACAGGTGCGTCTATGCCGCCAGCCACAACGGGAGTGCCTTCCAATAAACCGCAGTACTGCGATGCTTCCTTAGTGACACTACCAACCACATCTGATGACTTGACAATTTTTTCAGGAAGATATTCAATAGGTATGCCAAGAATTTCGCACATGTGTTTTGACCAGGTGAGGTTTTTCAGATCAAAAACTCCTCCGAGATTTCCTGCAGATGAATAGTCGATCACTATTCTACCAGTTATTTGATAAATCACATAATCTTTTGGTGATATGAATTTGTATATTTTTTTCCAAACCTCAGGAACATTGTTTTTTATCCACATCATCTTCGGAAATCCGAAATATGAGTCAACGTAATTTCCCGTTATTGAAAAAATCTCTTCTCTTGGGATATTCTTTTTTACCCATTCGGTTTCTTTCACAGCTCTTCTATCCATCCAGATCAAACAGGGGTAAAGTGGCTTTACATCTCTATCTACAGGTATACCTGCACCACCATATAAGCCACTAACAGCAACACCAGCTATTTCTTTTTTTGCTACATTTGATTTTTCTACCACTTCTTTTATAGTTTCAAAAGCGGCTTTTACCCAGATATCTGGCCATTGTTCAGCCCAGTTTGGTCTGGGTGTGTTCACTTCGTATTCTCTTGTTGCTTCACAGATTACCACGCCATTCTCATCCACAAGAACGCTCTTTGTGTTTTGTGTTCCTATGTCGCAACCTATCAAATACATCTTTCATCCCCCATTCTTAATGTTTGCAACTGCACTGATATGAAATAATCTCCCAGCCAAGATATTTTTCGAGTGCTTCTTGAACTATATAACCTACGTTGCTTTTGCTAACTGCCACATGGTGTTCAAAACCATTTTGTGTTATTGTCTTCAAAAGACTCTGCAGATTTGGAATCTCCACAACACCATAACCACCAAAGGTTTTAACATTGTCTTCTGTGAATCTGCCTTCTGCTATAACGCCGGCAATTATGCCTTCGTTATCAAAAGTAGAGAGTCTTAAAAAGGTTGCTGGACCCGGAGAAACTCTTCCCACACAGGTACCATACGTATTTTCTTTTCCAACTGTTCCTGCAATAATATCTTGATAGGACATCTGGCAACTTTCAAAGAAAGAAACCGGGAAATTACTGCAATGGAACATTATTGCTTTGTCTTCTTCGTCGTTGAAATTGTTATTCCAGTCCATCAAAGCAGATGGCTTATTTGATGCAAGTTGAAGTATGTACATTGAAAGAGCGCCCATTACATCTGTTTCGCACGCACTGGGCGTAAGCGATTCAGAGAGCATGCTCATGACGGCACATGGAACTATTCCATAAAGCGCTTCCAATGCTGTCCAGCACTGGATGGCAACTGCATCGATGTGGTTTTGTTCTATCCATTCATTCAGTGTTGCAGACAACCTTGCCATTCTGTCAAGAGATTTTTCTGGAACATTACCTGGTTTGAAAGTATCCTTCAATTTTTGCAGATGCTCTTTGTATTCGAGTGAATTTGAATCAAAACTGTTTGCGCGCGCTATAATTTCTGAAAGATCTATTGTTTCTACACTAATGCCATAGCTTTCTAAAATCTTTTCACTGAAACGCACCGTGTTGAAAGCTGCAGGCCTTGTACCAACAGCCCCTATTTTCAGATTTCTGACACCTTTGACTACTCTGCAAACAGCCAGAAAATCCTGGAGATCTTTCCTGAACTGTTCACTGTCTAATGCTTCTGTATGGTAGGTTGTGTCTGTAAATGGTATATGATACTGGACAAGATTATTGCACAGAGATATTTTCCCGCAGAAAGAATCCCGTCTGTGCTTCAAATCGAGTTTATCTGTTTCGTCTGGAAAGGCATGCACCAAAACAGGAACATTCAATCCAGACAATCTTATGGCTGTTGCGGCAGATCGTTCATCGCCAAAATTTGGAAGAGTCACAATGATGCCATCGATCTCTTCTGCGTGTTGTTTGAAAAGATTTGCACATTTTTCAGCGTCTTGCAAGTTTTCAACTGCTCCATATCTAGTATCTTTTTCTGTAAGCGTTATGACTCTTACATTCATTGATTCAAGAACATTCAAAAAAGCTTTCTTTCCTTCTTCAACTAACCAGCCGGGAAAAAAACCTCTGTTAGCCGCAATCAATCCAACTGTCATCTGCCTTAAATGCTTCATTTTATCATCCCTCCTGAATTTGTTATAAATTTGTGGTTCTCAATTATTTTTTACCACTTCTGAATTATTTTTACAACTATTCAATCTTTATTTCTAAAATCGTTAAAGAAAGCCTCTGCAACTCGATGTCAAAAACCTTCCCGGCAAGCTGAATAATTTTCTGTGAAGGTCTTACGATATTTGGGTTTTCAAAATCGTTTTTTGAAAAAGCATCAGGTCCAGTAAGTTCGTGAACAACAGCCTGTGTCGAGAGAGTTTTGAAGTCGCTTAAATCCACAGTGACTTTTACCGTGCCATCTTTGTAATTTACCAGTGCAAGTGAAACTGTTTTTGTTCTTTCATCATAGGTTGCTGAGCCATCTATATATGGAACATTTTCTAAACTGAAAGAAATACGGCCCTCAAAGAAACTTTTTGCCTTTATAGAATATGTATCACAGGCAAGCTTCATATCAAGGCGTGTACGACCTGTATGATTCACAAACAAATCAAAAACATGGTATATAGGCGTTAAAACAAGTGAAGTTTTATTTGTTTTGATAATTCCAAGGGCATTTACCATCTGTGCTACGTTTGCAATTTCAACAATATCACTCATTCTGTGCATCACGCAAAAAACACCTGCTGCAAACAGAGCATCTTTCAAAGCGTATGACTCTTCAAGAGTTACAATTCCCTGTTCAGCCATTTCTTTTTCGGGAATGGTCTGGTACCAGACGTTCCATTCATCAAATGCAATCTTTACGTGATCGAGTTTGAGATGTTTTATTAGACTTCGCAGGAGTTTCAATCTTTCCTCAATATAATAAACTGAAGAAATGGTTTCGTAGTGATCTTCTGAGCCGTGGTATTGATGAATCGATATGTAATCGATAACTTTCCCGGCGTGTTTTAACACGGTCATATCCCACTCTGGATCATCTGCCCCGACAGCTATGATCTTTATCGATGGATCGATGCCTTTCATAAACTGTGCAAACTGTCTGAGTTTTTCTGCATATTCAGAAGCGCTGCAATGACCAACTTGCCATGGACCATACACTTCATTTCCAATACCCCAATACTTGACATTGTAAGGTTTTTCATGACCAGACTGTTTTCTGAGAGTAGCATATTTAGTTGGTGTGTCAAGATTACAGTACTCTAACCACTGAAGGGCTTCATCAAGTGTACCTGTGCCCAGACTTACGGAAAGATAAGGCTCAGCACCTGCCTCTCTGCAATATTCAATAAATTCATCTGTACCAAATTCATTTGTTTCAATCCCTCCCCAGATGTAATTTAAAAGTTTCGGCCTTTTTTCAACAGGTCCAATACCATCTTTCCAATGATAAGCAGAAGCAAAATTCCCGCCGGGCCATCTTAGAATTGGACATTTGATTTTTTTCACAGCTTCAAGTACGTCTTTCCGAAAACCTCTCTGATCTGACAATGGAGAACCTCTTTCATAGATTCCACCGTAAATACATCTACCAAGATGTTCGATGAAATGCCCATAGACCATGTCACTAATCCTGGCGGTTTTTACATTCGACACCTTCACATAGCCCTGCATATTCTTACCTCCTCGAAAAATAAAAAATTACTGATTATCGTTGACATTCATCCTCAAAATTGTTACAGAGTATTTCTTAAATATGTATATAAAAGGATTTTCCGGTTCACTGATGAATGCATATGGAAAAACATTTTCAGGCGTAATAAAAGAATTCTCATCTGCATAGCTGTTTGAAGTTATTGTTATGGTGCGAGTGTGATGCAGATTTATTTTTCTATTGAATTCTATTTTGACTGTTTTATCATTTGGCCATGGATTAACAACCTTTAAAATAATATCTCCAGATTCATAATCGTAGCTGCAAACCTGGTATAAAGGTTTGTATTGATAGAAATCATTTATGTCATGGATAAGTTGCCTATTTAGATAGCACTTAATATTTTCGCCATTTAACTCTATTCTGATGTCGTACCATTTATTTGTGTCTATCTTTAAAGGCTTTGTTCCTGCCAAAATCATTTTTTCACCATTTATAGATTTTTGTACCGCAGAAATACTGTTGTTCCAGCCTCCAATATTCCAGCAATAATAATTCTGATCATCTTTTACACCAAAAAACACAAGAAAACCTTCAGTCCCAGAAATCTTCCTTGCCCGTACCTCGATTGCGTAATCTGTCCAGTTCTTTTCACCAAAATAAGCACGCCGATCTTCTCCCAAGCTTGTCTGCTTCAAAACGCCATTGTCTATTTTCCAGATACCTCTGTAAGATTGCCATGTTTTCTCATTTTTTGCGAAATCGTCATATAAAAGAATCTTTTCAAAATTGCTGATCTTTATATGATCGAACTCCACCTGTGTCTTCCAGCTGCCAAGCCCTGCCATACCAGATATAATTGGTTGATCTTCAGGGCTCAATATAGAGTAAATTATTACATCGCCGGGATTGGTGCTGAACATTTTCTGAACATAGTAACTCGGTGTACCATATACACGAGAAGCATCAAACCAGATCAAATCAGGTGTCCATTGTGACCACCCCACTCTATTGAACAGAGGAGCATAAGAAGCCATAACCACCACATCGCTGTTTCTTTCTAAGCCAGTCATAAAGGCAGCTTCAGCAAGAGCGGCCTGAAGATTGTTTCTTCTACCAGATACGTGACATGCATATTCTCCGATCATGACTTTGGGTCCGTTTCTGTCGTAACTATCATAACGATCAGCATTTGCAAGAAACCACTCAAAAGGAGCGTATATGTGTTCGTCTATTATTTGAATACCATTCGATTTCGCCCATGTAATTGCCTCGTCAAATATTGGACCTTCGTACTCGGGAGGGCACGAGAAAATCAGTTTAATATCAGGGTATTTTTCCTTTATAACTTGTTGAAAAATCTTGAAACGATTTTGATATTCCTCACCCCAATTTTCGTTTCCAATGCCAAGATATTTAAGATTGAAAGGTTTTTCATGACCGTTTATCATTCTTTTGTTACCCCAAACAGTTGATGTTGATCCGTTAGCATACTCAATGAGGTCCAGAGCGTCCTGAACCCACTCATCAATTTGATCTACAGGGCAAAATTGTGCTCCACGCACCTGACAAGATATACCTGCATTAACTACCGGGACAGGTTCAGAGGATAGATGTTCACATAAAAGAAAATATTCATGAAAGCCTACGCCATAGGATTGATAATATCCCCATAAATTGGCCTTTGTTTTTCTGTATTCAACAGGGCCAATAGTATCTTTCCATCTATATGCATTCTCCAAATTGTATCCCTCAACCAGACAACCACCTGGAAATCTCATGAAACCTGGTTGAAGATTTTGGAGCATCTCAACTAAATCATTCCTCATGATTTTATTCCACGAATTTGGTGAAATCAAAGAAATCATATCTAAGGATACATCAGATGGCTCATTTATCTCGATTGAGAATACCGCATTCTCGCATTTTTCGGCAGGAAAAAGCTCAAGTTCATATTTTCTCCAATTGTTGCTATCGATTTCCAAGCAAACATTTGCATAAATAATACCTGCGTTGTGAAGAATAATATTCAATTTTGACCTGCCTTTTGCAAATACCGAAAATAGATAATTTTTATTCTTTTCAAGTGAAAAACCATCATATCCTGCGTTTGAAAGGATGACCTTTGATTTCTCATCCCGGATAGATATTTTCATATAATTTTTATTTTGTTCACCAATTGGATCAACGCTTTCAATTACTGCATTAGCCTGACCTTCGATATTAATTAACCACCCTTCTAAAGGGTTTGTGTGTTCAAACGAACGATTTCTAACAAGTTCAGAATAAAGTCCACCATCGATGCCGTGATTGATATCTTCTATAAAAATTCCGTAAAGAGCCGGGCTTATTTGGGGACCTTTTCTATCGAGGTCAATGAATAGCTCATAATCAACCGAAAAAACAAATATGGAAACAGCTATTGCGAAAAAACAGAATAGTCTTCTCATTCTTGATCACCATTTATTTTCAAAATGAGTTCACAGGCTTCTTTGCCTACTTTGACTTTGAAGGTTTTTTCTTTATTTGCAGCTCTTACTTTAATTTCATAATCCCCTGAAAATCCCCGAAAATTCAGACTTCCATCGATGTTTGTGGTTAAATTAAGTGAAGTTCTCCATTTTTCCTGGATCAATTCTTTAAGAATATAGTAGATTGGTTTTACTGTAAAATCATCTCTTAAGAATCCACTACCAGACTGCCAGGCTCTGTAGAAATTCCAGTAGATAATTGCTTCAACAGCAGGATGGCTGAAGAAAACAGTGTAAAAAACCTGGGCAATTTCTGCTTGAAGCTTTTCAGCTGTTTCTGTATCTACTTGAAAAGCTTCCACAATTGCTGGTAGGGGTATTTGAAACTCTGTTATATGGATGGGTTTACCAAGTTCGGCTATTTCATCAAGTGCAGCATATATGCCATCGAGGTTTGCAAGTTGTGTTTTTAAATCCTCTCCAGTGAAAATATGCGCTTCAATCCCGATTATATCTATAGGAGCATCGTTTTCTATGAGGCGTTTTGCAAGATTTATAAATCTATTTCTTATGTTTTTATTTGTAAGCACTCCGAATTCATTTAAAACCAGTTTTGCATCGGGGTCAATCTCTCTGGCCAATTTGTAGGCCTCAAAGATGTAGTCATCGCCAATACCGTTGAACCATTCTTGAACAATTGGTTCGTTGACAATATCCCACATCTGCACCATACTCTTAAATTCATTAATTTCCCTTTTAATTCTCTCCATTAACAAAACTTTGACTTCCTGCCAATTTCCAGATTCTCCTATAGATCTGACCCATCCAGGAACGCCTACGCCGGGTGAATTTCCCCAGGCAAGGGTATGCCCCTTTACTGTGATACCACTCTCATTTAACCATTCTATGATTTGCTTACTTGCATCCAGCAAGGGTAGAGTATTTTTTCTTGGTTCGTAATCTGCCCAGTAAAAAGAAGGAACGGTAGCATAGTTGAAAAGATCTGCATATAGGGATTTGTATTGTTCCAGTTTCTCTGCAGATATAGGCGTTATTCCAAATCTTCTACCCCGCATATAATTAAAACGTGCATAGGCAAAAATTAGATACTCAGGAGCATTTCCAAAAAAGAATTGATGTGTTTTTTGTTCTATATGAACATCAACGTTGCTGAGAGGTCTGCCATCAAAATCAATTATATGAATGGTAACAGGTATTTTTCTTGTAGATTCAATAAGCTCATTGTATCTGCTTAAATCTATGTTCAATGAATTTGCAAATAACAATATTCCCTGCAGAAAAATACATAATGTGAAACCAGCAAATTTCAACCATTTCACCCCTTTCCAATAGCACCAAGGGAAATTCCACGTATCAGGTATCTATAAAATAAAACAAAGATAATCAGCACAGGTGCAACAGATATAAATGCAGCAGCCATGGTTGTACCTATCCCTCTGTATGGGTCTCCCCAGCCAGCACTAAAACGAACAAGTGCTATGGGCAAAGTAAACTTACTCGATGTGGTAAGCACAATTAATGGCCAAAGAAAACTGTTCCAGGAACCAAGGAAAGTCATGAGACCAAGGGTAACCAGAGCAGGCCTGATCAAAGGTATAACTATGCTTATCAATATTCTAAATCGGTTGCATCCATCAATCAATGCTGACTCCTCTATTTCTCTGGGAACTCCAAGCATATACTGCCTGAGCAAAAATACACCGAAAGTTCCTCCCAGTCCAGGTAAAATCAAAGCCGCAAAAGAATCCATCATTCCGAGACGGTTCACTATGTAAAAGTTCGGAACCAGAAATAGCACCGAAGGAAAAGCCAATATGGCTACATACATCCAAAAAATGACTTTCTGGCCCGGAAATTTCAGGCGGGCAAGAGCATACGCGGCTGGAGTAGCCACTACAAGACCAGCAATCGTAGCAAGTATGGCTACGATCAAACTATTGAGTAAAGCACGACTTACATTTATACCACTTGCAGCCTGAAAAACATTTTCAAAATTTTCAACAGTAAATGGTTGCGGTATCCAGTGAGGAATTTGTTCGGTAACAGCTGTATTTGTTGGTTTAAGTGAAGTGCTCAGCATCCAAAAGATGGGTGCAAACCAGAAAATACCAAGTACCCATATGCACACTGTGAATAACGTAGTTTTGATGCGTCTTCTTAATTTTTTTGGTATACGGCGTGGCATATTATTCCACCTCCGCTGTTCTGATTGATCTTGTTAGAAGTGCAAGCTGGATCAGGCCAAATATGATAACGACTATGAATATATACCAGGATATTGCAGCAGCTCTTCCCAATTGCTGTCTTTCAAAACCAACCAAGTAAAGGTAATAAACCATCGTTCGTGTGCTACCAGCCGGACCTCCTGCAGTCAATATATAAACCTGATCAAAAAGGCCGAAAGCCAGTATCACGTGCCTGACCACATCAAAAAACAGTACATTTTTCAGCCATGGTAACGTGATATGAAAAAATCTTTTAAAAGGTCCTGCTCCATCCAATTTTGCAGCTTCATATTGTTCTGGTGGTATTCTCTGCAAAGCACCAAGATACAACAAAACGCTGAAACCAACTATCCACCATGCCGTAATTACAATTATCCAGGCCCAGGCCATGGCAGAAGTTGCAAACCATGACATAGGTTCTTTTATTACGCCGAGTTTTCCCAGGTAATAATTTGCTAATGCGGCAGGTTGCGATCCTAAAATCCAGTCCCATGAAAACAAAATTCCAATCGAGCCAAAAAAAGCCGGTGAAACAAAAGCGACAAGTGGCCAGAGTTTTCCATACATTTTCTGATTCAATATTAGAGCAAGTACAATACCAAGAACGACCGTTACAGGCACGCTTATCGCTGCAAAAAAAACAGTATTTTTCACGGTTGCCCAGAATCGCGAATCGTTCCACACACGAATAAAGTTATCAAGTCCAATAAATCGAGCTTCCCCAATTAGTTTCCAATTATAGAAGCTCATAATCATACCATAAATTAAAGGAGCTGCTACAAATAGCGCAAAGAAGATAAGATGGGGGAGGAGAAACAGATAAGCTCCAACCCCCATACGCACCCTTCTGGAGAGTTTTTGTTTCATCAAGCTGCATCTCCTCCCCTCATCTCCTTTTATTTATTTGCCGCGCTCTGCCCAGTAATCGTCAATAATGTCCTGGACTTCTTCTGCAGCTGCTTCCATTGCATCCTCAGGTGTCATATTCCTTGTTATCAGTACATCTTCCAGATACACTGCAATTGAATCAAGCATTTCTGAAATATATGGGAACATCTGGAATGTCTTAACATAAGGTAATTGCTGTGCAACGGTGTAGATGTGTGGAAGTTTTTCTTTCAATTCCTGACTCTGCGCAATTGATATTCTTGCTGGCGTCTGACCAGCTGCATACCATTCTATGGCATGGTCCCAGAGATATTTGACCCAGGTCATTGCTGCTTTTAATACCTCTGGATCTTCCACCATTACTTTTGTCAAAGCCAGAACGTGTGAACCACCAAAGACTGCTTTCTCAGTACCAAGTAATGGTGCTGGCGCGGCACCAAAGTTTTCACCGAGAGCCTCTTTGAAAGCAGCAGCTGTCCAAATTCCGGTGATCAGAAATGTCGATTGACCACCAAGAAAAACTGGGCCTGGATCAACACTGGCTTTTGGTAAATACCCTTTGTCCTGAAGTTCCATCATGAACCTGAGTGCTTTCGCACCAGCTTCCATAAAAGCTGGTTTTTTGAAATCTGGCGTTAAAAGGTCTCCACCAAATTGCCACAGATAGTGTACCCATAACCAGCTCCAACCTGGGTTTTCATAGTATGGAGTGACATCTTTTGGTGTGACCTTTTTGAGAGCTTCCAGTGCAGCTAAAAATTCTTCTCTGTTTGTTGGTGGTTTATTTGGATCGAGGCCGGCTTTGACGAAATTACCACGATTGTATGCCAAGTAGAAAATCCAGCAATCGAGAGGAAATCCATAAATTTTTCCATCCTGCACAAGGCCTTCAATCAGTCCTGGATAGATATCGTTTACATCAATTCCGTATTTAACAAGCTCTTCTGCAGTAAAAGTCTTGAGCTGATCCATCAGCGCAGGTATAACGTATTTAC
Organism: Pseudothermotoga elfii DSM 9442 = NBRC 107921; assembly: GCF_000504085.1. Classification (NCBI taxonomy): domain Bacteria; kingdom Thermotogati; phylum Thermotogota; class Thermotogae; order Thermotogales; family Thermotogaceae; genus Pseudothermotoga; species Pseudothermotoga elfii. Next base: position 1,211,454 of record NC_022792.1, on the reverse strand, counting down.
GGCAAAACAAAACCTGCGGAGCCTGTTTTGTACTCACGCCTGTGAAAAACTTGGTCTTGTACTCAAGGTCGTTAACGAGAACAAGATGCACAACTTCAATATCCGGATGTTCGGCATTGAATTTCTGTATGATTTTATCCATATACGCACCATCTTCACCTGCAAGAGGCGTCATGAATGTAATAGTAACTTTTCCACTTACCAGAACCATCAGAGAAATCAACAGCACAGCGACCAGGAAAAATGATCTTTTACCCATTTAATCCACCTCCCCATATGAGTTCCAACAAAGGTTTTCTCAAAACCTTTTTGAACAATATCACCCCCTTAAGATGTTTGAATCAGATATAAACTCCAAAAAACAATCAGAAAACAAGACAACGATTTGGCGAATATCAATATTTATACATATATGTACATACAAATTAGACCACAACATTTAAACTGATTCAAGGCGCTTCTTATAAAAATAAGGATTGATTTCTGGTTATTTTCAGCAGTATTCTTGAAAATATGTTCAAAATCGGATTGTCACGTTTTATATCTTTGATTTTTTTCCCGCTTTAACCTTTGTAATAAATCTGACTTAAATGACGCTCATCCACCTATTTTCACCTTAAAACCGTTGTTTTCGAACAGTTGCTTTATAAGGTTCAACCTTTCCTTGCTGATTTTCTCATTGGTTCCAGTGAAAATCTTCCACAGAGCATCATATTTCTCGTTCACATTGTGATAGGGCAGGAGATTTATTTCGGATCTGAACCTTAATTCGTTCAGAAAATCAATTGTTTTCTGAATATCCTCGTCAGAATCGTTCACAGATGGTATAATGGGCAAACGTATTATCAAAGATTTTCTTTCCGAAAGGAGAAATTTCAAATTCTCCTTGATGATTCTGTTTGACACCCCTGTATGCTTTATGTGCTTTTTTTCATCGATAACTTTCAGATCGTACAAAAATAGATCAACATATGGCAGCACTTTTTTGAGATCCTCTGTTTTTGCATAGCCAGAGGTGTCGATTGCCACGTGCACGGCGCGTCGCTTCAATTCCGGTAGAATTTCAAGTAAGAAATCAATTTGAGATAAAGGCTCACCTCCTGAAAAAGTAACTCCACCGCCTGATTGGTCGAAATAAGTCGTATCTTTTTCAAGCTCTTTCAAAATATCTTCGCAGCTTATTTGTGTACCTACCATTTTCAGAGCAGTTGTGGGGCATATTTCTGTGCACGCACCGCACAGTGAACAGAGATCTTTGTTAAGAAATAATATGTCATCTTTGAAGCTGAGAGCTTCTTTTTTACACGAAACCACACAGCTCTGGCAATGAATACATTTGTGTTGGGTATACATCAATTCCCTGGAAAAACGGATGCCCTCAGGATTGTGGCACCACCAGCAAGATAAAGGGCATCCTTTTAGAAAAACTGTTGTTCTTATACCAGGCCCATCGTGTATGGCAAACCTCTGTATATTAAAAACAAGGGCTTCCATATTACAACTCATCCTGTTCTGTCCGAGCTATGATTTCTTCTTGAAGGCCTTTTGGCAAACTGACAAAATAATCACTGTAACCAGCAACCCGAACCATTAAGTCTTCAAAATCAGCTGGTTTTTTCTGGGCTTCTCTCAATAATTCTGAAGAAACTACGTTGAACTGAACGTGATGTCCACCCATTCTAAAATATGTTCTTATCAATTTACCAAGTTTTTCCAGATTGTCTTTTTCTTTGACTAAATCCGGTGTTAACCTCTGATTCAACAGAGCCCCGCCAGTTTTGTCCCAATCGCATTTACAAACAGAGTTGAAAACAGCTGCTATGCCTTTTCTGTCTACACCCTGGACAGGTGATATACCTTCTGAAACGGGCATACCGGCTTTTCTACCGTCTGGGGTTGCTCCTGTCACGCTGCCAAAATAGACATGAACAGTTGTTGGAAGGAAATAGCATCTTCGAGATGCCTTTCTCACCGGGGAAGGCTCATAACTTTCAACAATCTGGACGATATAATCGACAAGCTTTTTTGCTATATCGTCAGCGTAATCATTGTCATTTCCGTATTTTGGCGTTTTGTTCAGGAAAATCTGCCTCATATATTCAAAACCTTGAAAATCATTATGCAGAGCTTTTAGCATTTCTTCATAAGTAAAAAGTTTTCTATCAAAGATATTCCATTTAATGGACGCAAGTGAATCTGTAACGGTTCCAAGACCCACAAATTGAATGTACTGCGTATTGTATCGGGCTCCACCGGCGTTGTAATCTTTTGCATTTTCCACACAGTCCTGTATCCATAGCGACATGAATGGCACAGGCAGATATTTAGCATACAGAGCTTCGATGATATCGTTACCTTTCATCTTTATGTCTATGAAATATCGAAGCTGTTTTGCAAAAAAATCCCAGAGTTCATCAAAATTTTGTGGTTTTTTCGTTTCAAGCCCTATACGCTTGCCGGTTCCTGGATCTATCCCACCATTGAGTGTTATCTCAAGAATCTTCGGAAGATTGAGATATCCTGTCAGAATATACGCCTCTTTACCAAGTGCACCCGTTTCAACACAGCCACTCACACCTGATTCTCTGGCATCTTCAAGAGTTTTGCCCTGGCGTAGCATTTTTACAACTATCCTGTCGTAATTGAAAAGAGGTGGTTCCCCAAAACCAGGTGAGAGAGCTTCCAGGGCTTTCAGAAGAAAAGCGTCGGGATTCTTGTCACTTATAAGAGCAGCAGTGTTTGGTTGAAGCGTTCTCATCTCGGAAAGTACTTCAAGGATGAGATAGGAAAGCTCGTTCACGGCATTTGATCCATCCGTTTTAAGACCACCGATATTGATCTTTGAAAAATCGTTGTATGTGAAACTTTCTTCGGCGGTTATCTTCACTTTTGGCACCGATGGCTGGTTGTTGAATTTCAACCAGAAAGCCTGCAATAACTCTTTTGCTTTCTCGCGTGTTAAAACACCTGATGCAATATCTTTTGCATAAAATTTGTATACATGCTGATCCAGCCTGCCCGGAGTAAAAGAATCCCATGGATTTGTTTCATAAGTGATACCAACGTGGATAAACCAGTAATGCTGAAGGGCTTCCCAGAAAGTTTCCGGGGCATGTGCTGGGACTTTCTCGCAGATTCTTGACATTTCTAAAAGTTCTTGTTTTCTCTGAGGGTCTTTTTCATTCTCTGAAAGTTTTTTTAATTTCTCGCTGTATCTTTTTGCATATATTAAAATAGCATCACAGGAAATATTCATTGCTTTCAATTCTTCGAGTTTTTCAAAATATTCTGGATCGGAAGCAGAAAGCTGCTGGATTTTTTCTTCTATCCTTTTCTTTATATCCAGAACACCTGTTTTGAAAATCCATCCGCCACCAGAAGTATGTCCGGGGGCTCTTTGTTCCATAAATTCCGTCCAGATGCCAGCTTCATAGGCTCTTTTCCACTCAGCCGGCAAATTTTGAAAGAGAATGTCTCTCATTGCCTGTCCTTGCCAGAAAGGTATTATTTCTTCTTCATACACTTTACGTGTTTGACTATCGACCTGAAATGGCATGTTTTTTCTTGTTGCCAGTGTCTCGAGATCCTCCAGAGTGTGAACGCATATTTCTGGATAAGTGGGAACTTCTTTGGGGCCAGTACCTCTGATGCCAATTATTAACTGCCCATCTTCAACTGGAAGGCTGCAGTTTTCCATGAGGTATTTGAAAGCCAGCGCGCGTAAGACAGGGTATGAAACATTTTTCGGCGCCATTTTGTAAAAATCAGTTATAAGCTTCGCGCGTTCAAGAGAAACTTTAGCTTTAGCGCTTACACTTTCATCTCTGAGTTTTTTGATCCGCTTGTTGATCGGTTTTATAGCGGAGCGCCTTTTTTCAAGCTCTTCGTATATTTTGGTCCTTTCCACACTGGCCACCTCCAGAAATAGATCTTAAAGTACTGTCAGGTCCTCTGACAGAGTTGTTATTGTTTCAAAAGATGAACTTTTTACAATCACGTCGTTTTCGATTCTTATCCCAAATTCACCGGGAATATAAATACCAGGCTCAATAGTTACAACAGCATTCTCTGGCAATGGATCAGTAGCTTTAGGACTGAACCTTGGCTCTTCGTGAACCTCAAGTCCTATACCATGTCCTAAACCATATCTGAAGCAGAACTCGGAATATTTGCTTTTCTGAACAACCTCTCTTGCCACAAAATCGACATCTTTGCCACTCATACCGGCTTTGCCTGCCTCGGTTGCCTTCTTGAGAGATTGCTTTACAATATAATAGCACTCTTTGATTTTTTCAGAAGCACTCCCTATCACTACCATTCGTGTTATATCACAACAGTATTCATCTACTCGTGCACCGAAATCAAATAAAATCAGTTCGCCATTTCTTACCTGCTTATTTGTCGGCTTAACATGCGGCATAGATGTTCTTGGGCCAGAACCTATGAGCGTTTCAAACCCAACCTGCCCTCCAAGCTTTTTAATTCTGTACTCCAGTTCGGCACATATTTCAGCTTCTGTCACACCCTCTTTAATGAACTTTAGAGTTTCTAAAAATGCCTGTTCTGCTACCATGGTTGCTTTGCGTATGGACTCAATTTCTTCCTGTGTCTTGACAGACCTGAGTTGATGAATTGCACTGTCAATTGGGACGAATTTCACATTGATTTTCTCAGTCAGATCACTGTAACTTTTACAGTCCAGTCTCTGTGCTTCAAAACCAACAACTTTTGCAGATAATCTTTCGAGCAGATTTGATACAGTGTCTGCAAGTGTATTGTTTGCATGCCTGACGAGAACAAAATCAGTCTCGCTTTCTGCCTGTTCGAAATACCTTGAATCAGTTACTATATAGCAACTGTCGTCGCGCAAAATTAAGACGCTGAAAGATCCTCTAAAGCCAGACAGATAAATAGTGTTTGCTCTGGAAGAATTTTCGTAATTCCATATCATAATGGTATCTACATCTGGATTAATTGAGGACCTGACAAGATTCAAAAGTTGTTGAGATCTTTTCATTATCTATCCTCCTAATCTTGAGAAAATTTGATCCAGACTACCATGGGGGTAGCTTCTCTGTTAGCCCAGAGGTGGTAAGGTATCAATTTGTAGTTTACGGGTTTCGTTCTCGGATTTTGTGTGTTGACGGGAAGATAAAGTTTACCTTTCCATGCAGACAATTCTTCTACATGCCCATTGCCCGTTATCACAGGAATCTTTCCAAGACCACCGACTTGTTCAAAATCCACACTCATAGATTTATAAGATAATGAAAGAGCTCGAACATCAAAATCGTTGTCAACCCCTTCGGCACAATAAACAACTGGTCCTCTTTTAATAGCCACTCTTCCACGGTTTTCTTCAACATATGGATGACTTTGAATCAACTCAACTGGCATTACAAATTTTAGTTCTATCTGGTCTTTATTCTTCCATATTTTCCTTATTTCAACATAGCCTTTTTCAATTTTGACATCCACGGGTTCGCCATTAATCATCAACGAAAAATCTCTTACCCATCCCGGTATTCTGAGATACAAAGATAGAGATTGTTCTATATTTGATTCTAAAACAGTCAACCTTATATCACCCGACCATGGATATTCAGTTTCCTGCAAAAGTTTCATGGTTCCATGGGATGTGTTGAGATTGATCTCATTCGCTTCGTACAGATTTATCCAGAGCCTGGTTTCATCTTTTGAAAGGCTGTACAAATATCCGGGGAGTGATGTTATAAGCCTTGCTATATTTGGTGGGCAACATGCACACTCGAACCATTCGCGCCTTCGATGAGTTCCATCACTTTCAAGAGGGTTGTCATAAAAATAATGCCAGCCATCCGTAGATATGCCTGAGAGAAGTCCATTGTACAGCGTTTGTTCCATGACATCGGCATATTTTCCATCAGCGGTTGCAAACAGCATTCTGTAATTCCACATGAAATTTGCTATCGCTGCGCAAGTTTCTGTGTATGCCCTTTTGTTTGGTAGTTCATAATTTTCCCCGAACGCTTCCCATTCTGATCTCGAGCCACATCCACCAGTGATATGCATTTTTTTCTCCACCAGATTTTGCCAGAGTCTCTCGAGAGTGGTAAAAAGATCTTCTCTTCCAGTTTCAAGATAAAGATCAGTAACCCCACAGCATAAATAAAGCATTCTAACTGCATGTCCAACCATTTCTTCAAGTTCCACAAAAGGCTTGTGATCTACAAAATATTCAGGCGTTATACCTGGATATTTCTTGCTGCTCGCATTACCCTTGCCTCGCGCTCTGATAAAATAATCTGCAAGATCAAGATATCTTCTGTCAGCTGTTTCTCTGTAGAGTTCCACAAGAGCCATCTCAATTTCTGGATGGCCATCAAGCTCAGGTTTTTTACCCGGTCCAAAAAGTTTTTCGATAAGATCTGCAAACCTTTGAGCCGCTTTAAATAAAGTTTCTTTCCCGGTGATTCTCCTGTGTGCTATAGCACCCTGCAGCAAATGTCCAGCACAGTACATCTCATGAGACCAGCTTAATTCTGTCCATCTTTCATGATTTCTGCTCTTTGGATAGTAGCTGTCAAGATAACCATCTTCATCCTGAGCAGCTATGATTTCGTCTATGACAAGATCGACTTTTTCCTCAAGATCGGGATTTATTCGAGAAGCAAAGAGAAATGAGACTGCCTCAATCCATTTGTATGCATCCGTGTCATTAAATCTAAAGCCCTGAAAAGAACCTTCTTTCCTGTTAGAAGCAAATCTGAAATTGTCAATTCTCCCAGTTTTTTCAAGAGTTTCATACATCTTTGGAAGAGTAACATCAGCTGCTCTGTCAAAATACCTGCCAAGGAAACCTTTCATCACCACAGCGGATAGATCTACGCCTTTCATAACAGAATATGGGCTTTTCTCAGTTCTGATCACTTGTTTATTATCCATAAAGGTCGCCTCCTTTATTTCATACCAGTCATGACTATACCGCGCTGGAAGTATCTCTGACCAATGAAATACAGAATAATTGGCGGGACCATGATAACGGCTGAAGCTGCCATAAGTAAATTCCATTTTGTACTATAAGCACCACGAAATATAGTAAGTCCGACAGCGAGTGTGTATTTTTTTGCATCATTCAGATAAATTATAGGTCCCATCAAATCTCCCCAAACTCCAAGGAATGTAAACACAGCAACGGTAATCAAAGCCGGTTTAGATAGTGGAACGATTATTTTCCACAAAACATTCCACGGTGTGGCTCCGTCAAGATAAGCAGCTTCATCAAGTTCAATTGGGAGACCTGCAAAAAACTGTCTGAGCAAAAATATGTTATAAGCTCCCCCTCCAAACCACGCCGGAACCGTCAACGGTAAATATGTATTAACCCCACCAAGTGTTTTCCAGAGAATAAATGTCGGTATCAACGTAACAGCATAAGGAATCATCAATGAAGTTAATATTATGAAAAACATTAGATCTCTTCCTCGCCAGCGCAGTCTGCAAAAAGCAAAAGCAGCCATAGGTGCTGTGAGTAACGTTCCCGCTTCCACAAAAAATAAAACTATAAGTGTGTTGAACAAATAACGGAAAAAAGGCATAGCAGTGAGAGCCTGAGGGTAATTCTGCCATTTGAAAGGTTTAGGCATCCACTCAAGGGGCATTCGGAAAATCTGGCCAGTTGTCATGAAAGAACTCCTTATAAGCCATAAAAATGGCATCAAATAAATAATTGCTCCCATCACAAGAATGACAAATACGATTATTCTGCCTGTCAGATAATTTGATTTTCTACCAACGGTACTTATCACACTGTATACCCCCTTATCTTCTCAGTGCTTCGTAGTACACCCAGTAACGAGAGGTTCTGAATATTAATACAGTGAGACACATGATAATTAAGAACATTATTACAGATAAGGCGCAGGCATAGCCCATTTTTCCGTACTGAAACCCGTTCAGAAAAATATAGTATGTATAGAACATACTTGCATAATTTGGCCCGCCACTTGTCATAATATAAGCCTGCGTAAATCCCCCTTGAAGAGCACCTATTACACCCATCAGGAGGTTGAAAAAAATTGTCGGTGTCATCATGGGAATTGTGACATGCCTGAGTCTATGCCACCATGTTGCACCATCGAGCATGGCAGCTTCGTAGAGATAATTTGGTATACCCTGAAGGCCTGCCAAAAAAATTGTTATGGTATAACCTATTGTCCAGGTGCTCATCACAATAAAAGCAGGAATCACCTGTTTTTCATCATAAATCCATTTTAGAGCAGGTAAACCTATAGACTTGAAAAGATGATTGAGCAAACCAAATTGAGGATGATAAAGTGTCAACCAAACCATTGCTACTGCAACAGCAGGAGTTATTGATGGTATAAAAAATATGGTTCGAAAAATAGATCTCGCAGGAACTTTGGAATTTAAGAGCAGAGCCCAGAAAAAACTCACGACTAACCCTGCTACGACACTCCCAACAGCGTAGTAAAAAGTTATAAAAATTGATTTTTTGAAAATGAAATCATCAAAGAGCTTTGCGTAGTTTTCAAAACCTATCCATTGAGGATTTCCTGCAAGGGACCAGTTGGTAAAACTCATGAATATCGCAGCAATTGTTGGACCCAGAACCCAGATAAAATATCCGAGAATCCCAGGCAAAGCGAGCAAAATTCCCCATTTACGTTCGAACTTTCTCAAGTGTCCACACCCCTTTGTTCCAAATAAAAGGGGGAAAGCCCCCCTTTATTTTATTTATCGTATCTTCCTGCCAGAAGCGGTTTAATTTTCTCGGCAGCTTCCTTACATACTTTTGCGATATCTTCATTGCCGTAGAAAATCCTGCTCATTTCCTGAACAACTATAGTATTGATTTCGGCAACGTTCTTTAAATAAGCATTTGGATAAGGTCTGGCATATGGATAATAATCAATCACTGCGGCTTTGTATTCAGCCGGATGTATCTCAGGATTCAGCCATTTGTTTATGTATTCTTCTTTTGTGTACCAATCAAGTGTGGTTGGTTGCCATAAACCGCTTCTCACTACGTCAACAACCTGTTCAGGATTTTGAATAAATTTGTAGAATTCCCAGGTCGCCTGTAATACCTCCGGGTCATCTTTTACAGCATCTTTGAATATACCCATAGGGGCACCTTCTACGCCAGTGACGGGAGTTTTGAAATATGGCAGGGGTGCTACACCAAATCTCATGCCTTCTTCCTTTGCCATCTGAGCGGCCTCCTGCATGGCCCACTGCCCATCAAGTACCATTGCAACCTGGCCGGTTTGCAAAGCAACATTCAGACTTGGAAATGCATCTGCGGCAGCAGGTGCTATCGCCGCATGTTCTTTGTAGATAAGATCGTAAATTTTTTGCAATGCTTCCATCGTCTCAGGTGAGTCCAATCTTACCTCATATCCTGATTCATCAACTATATCTCCTCCATTGGACCACAGTAGAGGATAAAGAACCCATGGGCTTGTCCCTCCTCCACCTATTGCTGCACCATATTGAACGATATTTTTTGGATCGAATTTAGGATCATAGGGAGTTCTTCCCTTACTGTCAAAAGTCAGCTTTTTTGCCGTTTCAACAAATTTATCCCATGTCCATTCTTCGGGCTTTGTCGGTGGGTAGGGCACCTTTGCTTTGTCAAATAAATCTTTGTTGTAGTAAGTAATCATGAATTCTGCGGCAAAACTCACGCCAGCGAGTTTCTTTCCTCCGTCGTAATACCAGTAAAGCTGGGGTAATTTATTTTTGATAATAGGGTCAGGGTCTTTCTGCAAAAGTTCTGTTAAATCAACCAGAATACCTTCGGAAGCCCAGCCAAGAACACGACTTTCAACAAGATAAGCTATATGCGGTGGATTTCCTGAGGCAATCATTGCGGATATCTTTTCGAGATATTGAGGTATATGCATTGGTGTAACTTTGATATTTGGATGAGTTTTGTTGAATTTCTCGCAAGCTTCAGTTACTGCTTTTGCTTCTAATTGATCTCCCCAGAATGCAAACGTCAATTCAATGGTTTTAGCTGTTAAAAGAACAGAAAAAAGGACCGTCAATACTAAGATGAAAATTCTAAACCTCATCAAACTAACCTCCCCGAATTCACAGTTTTGTTTTGAAATTACCTGTCGTACCTGCCGACAAGTAATGATTTCAACCTCTCAGCGGCCTCATTGCAGACCTTTACAATATCTTCATTGCCATAAAAAATCCTTGTCATTTCCTGACCAAAAATCGTGTTGATTTCTGCCGAGTTCTTCAAATAAGATATTGGATAAGGTCTGGCGTATGGATAATAATCAATCACTGCGGCTTTGTATTCAGCCGGATGTATCTCAGGATTCAGCCATTTGTTTATGTATTCTTCTTTTGTGTACCAATCAAGTGTGGTTGGTTGCCATAAACCGCAGCGAATCAAAGGAAGAACATTTTCTGGATCCTGAATAAATTTATGGAACTCCAAAGCGGCATTCAGAACATCTGGATCATTCTTCACTGCATCTTTGAAAATTACTATTGGTGTTCCTATAACGCCTGTTACAGGTTTCTTGAAATACGGCATTGGTGCCAGCCCAAGATTGAGGCTCCCTTCTTTAACCATTTCTCCGGCCTCTTGCATAGACCACTGCCCATCAAGTACCATTGCAACCTGGCCAGTTTGCAAAGCTATGTTGCTGCTTGGAAATGCATCAGACACTGTTGGTGGGGCAGCTGCATGTTCTTTATAGATGAGATCGTAAATTTTTTGCAATGCTTCCATCGTCTCGGGAGAATTTATCATTGGTTTTGTTCCAGTTTCATCAGCTATATCTCCCCCGTTGGACCAGATAAGTGGAAGCAATGGGCACCACCATAAGGGTATAACTGCACCGTACTGTACTATGTTGTCCGGATCGAAATTAGGATCATAGGGAGTTCTTCCCTTGCTGTCAAAAGTCAGCTTTTTTGCCGTTTCAACAAATTTATCCCATGTCCATTCTTCGGGCTTTGTCGGTGGGTAGGGCACCTTTGCTTTGTCAAATAAATCTTTGTTGTAGTAAGTAATCATGAATTCTGCCGCTACAGTTATACCTGCAATCTTTTTTCCTCCGTCGTAATACCAGTAAAGCTGGGGCAACTTATCTGACAGCAGCGAATCATTTTTAATGGCTTCTGAAAGATCGTAAAGTATTCCCTGAGAGGCCCAGTCAAGAACCGTTGGTTCATATAAGTAACCTATGTGCGGTGGGGTTCCGGCAGCTACCATTGCGGTAAGTTTCTCGGTATAGTTGGTAGGTATATGCATTGGTGTAACTTTGATATTTGGATGAGCTTTGTTGAATTTTTCGCAAGCTTCAGTTACAACTTTTGCTTCAAGATCGGTACCCCAAAAAGTAAATGTTAACTCGACGACCTTCGCTTTTGCCGCAAATGCTGTAATAGCACATATCATGAGCAGTAAAAAAAGCTTCATTTTCACTTTATCCCTCCTCCCTTAAAGATACATGCCTGAATCAGCTGGTAAAAATAAAAAAGAACAGATAGCAATCAAAAAAGGAAAATGGATAATGTATTTATAGATACGTACATATATCAGTATATATTTGACCATAGATTCCAAAAGGTGTAAACATTCTTTAAGAGTGGATAATACCATTTAACAGAAAAAAGAAGACTCAACAAGGATGATCGTGGGTAAATTCTAAGATTTTCTCCTGTTTACTCAGAATATCTTGGATTTTCTTTTTATTAAACAGATATTGTTAATAATTTGTTTTCAGGTAAGTTCACTTTACTGCACCCAGGGTGAGGCCACGAATTAGATAACGTTGCGTTATCAGAGCGAAAATTATCACCGGTAACATAGTTACCAGCCCTGCAGCCGATAAAGGGCCCCATGCTACTCTCCAGCCTGTGATATATCTGCCAAGATAAACCGGTAAGGTCTGGGCAGATGCATTACTTGTAAGAATCAATGCAAGTAAAAACTCACCCCAGCTTTGAATAAAGGATAGAATGGCTGCTGCGGCAAGTCCGGGGGCACTGAGTGGCAAAACTACTTTAAGAAATGTTTGAGCGTGTGATGCGCCGTCTATGTAAGCTGCTTCTTCTATTTCCTGAGGAATTTCATTAAAAAACGAGATCAACAACCATATTGAAAGAGCCGTTGTAGGGACAAGATACGGCAATATTAATGCCCACCAGGTGTTTAAAAGGGATATCTTTGAAAATATTACATACAACGGAATAGCAGTGGCTATTGGGGGAAGAAATCTCATGGATATAAACCAACCGGCAAGAGCAGTACCGCCTATTTTGGTTCTTGAAATGGCATACGCTGCAAGTGCAGCAATGAAAGTTGAAATTAAAGAAGTTATTGTTGCAACAGCGATACTGTTTCGCAGGAAAGGTACTATACCTGATATTGATGTTGTGGTCGTTCCGAAAGTGGTTGAGCCTGTTCCTAAAAAGTTAGAGATAGTGAAATTAGATGGCCAGAAAATAGGTGGCATGGTAAACCATTCAGCTTCGGGTTTGAATGCAGTTATGAAGATCCAGTATATAGGAAAGAGGAAAACAGACAAAACGATAATAGCCGCACAAAATTTTATTGCCATTTTTATTTTTCTTTTCATTTATCTCACTCCTTAGAAAGCCCAAGCTCCCTACCTATATTCAAAACCTTTGTGAGGGTGTTTATCAAAATAGCACTGACAATTATTAAAATTACGCACAACGCCGAACCATATCCTATATTCCATCCATAAGATACTGTAACCTTGTACGCATAGAAACTCCAGGTTGAAGTTGCAGAACCAGGTCCTCCATATGTTGTCATATAAACAATATCGAAAGTTCTTAAAACGTCTATTACTCTCAACAATAGAGTCACATAAAATATAGGCCTGAGTAGCGGTAATTCTATATGAAGGAAAAGTTTCCAGCCACCTGCCCCATCAACCTTTCCTGCATCAAGGATATCCCTTGGTAATGCCTGAAGGGCAGCATAAAGTATCAGAAAAACAAAAGGCGCCCATTGCCAGATTTCAACTATCAATACAGCTATACGAGCGCTACCGGGCCTTCCAAACCATTCTACAGACTGAATTCCAAAAAGATTGAGAAAATAATTAACAGGACCAAAGATGAAATTGAAAAGCATTTTCCACCCGAAACCACCCACAGCAGCCGGTACCATCATTGGAATGAGAAAAAGGGCTCTCAGAATCTTTTCCCCAACCAGATTGCGAATCAGGTAAGATAGAGCCAGGCCAAGTACCATTTCTACAGGAACAGCTATCAAAACCATCAAAGCGGTAAATTCTATTGAAGAAATAGCAAGCTGATCTTTGAAAATATCTAAATAATTCCTTAATCCAATTATTTTGCCTGTGTTTGCTCTGGAAAGATCAAGATCAGTAAATGAAGCGTAGATCATATAAGCAAAGGGGTAGATGGTCATGATTATAAAAAGTATTATAGCTGGCAGTACCATTAGCAAGCCTATTTTCTTTTTGTTGGCCGTAATCACTGCGACTCCCTCCTGGCATGAATAAGATAGGGAGCAGGAAAAACCTGCTCCCCACCTGATCTACTTTGATAACACATCTTCCCACTGCGTGGCAATATTCTGTAGAGTTTCCAGCGTAAGAGGTAACTCGCCGGCAAGTATTTTTGCAAAATTGATGTTCGATATATCTTCCAATCGAGGTTCCTCAGGAATTCTTGGCCTGAATGTCTCATCAGCATAGATTGATGGAAGAACCTTTACCCACGGTATAGCATTCTGCGCTTCTGCATCTTCGAGCGTAGATTTTCTCACAGGGGCTATGGCAAACCTGATGAGTTTTTCCTTATCTGCCCATTTAGATGTGGCAAATTGAATGAATTTGAAAGCCGCTTTTTGTTTTTCAGGAGAAATAAATTTGTTAATTCCAAGGGCCCAGTTGCCCGCCACAGAACGACCCGGCATTGGTGCGATGCCTATCTTTTCTTCGTCAGGTTGAAGAGCCGGAGAAGACTTGAATTGCAAATATGGGTTGGTCCATTGTGGCACCATTGCGACTATACCTTTTGAAAAATACTCTATTGTTTCACCGTAATCAGAGCCAAGCGGGTCTGGTGAATACGGCATAAGGGCTTTCATATCTTCAAACGCTTTTAAGCCTAAATCGCTTGCGAAAGCTGGTTTTTTGCTGGCGGTGAAATAATCGCCATAATCCAGGTCCACTTCACCAAAACGAGTTATTCCTTCCACACTTCTTCTGTATGGTCCAAAGAAAATAAGATACATGTAAAACATCGTGTGTGTTGTTGGAAACATCAGTGCTATACCATATTGTGTTGGGGAATTTTTGTTATAAGATTTTGTGAAATATCGTGCAACGTCCACGGCTTCTGCCCATGTTGTTGGAACCCTTAATGGTCTACCAAACATTTTTTGAAATTCTTCTTTGTATTTTGGATTTTCAAAGAGGTCTTTGCGGTAATAAAAAAGCATAGTGTTGTTGAAATACGGAAAACCAACCAGTTTACCATCCCAGATGCCTAAGTTCTTCGCAAGTGGCAATAAATCGTTCATATCGTAGTTTGGGTCTACAAGATCTGGATTTTGCTTCATAAACTCGAATAAATCTACACACCCCTGGCTGACAGCTCCTGCTGTCATAACATCCCAGTTGAAAACATCAAATGCCCCTGATTTAGCGCTTATGTCTGCGAGAATTCTTGGATACAGTACTTCCCAGGACAATGTAGTGACTTCAACCTTGATGTCTGGATTTTGTTTCATAAACTCCTGAGCTAACCATTTCAGTGAATCAGCATTGTCAGAACAGGCAACAACACTTATGGTGATCTGGGCTAAAGTAAGCATAGAAAGCATAACCATGACTGCAAACAATAATTTGAGTTTCATGAAACCACCTCCCCTGATTTTAGTCGCAACAATCATTGATAAACGACAAAAATTCTAAGAAATAAAGCAAAGTGGAGAAACAACCACGGCTATGTTAATTAATTTTGTAATTTTCTAACCAATCTCACATCACAAATCATCAAGTACTGTCTAAAACAGCATTAGCTGCAATACGTATTGGTACGTACATTACTACACAAATTATACTCAATTGTAAACTCAAAGTTCAAACTCCAAATTTGGTTAGATAATGCCCAAAATACGTGTCTTTAGCCAGAGAAATGATCTTATTGACTAATTACTTCGATTTTTTTGAATTATCTTTGGCTATAGTGGGTTTTGGCAAGAACAAATAAAATATCCCTATCTTTCAGGGATATTTTACTGTCCGTATTTTGTGTGGTACTGTTGGTGTAATTTATTTATTTCATCTATATCGAGTGGGGTGACTTGCTGTTTTGCAAGAGCAAAATAGCTCATTTTCGCCACTTCTTCCAGAAAAATTGCCTTTTTGAGAGCGTCTTCAATTGAGGTTCCAACAACTATTACGCCGTGCTTTCTCAAAAGAACTGTTCCTGATTTTCCCATTACCTTTAAAACAGCCTTTCCAATTGCTTCAGATCCTACCGGGGCATACTCAGTAATTGGAATCTCTTCACCAAAAACATCTGCATGTGCAGTGCATAAAACAGGCAATGGTTTTTCGCGTACAGCAAAAACAGTTGCAAAGGTAGAGTGTGTGTGTATGATAGATTTTGCCCATTCTATATTTCTGTATAGATACAAATGCGTAGCTGTATCAACTGATGGCTTCATATTTCCATCTAAAATCTTCCCGCCTAAATCCACAAGAACCATGTCAGATGGTTTAAGAGAAGAGTATGGCACACCAGAGGGTTTAATCAAGACCTTATCGTCGATTCTCAAGCTAACATTTCCACTTGTATAAGCTACCAGACCATATTTTTCAAGGGTCAAATGAGCCTCATAAAGTAATTGTTTTTCTTTTTCGTACATGAAACCCCTCCTGATTATTCTGATGGTGAAGAAACAGAACTTCTTTCTATCAACTCCGGTTGTAGAATTATTTTCTCTGCTCTTCCACCATGAATCATTTTCAAGAGAATGTCTACCGCTTTTTTGCCTACGTCTTCTTTGGGGTGAGCAAATGTTGTCAGAGTTTCTCTGAAATCTCCCAGAGGAGCATCATCAAATCCTATAACTGAGACATCTTCCGGAATTCTCAGGCCAAGTCGTTTTGCAACAAGCTGTAGCTGAAGTGCCGTCGCATCATTATAGCAGAAAATAGCTGTGGGGCGCAGTTGCTTTGGCAGGCTGAGAAGCTCAAAAGAACCCTGCATTGGAGCTCCTGTAAATTCGGAAACATTGAATGATTTTTCATAAATTTTTTCAAACCCCAGCTCATTTGCTCTCTCCACAAAACTTTTTGCTCTTATAACACTTGGCAGGTGAATTGATTTATATAGTACAGCAACTTTTTTGTGACCAAATTGATGAAAAATCTCTGCAGCTTTTTTACCCCCGTATGAATCATCAAGAACAACACTGCCAGTACCATTTATATTCCAATCGCTGTGAACAAGAACTATTTTTATTCCTTCTTTTACCAGCGATTCTACATACTCTTTATTTGCCCTTTTTGTTGCGCTGCACACAGGGTCTATTATTAAACCGGTTACTCCCGATTCAATCCACTCACCGATAACTTGCTTTTCTTTGTTGGGATCTTCCGATGCGTTCCCAAGCAACATCTTGTAGCCATTTCTGAATAGATAATCTTCTGCTCCAAAAACTATATAGGGAAATATGTAGCTCGTTATCTGCTGAACTATTATACCAACCATGTGGTTTTCTTTCCCGAGGTTCACAAATGTCCCTACACCAGGTTTGCGGGTAATAATACCTTTGACAGCCAATCTATCAAGCGCTTTTCTCACAGTTTCTCTGCTGGCTTCAAACCGCTCCATCAATTCTTTCTCTGTAGGAAGTTTATCGCCAGAATTGTATTTCCCGGATTTCAGCTCTTTTATCAAAGTTTGCTCTATTATTTTGTATTTTGGTACTATTGATACCACCTCCACAGCATACGTAAACGTACGTACATAAATTGTACGCTTTTTTTCAATATTAGTCAAGTTAGGAAGAAGAACAGTTCCTGCTATCAATCAGGTTTCGATATCAACAAAAACCAATTTACCAGATCCTGAATTTTCAACAACTATTTTTGGTACTTCATTAGCACTGTTTAATTTGTAATTGTAAAACTGGCGTGGCTCAAAGACTGGCTCTGATTCCCTCAAGAACTTCACTTGTGGCTCTTTACAGTAGACAAAAATATTTTCAGCCTCGTTATTTCCCAAACTCAGATAACCTTCAGGGGACGAACCCGCTGTTACGGTTGTTGGAATAAATGCAACATTGGCCTCTTCCATTAATTTTGCCCCAAATCCCATGAAATAGTTTGCTTCGACATGAACTCTGGCATTTGTAGTAGAAGCAATCGCATACAATGGAACGACATTCCCGGAAACATTTGTTCTGAAACCTGCACTGTAAAAGTTGTTGAATACATGAACCGTGCCAAAACGCACCCTTGGCATCCGCTGAATACAGTTTTTGAAATAATTATGATGATAAGTAACTTTATAGCTATCTGAAGCCTTTTGAGGATCTTCTCTGTCACTACTTCCCACAAGTGATACTTTGTCATGATCGACAAATTTACACCAGGAGACAGTTACATAACTCGAAAATTTCGTGATATCTACTGCTCCATCATTTCCATTTACAAATGTGCAATGATCAATCCATACATGATGAGAACCTTCGATATTGATATAATCGTAATCGTATTTCTTCCCCTGTGGATCATCTTCCATATAGAAACCTTCAAAATGAATATTTCTTATAACGATGTTTTCTTGATTTTTAATGATAAAACCTGCTCCGATAAGTTTTGCATTGTTAATTCCAATAACAGTTTTGTTTGAGGTTAGCTTGATCTCTCTCCTTGGTTCAAAAATAATTTCACCGTCGATTACGATTATGTATTTTTCTTCTGAGCTGCTCCATTTTTCAAGTTCTTCACCTGTTTTAACATAAACTACTTTTCCACCCAGACCGCCGGTTGTCCCATTTAAACCAAGAGCATCGACTGACGCAAACCCAACAGGTTGCTCAGAAAGCGTTGTTTCCAGAGCAAAGCACATGTTTAGAGTTATCAAAATAGTTACACAGAGTAACAATCTCTTCATTGAAGATCCCCCCTTCAAAATTTAGCAAAAAATTTCTTTCTACCACGTATATATTATAATGTACAATCTGGATGCTTTTTAACCATAAAAATTGCTTATATTAAGCTGGAAAATCTGATTGAAATACTGTGATAAAATTTGATAAAATTTTTTTGGTTCACATCTTATCAATGGGGAGGGGTTATTATGAAGCGTTTTCTGATTGCTTTTATGCTTACGGCTCTATTCATATCAGGTATGGCGGCTGTGAAACTTGTTGTCTGGTGTGGCGGTGGTACGGAAAGAGAAGGCCTTGAAGCAGCGATAGCAGAATACAAAAAACTTAATCCTGATGTAGACTTCGAACTGGTTGATGTACCGTATGCCCAATATGAGCAAAAAGTCAGATTGGGTATAATGAGCGGTGATTTACCAGATCTTGTAACAATTACTTATCCTTATGCCCCCGGATACATGCAATATATGATCGATCTTGGCCAATACGTCCAGAAATATTTGAACATCAGCCTTGAAGAATTTAAAAACGCCATGTATGATGTTGTGCGAATTCGTGTTTCTGAAGGAGATGCTGTAAAATATGTTCCATTACATTTCACTTTGCAATGTTTGTGGGTGAACGATGATTATTTTAAGAAAGCAGGTATACCATATCCTCCGTTTGGCGGCAAACAGGAACCCTGGACCTGGGAAGAATTCATAGATGTACTTAAAAAAGTAAAAGAAGCCAACAATTTGCCATATGCGTTATCTATGCAGCGTACTGCTGAAAGGTTGTTCTGTTACCTTGGTATAAGAGGAGTCAAGATTCTTGATGAAAATCTTGACTATACCTTAGACAGAGATCCTAAAGCAAAACAGCTGTTCATAGAATTTGTAGATTTGTTCAAACAAAATATAATGGTGTCGGCTGAGTGGATAAGCGCACAGGATCCAAATATGGCTTTCACAGGTGGGTTGACTGCCGTTCTCTGGGCTGGTAGCTGGAGTACACTGGATCTTTTAAAAGCTGAAAAGAATTTCGTTCCCGCTTATCTTCCGAAAGATGTGGAGTGGCTCAGTTTGGAAGGCGGGAGATTTTTCGGGGCATTCAAAACAGGCAAAAAAGACAGA
Organism: Pseudothermotoga elfii DSM 9442 = NBRC 107921; assembly: GCF_000504085.1. NCBI lineage: Bacteria > Thermotogati > Thermotogota > Thermotogae > Thermotogales > Thermotogaceae > Pseudothermotoga > Pseudothermotoga elfii. The sequence continues at coordinate 1,192,176 of NC_022792.1, read as the reverse complement.
GAGGAAGCAGCTGCCAAATTTGCACTGTGGATTGGATGGAAGGGACTTGGTTATGACATTTATTTAAAAAAGACCTATCACATGTCTGCTTATAAAAATCACAAAGTTCAATACGATGCTACCGTGATGGATCAGGTGCAGAGCGTATGTGGCAAACTCGCTGAAGTGACTCCAGAATGGGTTGTTACTGTGAGAAATTCGACAATTTACTCAAGATTACAATCTCCTATAGTTAGCCAGATGTCTGCCGCGGTTGCCGGGCAGGTTTCTATCGATCAGGTTATAGAAAATTTGAAAAAAGAATACGAAAAATTGCTGTCAGAACTTGGAGAAAAGAAATAATGAGAAAGGGTGCCTGAGCACCCTTTCTTATCTGGGAGAGGATTATCTTGAGTGCCCTGGTGAAAAGCAGATTCATTTTTGTTTTACCTGCTTTGATCTTCCTTGGAATTTTTGTTCTGGCTCCTATCGTGAGTGTTTTTTTCACAAGTTTTTATAGCTGGGATCTTCTCAGTCCGGCCAGATTCACCGGACTGAGCAATTTCAAAAGGATGCTTGAGGATAAATGGTTCTGGAATTCTATCTGGGTTTCCATAAAACTTCTACTCTTAACAGTCCCTCTTACCTTCTTTGTTCCACTTGCTCTTGCGCTTGCTTTACACAGGGAAAATACCTCTTCGAAAATACTCAGGGCATTGTTTTATTGGCCTTATATGATGCCTGCCGTTGCAGGAACAACAATGTGGAAATGGCTTCTATCTTATGACCTTGGATTATTGAATCACATCTTGAAATCTTTGGGCATGAAACCTGTTGCATGGTTATTGAAACCTACACCTGCCCTTTTTTCCATAGCATTTCTCAGAACATGGGGCATGACAGGTTTGTTAATGATGATGTTTATAACAGGGCTTCAAAATATTTCCCAAGAATATCATGAAGCAGCAAAAATAGATGGGGCAAACAGATGGCAGATATTCTGGTATGTCACCTTCCCTTTGCTTAAAAATACCAATTTACTTGTCTTAACAACATCTATAGCTCATGTGTTCAGAGATTTTGCGGGTGTTTACGTTTTGACAGGCGGTGGCCCCGGTTATTCCACAATGGTAACGCCTCTGTATATTTACAACACTGCTTTTACACAATTTAGAATAGGATATGCCTATGCAATGTCAGTTGTATTTTTGCTGATATCGTTTGCAATAGCAATGGTTACTTTGAGAGTACGCGAATCTAAGTGAGTCTTCTGGGGGGAATTAAATGGCAAAGTTCATAAAATGGTTTTTCTTAATAGTTGCTTTGATTTTTTATATGCTACCTGTTTATTATTCAATTGCTTCGTCTTTCAAAAGCTTGAAAGAGGTTTATTCATACCCTCCTTCTATATTCCCAAAATCCCTGACTCTTGATGGATACCGTGAGGCCATAAAAAATCAGGAGCTTTTGACATATTTAAAAAATACTATTTTTGTTGCAACTACCGCAACAGTTATAACTGTACTTGTTTGCGTGATGGGAGGTTATGGTTTGGCAAAAGGTACATTCGTGAGTAGAATTGCTCTGAATAGATTGATAGTAATGACACTTTTTGTGACTGCTCAGGTCATAATGGTGCCTCTTTTCGTGGTGATAAGACGCCTGGAGCTGATCAACAGCCTCTGGGGTTTGATTCTACCTGCGATTTATACACCAACAGGTATGTTCACAGCTATACAGTATATGAAGGATATGCCAGATGAATTGCTCGAAAGTGCAAAAATAGATGGCGCTAACGAATGGCAGATCTTCTGGCGTATTGTTATGCCCCTTTCCAAGCCTTTAATAGCCGCACTTTGTATATTTTCTTTCACATGGAGGTGGAATGATTTTGTCCTGCCATTGCTTGTTGTAAATAGAAGGAGTCTTTATACACTTCAACTGGCACTTGCTGTTATTCAGGGCGAATATGGGGGTGTACCCTGGAATACGATTCTCGCATTTTCAACTCTGACTATAATACCAACACTGGTCATTTTTCTTGTCTTCCAGAAATTCTTTATGAAAGGTATTATGGCAGGTGGCTTGAAATATTAGGGTGGTGTTATTGATGAAACAAATATCGGTTGTTTTAGCAGGCATTGGTGGTTATAGCGCTAAATATGTGGAAAACATTCTGAAGAAAACTGACAGCTGGTTCAGAATAGCTGGAGTAGTGGATCCTTACCCAGAGAAAAGCACTATGTACAGCAGATTGGAAGATATGGATATACCGATATTCAAAACCCTCAAAGAATTTTATCGGCATAAAAAAGCAGATCTTGCCATTATATCTTCTCCTATACATTATCACTGTGAGCAAACTTGCGAAGCACTTGAAAATGGCAGTAATGTTCTGTGTGAAAAACCAGCAGCTGCAACTGTTCAAGAGATCAAAGAAATGATATACCAGAGAGAACGTCACAGAAAACTTGTTGCAGTAGGATTTCAGTGGGCTTATGACCCTGTTTTTTTAAAATTGAAACAGGACGTGATTGCAGGAAAATTCGGTGCTCCTTTGAGACTTAAAGCGCTGGTTCTCTGGCCAAGGGATATTTTCTATTACAAAAGAACGTCCTGGGCTGGGAGATTGATAATGAACGGAAAATTTGTACTGGATAGTGTTGCAAACAACGCAACATCCCATTTCTTGCATGCCATGCTTTTTTTAATAGGCAATGATTTACAAAATTCAATTACCCCCAAAGCTGTCGAAGCAGAACTTTACAGAGTAAATAAAATAGAAAGCTTTGACACCTGCTGCATGAAAATTAAAACCCTTTCTGCAGAAATTATGTTTTATGCATCACATGCAGTTAATGAACTCTGGGGGCCCCAATTTGCTTTTGATTTTGAAGGTGCAAAAATTGTCTACAATGATCCAGAAATACCGGAAAGCCAGGGAAAAATAATTGCAATTTATAAAAACAGAAAAGAGATTTATGGTCCGGTAGAACATGGCAGCATGAGAAAATTATGGGTGGTTATGGAAAACTTGGGAAAAGGCAGAAATGAACCTGTATGTACTCTTGAATCAGCTCTTTCTCAAACTCTCGTTATAAACGGTGCTCATGAGTCTTCTGAAATAATCGATTTTCCAGAAGCCGTAGTGAAATTCGATAAAGATAAATCGCTTTTCTGGGTTAAAGGACTTTCTGAATTTATGAAAAGTTGTTTTGAAAAAAATAAGCTTTTCTCAGAAATGGGCATATCGTGGGCAAAGCATGGCAGAAAAATAGAGCTTGACAATTACGAATTTTTCAAAGGTGGTACGAAATGAAAATTTGCATAATAGGTGCAAGTGGTCATTATGGGTATGTGCTTAAATCTTTAAGCAAAGGTATGAAAATATCTGGTATTGCACCTGGTTCAGCCGGGGAAAATATCGGTGTATTGAGAAACGATATGAAAAAAATGGGACTTTTGGCAAAAGAGTACAGTGATTACAGAAAAATGCTTGATATAGAAAAGCCTGATATAGTTGTTGTAAACACGTTTTTTTCCAATAATGGAAAAATCCTTAAATATTTGCTTGAAAGAAAGATAAATGCTTTTGTGGAAAAACCCATTGCGGCTTCTCTTGAGGAATTGAACGAGATTAAAAATCTGTATGAGAAAGTGAAAGAAGAAATGTTTTTCACTGCAATGTTTGGTTTACGTTATAAAGCACATTTTTTGACAGCAAAACTTTTAATAGACTCCGGTAAAATTGGTGAAATAAGACTTATAAATACTCAGAAATCATACAAACTTGGTACAAGGCCGGATTTTTACAAAAGACGAGACACTTACACAGGAACTATTTTATGGGTTGGCATACATGCAATTGATTGGATTAACTGGTTTTCAAAAAAGAAATTCTTAAAAATCTATGCAACTCATTCAAGAATAGCAAATAAGAACCATGGGGAACTTGAAAGCACGGCGCTCTGCCATTTCACGCTCGAAGACGAGGTCTTTGCCTCATTGAGTATTGATTATCTAAGGCCATCCAGTGCTCCTACTCATGATGACGATAGAATAAGAATTGCGGGGACAAAAGGGGTAATGGAAGTGATCAACGGGCGAGTTTATTTGATCAGCGATGAAGGGCCTGTAGAGCCAGATCTGGTTGAAGAAAAACAGATATTCACTGATTTCATTGCGCAGATAACTGGAAAAGGTCCTTGTATGGTTACACCACAGGATTCTATATTAGCAACAGAGATTGCGCTTCTGGCAAGAGAATCTGCCGATACAGAAAAGATAATAGAATTGAAGGAGGGAGATGATGAGTAAAAAAATAGTTTTCATAGGAGCAGGTAGTGTTAGATATACAATAAAGTTAATCGGTGATCTGGCAAAAACTTGTGAGCTGAATAACGTAGATATTGGATTAATGGATATAGATGAAGAACGTCTGAGAGCCACTCATATTCTGGCAGAAAAATATTCTGAGGAACTTGGGGCAAATTTGAATATACAGAGCACAACTGATTTAGAGGAAGCATTAAAAAATGCTGATTTCATTATCAATACTGCGCTTGCCAGGGCGGAAGGTCATGAAGATGGATATGTACAATACGAAATCGTGAGAAAAATAGGCGAGGAGCACGGTTATTACAGGGGTATAGATAGCCAGGAATTCAATATGGTTTCAGATTATTATACTCTTAGCAATTACAACCACCTGAAAATGAGTCTGGATATAGCGAGAACAATTGAAAAAGTATGTCCAGATGCCTGGCTTCTGCAAACTTCAAACCCTGTTTTTGAAATAACACAGCTGATCAAAGACCTTACAAAAGTGAAAGTAGTCGGCTTCTGTCATGGATATGCGCACATTTTCAAGGTAACCGAGGCACTCAACATAGATCCCGAAAAAGTTGATTGGCAGGTTGCCGGAGTTAACCACGCCATATGGTTAAACAGATTCTATTTTGAAAACTTGAACGGCTATGAGATACTCAAAAAATGGATCAAAGATAAATCCGAAAAATGGCAACCAAAAGATCCCTGGGATGTAGATTTATCTTTTGCTGCAATAGACATGTACGAATTCTACGGAATGCTTCCCATAGGAGATACTGTCAGAAGCGGAACGTGGAAATACCATTATGATCTTGAGACAAAAAAGAGATGGTATGGAAAATTTGGTGGTATAGACAATGAGATAGAAAGACCAAAATTTTATGATCAATTGAGAAAAACACGATCAAAACTCATAAAACTTGCTGAGGAATTGCGCGAGAATCGTAACTTGAAATTGACTGATGTTGCCCCTGAAATTTTTCCAGAATCAATTGACAGTCAGGAACAGCATATTCCATTCATAAATGCGCTTATTAACAACAAAAAGGCACGACTGGTGCTGAATGTTGAAAATAACGGTACGCTGAAAAACCTTCCCGACGATATTGTTGTTGAAATTCCTGTTACTGTTGATGAAAGCGGCATACACCCTGAAAAAATAGAACCGGATCTAACAGATAGAATAAAAGAGTGGTATTTAATGCCAAGAATTTTGAAAATGAAATGGGCACTTGAAGCTTTTAAAACAGCAGATTTGCGAGCCATAGAGGAGATTCTCCTGAGAGATCCGCGAACCAGATCATATAAACAGGTCAAAGGGGTTATCAAAGATATCTTAGATCTGCCCTTCAACAAAGAGATGAAAAATTACTACAGTTAGCTGCTTTCTCTTTCGATGAGCTCGACATCAAGAACTATCTGGGCAGGCTCAGTTCGTTTTTCGGTTAATCTCTCATGTAAAAGATCGAAAGCGATCATGCCCTCTTTGTACTTGTCGATTCTCACAGTTGTAAGCGACGGATTAACAAACGATGCATATGATATATCATCATAACCTACAACAGCAACGTCTTGAGGAACTCTTTTGTTGAGGGCTTTAAGCGCTTTGAGAGCCGCTATGGCAAAGACGTCATTGAAACAAAACACAGCATCGTAGCTCATGTTTTTAAGTTCCAGTATTTTATTGAAACACGACTCATACCCTTCTTCTATTTCCACCATAAAATAAGGTTGCAATCCAGATTCTTCAAGTGCTCTTTTATAACCGAGGTATCTCATTTTTGCTACAGATTTATACATATAGGCGTTTATCATCAAAATTTTTTGCTTTCCTCTTTCAAGCAGATGTCTGGTGGCTAAATAACCTCCCTTTAAATCATCTGAATAGATCTCATCAAATTGTGAGTTTTCGAAATGAACTCCCAGAACTACAAACGGATAATTCAAATTGATTAGATGCTCGATATCTTTTTTATCGAATTGGGTTGGGGAAATTATTATTCCATCCACCCGCTTTTCTATAAGGGTTTCAACAGCCTGGATTTCTCTTATGTAATCTCTTTCGGTGTTCATCAATATAACCTGGTAACCGTATTTTCTTGCCTGGTGCTCCACACCTTTAAAAACTTCCGCATAAAATGGGTTCGAACTATCTTCAAAAACAACTCCGATGGTTCTTGTCACACCATTTTTTAAAGACAGAGCGCTTAAATCTCTTATATAACCAAGTTCCTTAGCAATTTCGAGGACTTTTTTCTTTGTTTCTGGATTTATATCGGGTTTGTTGTTAAGGGCTCGAGAAACCGTGTTAATTGATACGCCAGCTTTCTTGGCAATATCTTTTATTGTGACAAATTTTTTCATCTAAAAACCCCCTTGAAAGTTATTCTACTCTTTTACACTTCCCATGGTTAGACCTTCTATGAAATACCTTTGAAACAAAAGAAATACGATAATCGGGACAACAGCTGCCAGAAGAGCACCGGCAGCAATAACATTCCAGCTTGAGATCCATTGACCTTGAAGTGACGTTAATCCAAGAGTAACAGTCTTTTTACTATCGCTCTGAATAAGTATGAGAGACCAGAGGTAATCGTTCCATATCCAGGTAAATTCCAGTATTGATAGAGCAGCTATTGCAGGTTTAACGAGTGGCATAATTATCTTCGAATATATCCTGAAAGCATTTGCACCGTCTATTCTGGCGGCTTCGAATATACTCGTCGGAATAGTTACCATAAAATTTCTGAGAAAAAATGTGCAAAATCCTATTTGAAAAGCCGCGTGGAATAGTATCAATCCCCAGAGGGAATCGTAAAGCCCAGTAGACAGAGAAAATTTGTATACAGGTATCAAAAGCATTTGAAAAGGTATAAGCATTCCAGCAACAAAAATCACAAGAATAGCAGTTCTCAATTTGAACCTATACCATGATAAGGCAAATGCACTCAAACTTGATAAAAACAAAGTCAAAACCACTGATACTGCGGTTACAAAAAAAGTATTTATGAAATATCTCCCCATATTTCCTTCAACCCAGGCTGTTTTGAAATTATCAAAAGTCCACGATTTCGGAACAGACCAGAAATTTCTGAGCATGAATATCTCATCCATTGTCTTAAATGCAGTAAAAATGGCTATGAGAAAAGGAATCATCCATAAAACAACAATGCTTGTTGAGAGAATATAAAAAGTCATAGCTCTGATGGATTTCTTCACTAACGTTCCTCCTTTTTAAGAACATTTATCAAATATAAGAGGATAAAACTAAATGTTATGAGAAATTGGACTACTGCTACAGATGCTCCATAGCCCATCCTGTAATTGTGAAAGGCCTGGACATACATGTAGTTAGCCATCACACTTGAGGAATAGTAAGGACCACCACGAGTCATGACAAAAACTATATCGAATGCCCTCAAAGAATCTATTATATTGACAGTTATGGCAATAACCATCGCGGGTTTCAACGCTGGTAATATAACATAAAAGAATCTTTGAAAAGCATTTGCGCCATCAACAACTGCTGCTTCAACTAACTCGCTCGAGACATTTTTTAATCCTGCTAAAAACAGGACCATCGCGTAAGGTATCTGCCTCCACAAGGCAGCAGCTATGAGTGAATAAGTCACAATTTTTGGATCACTTAGCCATGGTTTTGCCAGATTACCCAAACCAATGAAATTCAAGAATGCGTTGACAATACCACCAGTTGGCTCTAATATCCATGACCATATTTGACCTATAACAACAAAAGATAGAGCCATTGGTAAGTAAACAAGAGATTTATATATTTTATGACCAGCAAATTTCTGATCCATCAAAATAGCAAAGAATAATCCCAGGGGTATAGAAAGGATAACAAAACCTATCATCCATTTTATATTGTTCACAAGTGATAAACCAAAATATTTGTCATTGATCAATCTTTTGAAATTTTCTATACCTATGAATTTCATTTGTGTCATACCATCCCATTTTGTGAAAGAAACTATGAAGGTTTGTAAAATAGGAAAAATAACCCATATACAGTACATTAAAAAAGGAATTGCGAGAAATAGGTATGGTGTGATATTTTTTCGCATCATATACCTCCAAGAACCCGTGGGGGATTCCCACGGGCAAAGTCATTTGATTCCGTAAATTCTCTTTCTTTCCATCTCCAGATTATCGAGTATGGAGTTTATTTTTCCAGGATTCTGTAGAAATTCTATAAGTGCATTCATTCCAATTTCAGCCATCTCTGGATTGGTATCTCTATCGTAGAATTGCGAAACACCGGCAGAAGCAAGTATCATGTCAAGACCTTTTTTGGCATGTTCATCAGGCGGGGCAACTTCGATATTTGCAGCAAGCCTTCCAAGATCTCTGGCAAATTTCTCCTGTGCTTCTTTGGAAGCAATGAATTTCAAAAACTCTATTGCTCCCTTCCTGTTTGGAGCATTGGCTGGAATCATGAAACCATCGATGGGCGTTTCTTCATAAAGCGGTACAGAAGGATCGATGATTGGGAATCTGAAGAAATCCAGATCATTCTTCACTTCTTCCGGGGCTACATCTTTGATAAACTGCCCCATGTAATACATACCTGCCTGACCTCTAAAAAGAAAAGTAGCGCCTTCCTGCCATTCATAAGACGTGTGATTTGGCAATAAATATCCGTTATCCACAAGCTGTTTCCAGTATTCAAATACCTTTAAAAGTTTTGAATCGTTGTACGGGATTTTACCAGCCGTAAGATCAATATGATAATCAAGGCCGTTAATTCTGAGATTCAAGATATCAAACCAGCCAGCTGCAGTCCATGGAAATTTGCTACCAATCGCGATTGGCGATATTCCATTTGCCTTTAGAGTTTCGCAAACTTTCAGGAATTCATCCCATGTTTTTGGCTCTTTTATCCCATATTTCTCAAAGACCGATTTTCTGTAATAGACTCCCCACCAATACCAGCTCTGAGGTATGAAATAGATTCTGTCGTTATAGGAGCAGGTGCTTTTAAAGGATGCAGGAAAATAATTTTCCCAGGATGACTCTTTGAATACTTCTTCTACAGGTGTGATCAACTTCATTTCGGCAAAATATCTCATGCGTTCGCCTGCAAACCATGTTACTACATCAGCAGTTCCTTTTGGAGCAGCAAGCCATGTTCTTAAGAGTGTTTTGAAATCTTCATGGGCGAAAGTGTTCACAGTAACCTCGTATTCTGGATACTTCTCCTGAAAAATCTTCACAAGTTCAGCGAATGCTTTTCTTGGAGCTGGGTCCGACATATAGCTGTTGATAACTATTTTTTCTTTTGCAAAAATAAAAAGCGCAAGCAGTGTTAGAAGTAGGAAAATAAAAGTCTTCCTCACCTGAAACACCTCCCCTTGGTTTATAACGGTAACGTTACCGAGAAACAATTAGTAAAATACACATTTTTTGCGTTTTTGTCAAATAACATTACTATCTTATAAATAATCATTTGACAGGATTATTAACCAAAATCAGCAAATATCCACCTAATTCTAAATATTTCTCGCGATTACAATCTATTACATCTACGATAACTTCAAAGATTTTTAAGTTACCATTATGTAAACAAAAGATATTTTGTGAAGATACATTAAATGTGTAAAATCTAAGATGCCTGTACACAAAATAGCTGAATAAAGGTGATATGTTTGAGTAGAGATTTGACGCAAGGTAACCTGACCAAGAATTTATTTTATATGGCACTGCCCACAATGGGCGGTTTTGCGTTGCAAGCATTGTATGACGTTGTCGACATGTTCTGGATAGGCAGAATTTCCGCCAAAGCAATTGCCGGAGTAGCCGTTTTTTCAACGGTATTCTGGTTGATAGAAGTTCTCAATGAAATAATAGGCGTTAGTTCAATATCTCTCATTTCGCAAAATTATGGTGCAAAAGATTATGAGAGAACAAACAGGGTTATAGAACAAACTATTGTTTTTAAAGCTTTTGTTGCATTAATAGCTTCGCTTCTTTTGGTTTTGTTCCTCAAGCCATTGATGAGCTTTTTTAGTAAAGACAGGGAAGTAATACAAGCAGGCCTTGAATATGGATACTGGCGAAGTTTTTTCATGCCAATCTTTTTTGCAACTTATTCAACGTATACAGCGCAGCGAACCACAGGCGAATCAAGACTGCCTATGATTATAATGGGAGCAAGTGCCGTATTGAATATAATTCTTGATCCGGTATTTATGTTTGAAAAAATACCTGGTATCAACATGAAAGGATTCGGTCTTGGTGTAAGCGGTGCAGCAGTTGCGACAGTTATATCAACATGTGTGGCATTTATATGGGGATTTGGTCTTTTGCTGAAGGGAAGAGGAGAAATAAAGATTTCAATTCGTGGGCTTTTCAGGCTTGACAGAGAAATCGATAAAAAACTTATGACTATTGGGCTTCCAAGCGGCGTCGAAGTGTTCATGAGGAGTCTGTCAAATGCCGTTTTGATGAAATTTCTGGCAGCTTACGGCTCGACTACATTAGCAGTAGTAGGCGTTGTTAGCAGACTTATGGGGCTTGCATTCATACCTTTGATGGGTTTTTCAATGGGTGCAAGCACAATCATCGGACAAAATCTTGGCGCCAATAAAATTGAAAGAGCCGAAAAGACTGTGTTACTTGCAGCTATCTATAGTTCTCTGTTTGTTCTTGGATTTGTTGTTCTGGCAAACATTTTCCCCGAGACAATTATGAATTTTTTTGTTCATGAACCAGAAGTAATTGCCGAAGGAGTCAGTGCTGTGAGAATTGGTTCCTGGTCTATTCTTATCGCTGCTTTTGCAGTCGCACTAATGAGTAGTTTCTTCGGCGCTGGATATACGTTGCCAGCAATGTTATCGAGCATCATCGGCAGATGGTTTGCACAGCTACCTTACGTTGCAATCGTTACTCTGCTGTTCAAACTACCAAGCCTATACGTCTGGTTTTCTTTCATAATTGCAGAAATTGCCGAATTAGCATATGCCGCAATTGTTTTCTCAAAAGGCAAGTGGAAAGAGTATCGAGTTAGGTGATTTAATCTTTCCAATCAAGCAATCTCTTTTCGCCTTCCAATTTTTTTATATCGGTTATATCCTGCACTAATTCGATGGTGCCTGAATAATCTCCTTTGCTGTCATACACAGGAATATATCTTATGTAAACAAATCTACCATTCATTTGTATCCAGAATTCTGCAAAATTTTTTTCACCGTTTTTGAACGCTTTGAGAATTTTGTTTACTATAGGGACACTTTTTGGTGGATGGCAATGTTGAACAAACCTACCTATGATAGATGGAGTTCTTGGAAAAATTCTGTGGTTTGAGGAAAAAAATCTAACTCTGTCACTTTTGTCTATAAAAGTTATATCAAACGGAAGGTTGTTGAGTATGGTGTTGAGTTCTTCGATAGAAAGATAACCTATATCAAGCTTAATATCGCCCTCTCTTTGAATGGCCAGCTGTTCGGCTCGAGGTTTTGCGTTCTGCAAAACCATCTTTATCTCATCTGGTAATTTTTTAAATTGTTCATCGTCTATTTCATCTTGTGTTTCAAATGGCTGCAAAGGCTTATCTAAGGTTTGCCATTGATCTTCTGGTTGAATTTTGTAATATCCAAAAACGTGCTCTTGCTCTTTTATTGCTAACCATTCGCCTTCATTTAATAAAATATTTATCGTTGGATACAGAATATTATTTTCACGGAAAACCATGTCTATTATGGCACTTGAAAGTTTGTATGTTTTTTCATGAACTGACTTGAGGAATTCATCAGTTATATTGTTATTACTTCTTAGAAAATATAGCAATAATTTTATTTGAACTCTTATTTCATCGTGTTTTGTCCATAAAACTGTCGGTACAGCAGTTATCCCACGTCTTTCAAGGTACGGAAAGATTAACATTTCTTCACGACTGTAATGTGTTTTTCCTATTGAAGAAAGATCTTCCAGTATTTGGACCAGTTTATCAAGCAAATCTTTTTTAAGATCGCTGCCTGCTTTAATTGAAGCTGATATAAGGCTTGCTAATTCCGCATCTTTCACTATTTCTCTGTTTTCCAGAATCAATGTTTTCAAAGGATGCCCATCCGGTAAATTTTCAAGATTTTTAACAGAGTCAGAAACTGCATCTCTAAATAACTCAACGTGAATATCGCACATCTTTGCTATTTCTTTTGCCGTGATGCCTTCTTTCAAAAGTTCCTGTTCAAGCACCGGTATTTCAAGTGGGGAAATACCGCTCAGGAAATCTTTAAATTCTTTCTTTATAATTTTCACATCTTCTCCATCGTGGATCTTTTTCAAGAATTCCTTTATTTTTTGCTTTTTAAATTCACTATTTTTTAAGAATTCACTCATTTTATCACCTCACAATCGCATGGTAACATATTAAAAGAAGATTCACTGTATCAATTGTTACCACTTTTGGAGGTGAAAATATGAAGATTTTCCTTGACACTGCAAATCTGGAAGAGATAAAAACAGCTGCAGATTGGGGTGTAATAGATGGAGTGACAACAAATCCCACACTGGTGGCAAAAGAAAATGTGCCTTTCGAGAAAAGAATAAAAGAAATCTGTGAAATCGTCAAGGGGCCGGTTTCAGCTGAAGTAACAGCTTTAAACTGGAATGGAATGATTGAGGAAGCAAAAAAATTGGCAGAAATTGATAAACACGTGGTTATAAAAATTCCCATGACAAAAGATGGTTTGAAAGCAACAAAAGTTCTGAGCGAAGAAAATATAGCGGTAAATATGACGCTTATATTCTCTTCTGCACAGGCTCTTCTGGCAATGAAAGCAGGAGCAAGGTACGTTAGCCCATTTGTAGGCAGATTGGACGATATTTCTTCTGATGGTATGAAATTAATAGAAGAGATCGTGCAGATTATAGAGAATTATGATTTTCGCACAGAAATAATAGTTGCAAGTGTTCGCCATCCAATGCATATCGTTCATGCTGCTTTAATCGGAGCAGATATAGTAACTGTACCGTTCAAGGTGCTCCAATCAATGTTTAATCACCCGTTAACTGATATAGGAATAGATAGATTCATGAAAGACTGGAAAGATTATCAGAATAGAACAAAATAGTTTCACAAACCGAGATAAGCTTTCCTGACAAGTTCGCTATTTAGAAGAGCTGTGGCGCTATCTGCCGCCACAATTTTTCCTGTTTGTATTACATAACCCCTATCAGCTATCTCGAGTGCCTCTTGCACTTTTTGTTCGACGAGTAAGATAGCTACTTTTTTTTCTACATTGATCTTCTTCAATGTTTCGAGCACTTTATCGACCATGACTGGCATTAATCCCAAGGACATCTCATCAACAAGAAGCAGCTTTGGATCAACCATGAGTGCCCTTGCTATAGCAAGCATTTGCTGTTCTCCACCAGAGAGAGTTTCACTTTTTTGATTTTCTCTTTCTTTCAACCTGGGAAAAAGATCATATATGTCTTGTAAAAGTTTGTGTATTTTCTTTTCGTCTTTGATAGTATACGCTCCCATTAAAAGATTATCTTTGACAGTCATTTTTGCGAAAATATGCCTGCCTTCCGGAACATGAGCAATTCCAAGCTTTACTATTTCGTGGGGAGTCAATTTGTGGATCTTTTTACCCAGAAACTCTATTTCCCCAGAAAAGGGTTTCAGCAACCCTGATATTGTTTTCAAAATGGTTGATTTACCAGCGCCATTCGATCCAACGATTGCTACTAATTCCGATTCAGCAACTTCAAGTGAAATATTGAAAACAACAGGCACGGTGTCATAACCTGCTGTTAGATTGCTTAACCTTAGCATAATATCTCTCCCCCAAGTAAGCAGTTATTACTTTTTCGTTATTTACAATCTCCTCTGGTGTGCCTTCGGCGATTTTTTCTCCCGCACTCAAAACTATTACTCTCTGCGATATGGGCATGATAGCTTCCATAACGTGCTCTACTATCAAAAGTGTTATACCCTGTTTGTTGAGATTCACACATAACTCCATTGCTTCTTTTATTTCTGATTGGTTCAAACCCGCCATCACTTCATCAAGCATTAACATTTTCGGCCTGGTCGCAAGGGCTTTCGCAATCTCCAGTCTTTTCTTGTCTGCTATTGTGAGGCTTCCGGCTAACATATCTTTTTTTGGCAAAAGATTGGTCAATTTTAAAACACGATTTGCGATATCCTCGGCTTCCTTTCTGCTTGAAGTTCTTAGGAAAGCACCTGTTATAACATTTTCCATAACTGTCATATCTTTGAGAGGTTTCACAATCTGAAAAGTTCGAACCAATCCCATACTGGCTATCTCGTGCGGCTTTTTGTTTGTTATATCGGTGTGGTTGAAAAATATTTTTCCAGAGGTTGGTTTATAAAACCCACTGATGCAGTTAAAAATTGTGGTCTTACCTGCGCCGTTGGGTCCTATTAGACTGACTAACTCTCCTTCTTTTATTTCAAATGAAATATTGTTGTTCGCCACAAGATTGCCAAATTTCATTGTTACATTTTTGACTTCAAGCAGAACTTCTGCCATATACGGCACCCCGCTTTTTGCGCTTTGTTAGAATACCAATAACACCTTGGGGTTCAAAACATGCTATCAATATTATCAATGCGCCGTAAATCATCAAATCTATCCCCTTGCCTGTTCCCCCTAAGTAATTTCGTGTGTATTCTGAAAGTGGGATAAGAATAGAAGCGCCTATTATAGGTCCATAAACATTTCCAAGTCCTCCAAGCACAGTTAAAAGAACTATTTTCATTGAAATCTCCAGGCTGAAAACCATGAATGGATCAATATACAAAATATATTGTGCATAAAGAGTACCAAAGAGTGAGGTCAAAGCAGCACTTGTTATCATTGCAAAAAGTTTGTATCTGGTAGTATTGATCCCTAAAGCTTCTGCCGCCTCATGACTTTCGCGTATCGCTTTCAAATAGTATCCCGTTTTGTTTTTTTCAATCGTTATAGCAGCAAAGAGGCTGAGACAAAAAAGTGCATATACAATTAAAATGTAAGGAATTTTAGAGTTGTGAAATTGCATTAACCAGAAACTGTTATCAACAACAGGGATTGAAATGCCAGTAGCACCTTCAACATAGTCCCAGCTCACAAAAAGCTGTTTTATTATCTCCGCGACTGCCAATGTTGCTATGGCAAAGTAATGGCCTTTCAATTTGAAACATGGATAACTCACCAGAAAAGCAATCACAGCTGCAATAATCGAACCTGAAATCATGCCAACCCATGGCGAAATTCCAAATTTGTAAAACAGAACCGTGGAGGTGTAAGCTCCTATTCCAAAAAAAGCGGCATGCCCAAAAGATGTCTGACCTGCAAAGCCAGTAATTATGTTCCAAGATTCACCAAGACCTGCAAATAAGAGCAACATAATCATGATGTGTTGAAAATTTACATCTGGAATGATCAGAGGTAAAAGAAAAAACGCTGTTAGAATCACATACAAAGGAAGTTTTTTCATTTTATTTCACCATCCAAATAAACCTTTTGGTCTGAACTGTAAAACCAAAAGATATATCAGAAATGCTATTGCATATTTAAATTGAGTCCCAAAATAAAATCCCCCCAAAGCTTCGGCAAGGCCAATGAGTATACCTGCATAAAATGCCCCCCATATGTTTCCAAAACCACCAAGTGCTACTATAACGAAAGCAAGTAAACCATACATTGCTCCAGATTCAGGATAAACGGGAAAGATTCCCGAAAGAAGTGTACCAGCCACACCAACACAAATACCAGAAATTGCAAATGTAAGCATGTAAATTTTCTCAGTATCAACCCCCATTAATTCGGCAATATCCCTGTTCTGTGCTGTTGCCTGTATAGCTTTCCCTATTCTGGTTCTTTTTATAAAAAGTGCTATCAATAAGGTTATTAAAATACTTCCAACAGCGGCAAAAAGTTGTGGAAAGCCAATAATTATGTCGCCAAAAATGATCCGCTTTCCAGAAAGAATCGATTCACCGATGAATCTGTAATTCGGGCTCCAGAGAAATTGAGCAAAATTTCTTATAAACAAACTCAGCCCAAAAGTGGCAAGCAAAGCCATAAGACCTGGAGCATTTACCAAACGTTTGATGATAAGTTTATACGTGGTTAATCCAAGTGCAGCTGCAACTATAACTGCAATTGGAAGAGATATGAATGGATCCCATTTAAACAAGCTGTAAAGCCAGAAAACTGTGTACATAGAAATCATCATAAAATCGCCGTGAGCAAAATTTATGATATCCATCAATCCCCAAACAAGTGTAAGCCCAACTGAAACCAGCGAATATACACATCCTACAAGTATCCCTGTTAGGGCAATCTGAAGAATCATGGACATCCTCCTTACAAAACATCGGGGAAGGCCCCCGATGTTCACCTCTTATTCCATTCAGGAAAGTATGGAACTGGCTCCTTTGTCTGGAAAGCTTCTGGCCAGACAGCTTCATAAATACCATCAAGAATTTGAGTCATAACCGACGCAGAATAGAGATTCTGCCCATCGGGACCGAATTTGATTTTTCCAGAGACAAAATACGGTGCTGAAAAAGTTTGAGTTTGCAGTATTTCGAGTATTTTTGACGGATCTGTAGATTTTGCAATATTTATCGCTTCAGCTATAACCATTGCAGAAGCGAAATCTTCCAATGTTGGTCCGTCGATATCAACACCAGATTTTGCTTTGTAAAGCTGGTTTATTTTTGCAAGGATTGCCATTTTTGAAAAGAGTGCTGAAGTCGTTGCATTTGTTCCAGAGAAGAAATTGGCATCTTTTCCAAGGTTTATAACGAACTGTGGGTCCTGATATCCTCCGCAAAATGATAAAACTACTTTTGGCATCACATTAAATTCCTTGTATTTTTTCACAAACATTGTCATATCCCCTATATAAGAAGCATGGATAATAACATCTGGTTTAGCTGCTCGGATTTTTTGAACCTCAATATCAACATTAGTTACATTAGCAGGATATTTGATATCAGCTACTAAATTGAATCCACTGTATTTCTTTATTTTTTCTTTGACCATAAGAGAAGCATGGACGCCATATTCATTATCGATGTACACTACTGCCACTCTGCTCAGGTTCGCGCCGTATTTTTCCTTAAGATAATTAAGATACAGGAAAAAGAAATCTGTCTCCATTCCATCATGAGGTGCTATTCTGAAAAACCACTTCAAACCTCTTTCTGTGAGTGCTGCCGAACTCGAAGAACCAGCGACAAATGGTATTCCATATTTTTCTGCAATCTGACTTGCCGGCTTTGTTGCTGAAGAGTGGTAACAACCAATTAAGGCAACAACTTTTTCATTTTGAATAAGTCTTTCAGCTTCTGCCATAGCAAGTTCCGGATTTGCTTGATGATCTGCAAAAATGAACTGAATTTTTGCTCCATTCAAATTGCTGAGTCCCTGAGATTTTGCAAGATCAAGATCGACGTCAGGATAAACCCCATTGATTATTTCCTGAGCAACTTCTATGGCGTATTTTATTTTCACTCCTGTGGCTGCTGCTGGTCCAGTCAGAGGAAATATGGCCCCAATTTTGATGACATCTTCGGCAAAAATCAGAATGGATATAAACATAACAACCAGAGTGAAAAATTTTTTCACCTCAAACACCCCCTTGTGAAAAGTTAAACATGGCTAAAGTATAACATACAATATTTAAAAAATCAATAATTACGTAATGTGAAGAAATTAGATCGTCATATTAAAATCTTTCTTTTTAAAAAATTATCTGCCATACGCTCTTGCAAGGATAATATTTGAACCGCTTTTTTACGGCAAAATCAACAAGACATTTAATTAAGATCTTTTGTTGGAAACTAATTTATTGTTATCTTGTTGAAAATGCAAGAATTTTGAAGGTAAACAAAGAATATGTACGCAAATTTCTAATAAATGCTTTTTGTCAATTATTGTATGGTTTTATTGAATTTGACAGATCACGCGGTTTGTGTCTACAGTTAGTAAAGAAAGATAACTAACATACAAGGGGGCATATTTCTTGATACAGAAAAACTCCGAACGCGAGATTCTGAGAATTTTAAGAAGGTCAGGTCATATCTCGAGATCGAAATTATCCCTTCAAACTGGTTTGAGTAAACCCGCTGTTTCCGAGATTGTATCAGGGCTCATCAGTTTGGGAGTGATAAGGGAGGTGAAAAAGGGAAAAAGTTCTTCGAAAGGTGGTAAGAGACCTATTTTGCTTGAATTTAAACCAGACTACCGTTACATAATTGCAATCGATGTTGGTGGAACCAAGTTAAGAGTTGCCCTTACAGATCTGGAAAGCAGAGTAATTGAAACCAGAGTGGTTTCTTCAAAGGGCGTTACGAGAAAAGACGATCTTCTCAACTTAATTTGCAAAAATATTTCTCCTTTTCTTGAGGAAAGAGAAAAAATCCTTGGAATAGGCATTGGAGTTCCTGGAACAGTTGATATGAAAAATGGATTCGTATATTATATGCCAGCATTTAATCTCAGAAACATTGAATTAAAGTCGATGGTGCAAAAAGAGGTCGATCTCCCTACATTAGTTGCAAATGATGTAAATTTGAACGCACTTGGCGAAATGTGGAAAGGAGCTGCCAGAGGACACAAAAATGTTTTACTTATTTCACTTGGTACCGGTACCGGTGCTGGGATCATATTAGATAGGCACATGTGCAACGGCTCAAGAGGCATGGCAGGGGAAATAGGATACATGATTACTGATTGGTCGCGTGAAAAATATAATGATTTTCCATTCGGCAACTTAGAAAAATGGTTCTCTGGATATGCACTTGAGAAAAAATTAAAAGAAATCGGAGAAAATATGTCTTTAAAAGACTTTTTTGGAAGAACGGCAAGCTCAGAAGATTTAAACAACATCTTAAATGAAGCATGCGAACATCTTGCTCTTGCTATGGTAAATGCTATTTGCCTGCTTGATCCGGAAGTTGTGGTTATCACGGGTGGGATTGGTTTTAATCAATACGACAAAATTATTGAAAAAATCATGCCTGTTTTTGAAAAAACAGTACCGGCAGAAATATTCCAAAGCATATCGTTCAAAAAATCAGAGCTTGGAGATATGGGAGTGATTGTTGGCGCAAATTATTTGGTTCAAAAGGAGTTCTTTGTGGTGGATTGAGGAGGTGGATCATCATGAAAAGGGCATTTTGGGTGATTCTTTTGGTAATGTTTTTCTTGATTTCTGTTTCAGCAAAAACAAAGATTGTGTACTGGCAGTATTATTTCGAAACGAAAGTCAAAGCGATCGATGAACTGATAAAGGAATTTGAAAAACTTTACCCGGATATTGAAGTTGAACACGTTACATTCCCTTACGAGACATTCAATGAGAAAGTAGCCGCATCAGTTCCGGCTGGTACAGGACCAGATGTAGTGAACTTATATTATGGATGGATCCCGAAATATGTCACATCTGGATATCTTCAACCACTTCCAAGAGATGAATTCAACGATGAGTATTTTAATCAAAACTTCTTCGCTTTTGTACAAAAAGGAGTGGAATTTCTTGGAGAATATTATGCACTTCCAATAGCGGTCAGAAGTCTTGCATTGTTCTGGAACAAAGATCTTTTCAAAGAGGCCGGACTGGATCCAGACAGGCCACCGAAGACTCTTCATGAATTGGTTGAATATGCCAGAAAACTCACGAAATATGACAAGCAGGGTAATATCGTTCAGGCAGGTATGGCCACACAACCTTCGGGGCAAGGTCACCATTGGATCAGAGAAGTACTTGTAAGACAATTTGGTGGAGCCCCTTACAGCGAAGATTATAAAAAAGTTACGTACCAGAATGTACCGGAAGCACTCAAATTTTACACAGATTTGATAACTGTTCACAAAGTTGGTTATCCAGGTTTCATGAATGATGACATAACAGCTTTTATGTCCCAATCAGCAGCTATGAATATTGATGGCTCTTTCCGGATAGGCGCACTCAAGAATGCAGGGATAAACTTTGGTGTAGCAGAGTTACCTGAATACAACGGTATTAAATCCAATTTTGCCTCTTTCTGGGCAAATGCTATCACGAAGAACGCAACCGGTGAGAAATTAAGCGCTGCGATCAAATTTCTTAAATTCCTTGCAAGTGAAAAATCTATGCAATTATGGCTCGAGAAAGTAGGCGAATTGCCAGCAAATCCGAAAGTTGCGGAAAAATACTATGATGATCCAGTATATGGTCCTTTCTTGAAAGGACTTGAGTACGCCCATGCAACATTCTTTGTTGATGAAAAAGAGCAAAGACAGGTAATAATGGATGCTGTAGATAAGGTCTGGTTGAAGGGTATTTCTCCGGAAGAAGCTTTCAAGCAATCAGCAGAAACAGAACAGAAAGTACTTGATGAGTTCTGGAAAGGCATCGGCAAATAACACAAGCGCGGCTTGAAGCCGCGCTTTTTTGAGAGGTGATGGTTTTGAAACTCCGCCAAAAAAAAGTTTTGACCGCCTATATGTTTCTAAGTCTACCTTTAGCTTTTTTCATTTTTATACGTTTTTACCCTATGATTTACGCTTTTTATATAAGCTTTACTAACTGGAACATAATATCGCCCGTAAAAAAATTCGTGGGAATAGAAAATTATGTGAAAATTTTTCAAGATGAGGTTTTTAGAATATCGCTTTTCAACACGCTTAAATATGTTATCCTTGGGGTCCCAGTTGTGATAATTCTATCACTTGGCCTGGCGTTACTCTTAAATAACATAACGAAATTTCAAAGTTTATACAGGCTGGTATACGTAATACCGTACATAACACCCCTTGTGGCTGTAAGCTGGGTCTGGCGGTGGATGTATCAAAGACCGCCAATTGGTGTTATAAACAACTTTCTTTCTGCCATTGGTTTGCCGACCGGGACTTTTCTTTCAGATACAGCGCAAGCTTTACCATCAATAGTCGCGACAACTGTCTGGGTTGAACTTGGCTACTGTGTGATTATATTTTTAGCTGGATTGCAGACTATACCAAAAGAGTATATAGAAGCCGCCAGGATAGATGGCGCAAATAGAAGGCAAGTTTTAGTCAGAATAACTATTCCACTTTTAAACCCTGTGATTGTGTTTCTCACCGTCATGGAGACTATTATTTTTCTGAGAATCTTTACTCAAGTCTATAATATGACGGATCAAGGGTCTGGAGGTCCTTTAAATTCTACCAAGCCGCTCGTTTTGTATATTTACCAGAAAGCATTCAAATCTTTTGAGATGGGTACCGCGTCAGCAGCAACAACTATTCTTTTTTTGATAATACTTGGAATAACTGTGCTTCAATTAAGGGTGCTAAACAAAAAGGTTCAGTATTGAGGCGGTGATGTTGTGTCGAAGATGGATAAGACAGTAAAGATTTTGAGTTATGTAATTTTGACATTGCTCATTGTTGTGATGGTTTTTCCATTTGTATGGATGGTTCTTTCGTCTCTAAAGCCTTTTAGAGAGGTATATCGCCCAAAGATTCTACCAGAAAATCCTACACTCAGTAATTACAGGCAGATCTTGAGCTACTCATTGTTTCCAAAGTGGTTTTTGAACAGTCTGATCGTGGCTCTGTCAACAACGCTATCTGTTTTATTTTTCGACTCTCTCGTTGGTTATACTCTTGCAAAATTCAAATTTCCTGGCAGAAATATAATCTTTATATTCATACTCAGCACTCTGATGATTCCCACAGAAATGCTGATAATTCCCTGGTATGTGATGTCATCGAAGCTGGGGTGGATTGACACTTACTGGGGCATCATGTTTCCTGGCATGATAACGGCTTTCGGAATTTTCTTGATGAGGCAATTTATGGAAACGATACCGGATGATCTCCTCGATGCAGCAAGGATTGATGGAGTATCAGAATTTGGAATATTTTACAAAGTGGCTTTACCATTAGTAAAACCAGCTTTAGCCTCTCTTGCAATACTGAATTTCATAGGTAACTGGAATGCTTTTCTCTGGCCTCTTATAGTGGCTTCAAATTCTAAAATGTATACTTTACCTGTTGGCCTTTCATATTTTTCAAGCGAAAACCTAATGAGATGGGAGTTAATAATGACTGGAGCGACTGTCTCAACATTTCCCTTGATAATAATATTTTTGATATTCCAGAGACAAATAATACGGGGAATAATGCTTTCAGGGCTGAAAGGGTGATCTGATGAAGCTAATCGATTCGCATGTTCATTTTCCTTATATGTTTAAAATAAAAAAAGATATCGAAGAGCCATGGTTAAGACATGAGAACGAAAAATGGTTTAAGGCATGGAGATTTGAAAAACCAATCGAAATCAGCAATTTTGATGAAATTGCGGAACTCTGGTATCAGGAAACTTTGAAATATGACATCGAAAAAGTCGTTTTTGTAACGTCTGGTGGAAATGAGAACATGATAAATCTTGTGAAAAAACACCCTGATAAATTTATTGGCTATGCGCACCATGATCCTTCAACAAAAGACGCAGCAGAAATTTTAGAAAAATCTGTTGAAAAAGGGCTTAAAGGATACAAAATATTGGGTCCAACTGTCGATACACCGCTGAATGATAAAAGTTTGTATCCAGTCTGGGAAGTTGCGAATCACTTTGAACTGCCTGTGCTGATTCATTTCGGGATAATGGGCGCTGCAGGAGGGATTGCTTATCATGTGAATATCAATCCTTTGATAATCCACGATGTGGCAAAAAAATTCAGAAAAATTAAATTTATCGTACCACATTTTGGTTGTGGCTATGTCTTTGAGACATTGAATCTATGCTGGGCGTGCCCAAATGTTTATATCGATACAAGCGGCTCCAATCAATGGATGCGATGGATGCCGTATGAAGTTAATCTCGAGGCACTTTTTAGAAAATATCGAGAAACAATAGGACCAGAAAGAATTATTTTTGGAACAGATTCAAGCTGGTTCCCGAGGGGTTTTTGCAAGGCTTATCTTGACGAACAAATCAGAGCTATGGTCCATGTCGGCTATAGTGATGAGGAAATTGATATGGTTTTATACAAAAACGCTGCACAAGTACTGGAGCTGGTTCCATGAGATTTTCACAGGTTTATAAAAACATCGTTCTGGATAGCTCTTTTGAAAACTGGAAAAAGATGATCGACCATTATCATCAGCTGAATAAAGCTCATCTATTGATGCTTCATAAGTGTAGAATTCTTCCAGATGACGTGGTATTCAAAATAGCCACCGGGTTGAAAAAATTGCAGAATGAAAAAGTGAAAGAATTACCTGAGAATGTTGAAGATCTGGTTTTACTCTTTGAAAAAAAGCTTGGCGATCTCATGGGCGAAGATGTGGCGGGCTTTTTGCATACAGCAAGGAGTAGAAATGATATTGATGCAACAATATTTCGAATGGCTTTGAGAAACGTTTTAATCCAGTTTGAGAAAGAATTACTTAATTTGATAAAACAATTTATCAGGAAAGCTGGGCAAAATATCGACACAGTATTTCTTCTCTACACGCATGGTCAGCCAGCTCAACCATCAAGTTTTGCCCATTATCTGCTCGCTTTTTCAGGAGAATTGACTCAAGTATCGAAAAAGCTTATTGAAACATTTGACATTGTCAACGAGTGCCCTATGGGTGCTGGAGCGATAACCACTACTGGTTTTTCCATAGATAGGAATCTTGTGAGCAATTACTTAGGTTTCAACAGGCCTCTGGAAAATTCGTATCAGGCTATATCAACCTCTCACTGGATTACTTTACCAGGTGCATTGTTGAGAAATCTAATGATTGATATTACCAGGTTCATTCAAGATATAATGCACAAATCATCGAGCGAAGTGGGCGTGTTGCAATTTCCGAATGAACTTGTTCAAATCAGCAGCATAATGCCTCAAAAAAGAAACCCGGTTGTTTTAGAACATCTTAGACTAAGGGCAAACATGGCAGCAAACGCCTTCAGCAATATTGAAAATGTCTTTCTGAATGTACCGTATCAAGACGTAAATGAAAATGGAGATTTTGTCCTTCGTGAGTTTTTGAACGCGATGGATATTTCAAACCAGGTTCTAATTTTGCTGAGTGAAATGGTTGAAAAAGTCATCGTGAGAACAGATAGAGTGAGAGAAATAGCCGCCCAGTTTGGGGCAACATCCACTGAACTCGCTGACGAACTGGTCAGGCGTTTTGGAATAAGTTTCCGTAAAGCCCACCTGATAGTCTCTGAGGTTGTCAAAACTGGTTTGAACTTCGAAAACTTCAGCAATGTAATCAAAGAACATCTAAAAGAAAAACCAGAAATGGAAATCAATCCGGAGGAATTTCAACACATTTTATCGTGCGAGCATTTTATAGAGATCAGAAAAGTATTGGGAGGACCAGAGAAAAGCAGCATTATTTCAATGATAAATAAACTGGAAAACCTTATAATTCAGCATGAACAATTTATTGAATCTTTTGAAAAACAAATCGCAACATCTTTTGAAAACCTGAATCATGATTTTAACTTGCTCTTACTGTAACAGCTTCTCTGATCGGGGTGAGTTTACCGATATTGACATCAACCAAATTTACAATTCCCCCCCGGGAAGCCCTCTCTTTATTTAAAGGCTGAATGAAAGGCAAGCGCCCTGGTTTGAACTATATATAACGCAGAGTTGTAGTATAATAAAACGCAAACGAAAACTTGATAATTTGTCAATCAGTTGAGTTCAATGGAAGATCAAATCAAAAGTACTTATGGTATAGGAATCATTTATAAAATCCTGAAAAATCAATACCTCTACCTTGTATTATATTGATTTTATCTCTTATGTTATAATTTCCTACATGAAAAGATGACATTGGAGGGGTTGGAATGAAAGCAAGGATCCTTATAGTTTTGTTTGTTTTAATCTGTATGTTTTTGCTTGCAAAAGACGTGTTTTATATTACGGAATTCGAAAGCAAAACTGAGTACGAAATTGAATATATGCTCGATTCAGAGTTGCATACCTGGGTGGGAAAGAAAGAGTATATCGATATACACAGCGAGAAATTTGATCTAATTCTGTCGATTCTTCAGAAAAACAAAGGATATGTTGACAAGCTGGAAAATCAATTAGAAACATCGAACAAGCAGGTAGAAGATCTTCAAAATCAGCTTGAAAGTATGACTGCCAGTGTAACAAATCTGCAGACGTCTTTACATGAAAGAGACAGGTTAATAGCTGACCTGGAAAATCAGCTTAGAAAAAAAGATGATATGATAAACAATTTGAAACAGCAACTCCAGAATCAAGAAAATATCAACAAAAGTCAAAAAGAGTTAATTGAGAAAAAAGATGAATATATTTCTATTTTAGAAGGTACAGTACCTGCTACAGCAACAAAGCTTGTAAAAGAAAAAGATGAGCAAATATTCATGTTAACTGATCAACTCTCGGATGCACAAGCTTCCATAACAACTTTGCAGGAAATGCTTTATCAAAGAGAGAAACAAATCGAAGAATTGGAAGAAGAATTGGCAAATGCAAACGAACAAATTCAGTCTCTCACGATGCTTCTTGAAACAGCCGAGGGTTCTGTGACAAATCTGACAGATGCCCTGCAACAAAAACAAGATCAGATAGATGCTTTGGTAAAGAAGTTGGCAGATTCGCAAAAAAGGGAAGAACAGCTGCGAAATAAGTTATCAGAATCTTTATCAACATTGAATTCACTTCGGGAACTGTGGCTAAAGGCTCAGGATGCTGTATTTCAGTGGAAAAATTTCAATGAGGAAGCCAAACAAATGATAGAGCAATTGGGCAATAGTTTGTCGAGCGAATAATGTAAAATATAATCTATAAATTAAAATAAGCCGTGCGAACTCTATAATAAAGCAATATATCAATGTTACAAAATTAGAATTTAATCCACATTTTTTCATTATTTGACCGCCACAGTATTCCTGAGATATAATTTTCGTGGCAAAAATTATTTCAAATGGAGGAATACTGTGAAGAAGCGGTTTATGTCCTTGAAAACGTCGGTGTTTTTATTACAATTGTTTTCTTTGATAGCTGTTCAGCTATTAATAATCCCGTGGAGAACTTTTTACATATATGCTTTCTTAAATGTTTTTTTATTTGTTGTCATTTACTCTTTCAAGGGTTATGAAGTGGATATACTTTCCAGTCTGAGTAGCTGTTTCATATCTTATATTCTTGGCTCATTTTTTGCTCATCTCATTATGTTACTGATAGTTTTGTTAACCTCAGTTTCTTTCTCACAGAAAATGTTTCTGGTATCATTTTTGCTCAGTGCTATTTATTTTCCAATAATTTCAAATATTTTATGGAATATTCAGTTCAAGAAGATAAAACCTCAGTACTATCTTGTAATCGGTACGAACGAAAGAATTAAGGCAATCATGGCAGAAATAGAAAAAGCATCTTTGGGAAAGATAAGAGTTTATGCCTACACAAATCCTCATACGGTTGCTATGGAAGAAAAAATAAAGCTTTCTGCGGTAATTGATAAATTGTTGATTGCTGATCCTTCCTTGGAGCCACAGGCACAAGATTTAATAATGCAAGCCAGGCAGAATGGAAAGCGGGTGATCTACTTACCTCATTTAGCTGAAGACACCCTTAAAAGAATCCCTGTTGAATTGCTGGAGCTTTTCGAGGAATACTACAAAGCGGTTTTTCAACGAGAATATATGCCAAGTCCTGCAAAGAGAATTTTAGACATAGCTGGAAGTATTGTTGGACTGGTTCTTTTTTCTCCACTGGTGATTCTTATATCAATTTGCATACTGCTTGAAGATGGCCTACCTGTTATTTTTCGCCAGAAGAGAATTGGATTAAATTTAGAACCATTTACAATACACAAGTTCAGAACCATGAAAGGAGAGAACAAAGAGGCAAAATTGGCCAGTCAAGAAGTCCATAGAATGATGAAAATAAGTAAATGGATGCGGCCATTCAGGCTTGATGAAATTCCACAGTTTTATGACATTTTAATAGGAAAAATGAGTATAGTAGGTCCAAGACCGGAACAACCAGAATTTGTTGACCGCTATAGTGCCCTGATACCTTTTTATAGTTACCGTCATAACATAAAACCGGGCCTGACTGGCTGGGCGCAGATAAACTATCCTTATTCAGAAACAATAGAAGAAACCAGAGTCAAGCTAAGCTATGATTTGTGGTACGTAAAAAACCGAAATATATTGATCGATCTGAAAATCATATTACAAACACTTTATACAGTATTCTTTAAAAAAGGTGGTAGATAATCTTCACTCTTCGGGGTATTTGAACACCAGTATTCTCAGAACATCATTACCTATGTTTTCAATCTCATGCATTACATTTTTTGGAAATTCAACTATTTGGTCTTTCGATAAAAGTACCGTTTGATCATTTATTGTGACTTTCGCTTTTCCCTCAAGGACATACATCAAAGCATCTGTATCAGAAGAGTGTTTCTCCAGAACTTTATTGGGCTGTATGGAAATGTGCGCTACAACAACATGTTTTTCGTATATTTTTCTTGCATCGACGGCTTCGTTTTTTACAACAATCTTTGCGCTGTTCATATCATAAATCATATACACACCTCCTACATTAAGCTTACCAGTTGCACAGACCTGATTCTGTAACATATGCTACACTGGAAGATATTTCGATCTTGTTTGACATAAATCATGACATCATGGTATGATAATGATACCAAAAGAGGAGGTGAGTTCATGAGGCGTTTTTTAACAATCTCTCTGGTATTTTTTGCTGTCGTATTCATGTTTAGCATTACACTTACAATGGTTGAAACAATTACAAGTCCTGCCAGAACAGAATTGCTCAGGCAACTTCTTGACGAATTTGAAAAGGCACACCCAGATATCAAAGTTGAACTGATTTCCCCACCTTACGAAAGTTCAGATCAAAAGCTTATAATGATGCTGAACACAAAACAGAAAGTTGATGTGTTTGAAGTAAGAGATAATTTTCTGGCAATTCATGCAAACAACAAGAACCTGGCAGATTTAACCGATTTTGCCACTTCCTGGAGTGGATGGGACGATCTTTTAGATCTGACAAAGAAAGCCGCTACTAAAATTGATGGGAAAGTTTATTACATACCTTATGGATTTTTCATAAAAGCACTTTTCTACAGAAAAGATATCCTTGAACAAAATAACATGCCTGTTCCAAAAACTATGGAAGAACTTTATGAATATGCTAAAAAATTGACCAGCCCTTCTGAAAATAAATACGGTTTTGCTTTCAGAGGAGGATCAAGTGAGCACTCTTTTTCAGAGATAGTTATAATGTCATATGTTCCCAATATCGACCCTAACCCAGACAGAGGATATCTTACAACAGACGGAATTCCGTATCACGATACACCTGGCGCAATTGAAGGGTTAAAAATGTGGATTAATCTGTACAGGGATTGCTCGCCAAAAGATTCGCTTAACTGGGGATGGGCAGAACAGGTAAATGGTTTTGTTTCTGGCATGACGCCTTTTTTGATACAGGATCCCGATACTGTTCCAATAGTTGAGCGAAGACTTGGGGATAGCAATCTTTACGGTGTTGCCCCAATGCCTGTCGGACCTCACGGAAAAGTTTATTTAGACTATGGAAATGCTGGTTGGGGTATTGCTTCTTATTCAAAATATAAAAAAGAAGCCTGGGAATTGATTAAGTTCCTGTCTTCACCAGAAGTGAACGCTCGTTTTTCAAAACTCAACGGTACAATACCAAATTGCAAATCTGCGTTTTCTGATCCATACTACGCGACAGGCCCATACAAAGCCTGGTATGAGGAACTGACAAATCCTGATAAATACGTTTTTTACGAAAGACCTGTCCATATGCCGGGTTTCCCAGCTTACGCAGAGAAGCACAAAAACGACATTCAAAATATCATACTTGGAAGAAAAAATTTGAATGAAGCCGTAAAAGAGTGGGCTGATTTCTGGAAAAAAGAATACAACCTAGCAAAATGAGATTCAGGCGGGGTTAATACCCCGCCTTTTGAGGAGAGAGTGGTAACGTGCGAAAAGAGAAAAACTTCGTATTGAACATGATTCTCCCTACACTGCTTTTAATTTCTCTTGTCATTTTTGTACCTGCCATAAGATCTTTACTTATGGCATTTCAGGATTACAACATGTACTTTTTAACTAAAAAATTCATTGGCTTCAAAAACTTTTGTGATGCTTTCAAAGATCCTCTGTTTTTGTTAGCTATAAAAAATACATTTATATGGGTTTTTGTTTCTTTGATTGTGCAGTTTTCACTGGGTTTTTCACTGGCTCTTTTGCTCAGAAAACCTTTCAAAGGGAGAAGTATTTACACAGGACTCGTTTTTTATCCATGGGCTGTTTCTGGCTTTGTAATAGGACTTCAATACAGGTGGATGTTTCACGGGTCTGCCGGTGTGATAAACGATCTTTTATTGAGAGCTGGATTGATAAGTGAAAGAATAGCTTTTCTTTCTGATCCAAAATATGCACTTTATTCTGCGATTATCGCAAATATCTGGTATGGCGTGCCATTTTTTGCAATAATGCTTCTCGCTGCTCTACAATCGGTACCTCAGGAACTGTATGAAGCAGCCAAGATAGATGGGGCCAATTCTTTCAGGCGTTTTATCAGCGTAACTATTCCATACGTGAAGCCAGTGATAGTAAACACGACGCTGATCAGATTTATCTGGATTTTCAATTTTCCCGATATCATTTTCTCAATGACCAATGGAGGACCAGCCGGAAGCTCACACATACTTTCTACTCTCCTCATAAGCAAGGTCTACAATGAATATAATTACGGAATTGCCTCG
Source organism: Pseudothermotoga elfii DSM 9442 = NBRC 107921 (assembly GCF_000504085.1). Classification (NCBI taxonomy): domain Bacteria; kingdom Thermotogati; phylum Thermotogota; class Thermotogae; order Thermotogales; family Thermotogaceae; genus Pseudothermotoga; species Pseudothermotoga elfii. Next base: position 1,162,093 of record NC_022792.1, on the reverse strand, counting down.
GCAATAGGAGTAACTATAATGGCAATACTTGTTTTGTATTCGTACTTTTATCTCAAGTTTTCACGCAGTGAGGGTGGATTTTGATGAAAAATCTTCTTCTGGTTTTAAAAATCATTGCTCTTGGTATTTTTCTAATTTGTGCTTTGTTTCCGCTTTACTGGACACTAATAACTTCATTAAAGGATGCCACAGAAATTTATACTTACCCGATCACATACTGGCCAAAAAATGTATCTTTTGAAAATTACAAATATCTTCTGAGATCGCTCAATTTTAGCAAGTACACGCTTAACAGTGTCTTTGTTTCAATTGTCTCTGCCCTGAGTGCATTGATCGTTGCTTCTTTCAGTGGCTATGTGCTCGCGAGGAAAAAATTCCGCGGCAGCAAAATGATTTTTTTCACGCTCTTTATTACTCAGATCATCCCCGGATTTATGCTGATGTCTTCTATCTACGTTATGCTCGGACCAATTGGAATGGTTGACAATTTGCTGGTTTTAATTTTCATATATACTGGAATGATGACACCATTTTCATCTATAATGATGAAAGGCTTTTTTGAGAGAATACCTGAAAGCATCGAAGAAGCCGCGTTGATAGATGGATGTAAAAGACACCAGATGCTTTTCAAAGTTATCTTTCCTGTTACTGCTCCTGGACTTGCAGCCACATTTTGTTTTGCTTTTGTCAATTGCTGGAATGAGCTTTTTTTAGCGATAATGCTCTTAAACAGCGAACACAAAAAAACAATACCTGTTGGGCTAAACTCCTTTGTTGGAAAAGCAGATATAGACTGGGGAGCCATGTCAGCAGGTGTCATTATCGCATTATTGCCGGCGATGCTTATTTTCGCTTTTGCTCAAAAATATATTGTTCAAGGTTTAACTCAAGGTGCTGTTAAGGAGTGAGAGGAGGAAACCAATGGATATAACAAAAATTCTGCATAGCTTCGGTGAAAATGGATTTTCGTACTCTCCAGTCAGTATACCGATTTACGAAACCTCTATATTTTCTTTTGAAAGTTTCGAGCAATTTCAGGAATCTTTGCTAAGTGAATTTGATGCACATCTTTATACGCGAGGCAAAAATCCCACAGTTGAAGTGCTTGAAAAGAAAATTGCCGCGCTTGAAAAAGCAGAAAGTGCAAAACTTTTTTCATCCGGAATAGCCGCTGTCAGCGCAGCTACAATGGCTTTCTTGAAGAGTGGAGATCATGTTGTATGTGTGAAAGATGCTTATGGCTGGACCAACAGGCTTTTTTCGCAATATTTAAATCGTTTTGGTGTGGAAGTCACTTTTGTAGATGGAAAAAATCCGGACGATTTTATAAAAAGTACAAAATCTAATACAAAATTGTTTTTTTTAGAAAGTCCAACAACTTTTACTTTTCAACTTCAAGACCTATCAGCCATCGCAGAGTTCGCTAAGGACAAAAATATAAAAACAGTTATTGATAATACCTGGGCAACACCATTGTTTCAAAACCCAATAGAGCTCGGGATAGACATCGTTGTTCATTCTGCAAGCAAATATATAGGAGGCCATAGCGATGTCGTAGCTGGTATCGTTGCAGGAAATGAACGGGATATTCGCTATATTTTTAACACAGAATTCATGAATATCGGTGCTGCTCCAGGGCCATTTGAAGCCTGGCTTTTGCTCAGGGGATTACGCACTATCCATGTGAGGATGCAAAAACACATGGAAAATACTTTGAAGATTGTGGATTTCTTAAAAACAGTTAAAGAAGTAGAAGACATTTATTACCCACTGTATGAAAAACATCCTCAATATGAACTTGCAAAGAAACAGATGAGAGGCGGCAGTGGTTTGCTGAGTATCAAACTCAGAGTGGATAGTATCGAGAAAATTATCAAATTTACAAATGCTCTGAAAATCTTCAGAAAGGCTGTAAGCTGGGGAGGCTACGAAAGCCTTGTTATGCCCTATGCTGCTACTAATAGAGAAGGTTTAACTGAGAAAAACAAAATCGTGCGTTTGCACATAGGGTTAGAGAATTCAGAGATACTTATCGAAGATCTCCAGCAAGCTTTTTTTGCTATGAAGAAATCAGGATTTTGATATCTGTTTCTATAATCTTTCTAACTGCATCTTTCGCAGAATGCAAATTTCTATCGGCGATGGCCTGGAGAAGATCTTTATGGTAGGGTAGGCTTGCCCTACCAAAAGTTCTTTCGACAAACGGTGGATGCCATATCACACTTAATAGATCATTAAAAGCCTCAAAGAAATTCATCAAAACCGCATTTCCAGACATCTCAAAAAATCTTCTGTGAAATTTCATATCCTGATCTGGGTCAACCAGGTTAAGGGTCTTAAGATCTTCAACAGCTCTGAATATTTCGGCATCTCTTGAGTTCATTATAGTAAGTTCTACTGCAAGCTCCTCCATTGCACCTCTAACTCTGAGCAGATCTATTATGAAATTTTTTGTAGGGGCAAATTTTGTCGAAAAAGAGACTTCGAAAATCAATTCATGTGGTTCACTTGAAACAAATATTCCCTTTGGAGCTTCTACTTTAACAATCCCTTTCTCTTCTAACATTTTCACCGCTTCACGTACCGTAGTTCGACTTACAGAAAACATCTCTGAAAGTTCTCTTTCAGAGGGAAGTTTCTCGTCTGGTCTTAAACCCATTCTCACTATATATCTGATTATCTCGTTTTTTAACCACTCAGACGAAGTCTTTTTCATCATAAACCAGCGCAGGAAACTTCATCTTTTTTAAGATGAAAAAAAGTGCGCTGATTCCTCCTTTCCACTGAAATTACATAAACCACACAATCACTCCAATCGTCTTTTGACGATAACTCAGAGATTATCCCTGTAATGTGCTCATCCCCAATGTTAGACAGGCTTGTTATGTCTGTCACTGTCCCTACCTCTCAGGACTGTTTAGACCTGCACGACAGAGCCTGGAACTTGAGCAGCATCCCGGGGTGTAACTGTCTAACGTAGCCACTTGTGTGGCTGAGGGTAATCAACTAAGCTTTTCAAGCCCCCGCCTCTATAGGCAGTGGGTAGTTGACTTACACCACCGCATGTACACCGCAATCGCTTTTTATATGGATCAACTCCGGCGTTATTCCAAACATTTTGTAATATCTGTCCCTCAACTCGTGATAAGCTTCTTCTATACAGCCTTTTCTTCCAAAAACAAGTACACTTCCCCCGAATCCTCCTCCAACTATGCGTGCCCCAAGTATTCCAAGTCTTCCTCTAAGGAACCCAACGATAAAATCTATTTCTTCACAGGAAACTTCATAAAGATCTCGCAAACTAACATGAGATTCATATAAAAGATTACCAAGTAAAAACATTTCAGATTTTTTCAGCGCCCTCACAGCCATATTTACACGCTTATTTTCGTCAAGAACATGCCTTGCTCGCTTTCTCAAAGCAGGCTCTAACTGATTGAGATCTTCGTAAGTAATCTCCCTGAAAGAATTTTTATGCAGCGCTTTTAGTATTCTTTCACACTCTTCACGTCTTTTGTTGTACTCAGAAGACGAAAGTTCATGTTTGGTATTTGAATCGATCAAAGCAAATTCATATTCTCCGAGGTTCAGTGGCACATATTCGTAGCTTAAATTAAATGTATCCAGGAAGATGGCATGATCTTTTTTTCCAAATACAACCGTAAATTGGTCCATGATTCCGCACTGTACTCCAACAAACTCACGTTCTGCACGGACACACACATCGACAATCTGCTTTTTGCTGAGGTTTAGATTCATAACTGAATTCAGTCCGTAAGCAACAGCTGTTTCCAGAGCTGCAGAACTCGACAAACCAGCTCCTAAGGGAAGAGTCGATGACACATCAATTCTTACCGGTTTGACTTCACAACCAGATTTTTCAATTGCCCAGATAACTCCCATCAGGTAGTCAGTCCATTTGCCGAGTTTTTCATATTTCTTCAGCCCAACAGTTTCATTCATAGTATGTGAAACAAAAACGAACTCATTTGATGAACTTACATCAACCTCAATGTACTTATCAATAGCGAAAGGCAAAACAAACCCATTATTGTAATCTGTGTGCTCTCCTATTATATTTACCCTGCCAGGCGATCTGAATTTTGTCATTCAATTCCCTCCACCTCAGTATTTCTTAGCATTTTTGCTGCTTCTTCAGGTACCACAGGGTTTATAAACGTCCAGGTACCTGTCTCAACACTTGCCATCCACTTAATTTTGTCTTTATCTCTTTTTGGTGGATTAAATTCAACATGAAAATGAAACAGACCATCGTCATTCATGTTAAATGGCTTTTGAAAAAACATCATCATATAAGGAAATTCCTGGTCGAAAAGGTTATCATATTTAGCGGTTACAACCTTGAGCGTCAGGGCAAAATCTCTTTGTTCTTCCAAGGATAATTCATACAGAGCGCCCACATGTTTTTTAGGATAAATATGAATTTCAAAGGGAAACCTTGCATAAAACGGGACTAAGGCAACAAAATTATCTGTTTCATAAACCAGCCTTTCTTTGCGCTGTAATTCAACATCTACAATTTGGCAGATAGGACATTTTTTATTGGCCTTATAGTATTTTCTGAAAGAGTCAAGTTTGACCTGTATTCTTTTTGGGAGAAATGGAAATCCATAAATTTGTCCATGTGGATGAGGAAGACTGGCTCCTACCTCTTTTCCCCGATTTTCAAAAATAAAAACATATTTGATGAACTCATATTTTGATAACTCAACAGTTCTGTCAATCCACATATTGACGAGTTTTTCTATTTGCTGTACTGGCATTCCAGGCAATGCGGTGTTGTGATCTTTTGTGTATACAACTACTTCGCAAATACCAAAGGATCTGTCTTTTTTGAAAAAGCCATCCTGTTCGATCTCCGGTGGATTTTTCTTCAATGAAGGAAACCTATTCTCAAATGCCACCAAATCGTAATCCTCAGGAAGCTCTATGCCACCAACACAAATAGGACAGCTTTTTTGCGATGGCTGTACAGGCCTTTTTTGTGTTTCTGCAGAAACTATTATCCATTCATCAGTTAAAGGATTATACCTTAATTCAAACACCCTTATCACCCGTTCTGTAAAAATGGAAAAATCTACCGTCATCACGAACTACTGTTGATTTAAACAATCCTGAATTTGCTACATTTTTCACTCTGATGTTTCCATTTTCCATCGTGAGTTTTTTCGGCTCTTCACTCAGGCATATTGCCTCAAAACCATCGAATATCTTTTTTATTTCAACAGATTGTGGATAATACGTTTCGAAAATTTCGCTGCACACCAAGCCATAGTTAAGTAAAGAAGAAATTTTTAGCAAATCTTTGTTTTGTGCAGTGATCTCAATATAAAACCTTACAAGACTGTTGTTAAAGAGGCTGTATAAAATGAGATTATTGACGTTCAAACCATTTAGCACGATACCATCTGCCAATCCAGCTGCAGCAAGAGGTGGTATATTTTTTGCCACCAAAATTGAATTTTTTAAAATTGCTCTTGCAGCAGCTATATCTTTGTAACTGTTTTTTTCAAAAGAAACTATGAAAAAGTCGAACCCTAAGGATCTCATTTGCTCAAGCTTATTCAAATTAAAAGTTGCCTCAATGCCTGCGAGAAACCCTTCTTTATGGCAGATGTTGACAAAGTTACCTTTATCATCGATATCTTTCGCCATAATTACATGGTAATTGTATTTTTTCGCATCACCTACAACTTTTTCCAGTTTGTTTGAAGCGGCAAAAAAAACTTTCAAAGGTTTTACAGATTTGGTTATATTATTTTCCTGAGATACCAGCCTGACATATTCTTTGATAAGGAAGTTATTTTCATACCCGTGCAATATTACGATGGGATCGAGGTCATTACCCTGTCCAGGTTCCACATAGGCAATGAAATTATTTTGTATTTTTTCAATCGAAATAAGCGTGTTTTGTTTTAGAAAACCTACCACATAATTTTCACCAACGATAGCTGTATCGCAAAAAACTTTTGCTTTATCGCAATTTATTCTGAATGCTTCTATTTTTTGATCACACGGCACTTTCGGAATAATTTTGTAGCCAAAATCAACTTTCTCGACATAAGAGTGTATTGTGTGGGAGTTAATTTTAAAAAGAGTTCCATTTTTAAACTCGAAATCGTAAACGTTCACGATAATCTCTCCCTGCAGATCCCTGAAGCAAAATCATTCTACTGTAAATTCTACCTCAAATTGCACATTTTGACTATCCGAAAGTGTACAAATCACCTTGTATTCTCCAGCATCAAGCGGTCCATCAATCTTTATAAGAGCAGCAGGATATGTAATAACCTGAATGACTGGAGTATTGGGCGAAGGGGATTCAACATGCGCAGAAATTTTGATTGTTCTACCCTCAATATTTAGCGAATCTACACTCACTCTATATCCTCCTGTATTTTTTCTGCCAGCGCTCACTTTCACAAAAATCTGTTCACCATAGTCAAAAACCGAGGATGGTTCAAATGAGCTGTTAAGAATTTCGATACCGGGAGTATCCCGCCCTCTTGTTTCTTCAACAGAATATTCGAGAGAAAAAAGAGGTATTTCTATGCTGTTTACACTCACCTTTTTTGTATTTTCTGGTAGAACAAAAAGGTGTTCCGGCAGATTTAAATAAATTCCTTTTCTCACGGGAGGAATTTTTATCTGGTAAAAACCATCTTCTGTTGTGACTTCAACAATAAAAGATTTTGGTTGAACAACTTCAGCAGGCTGAAAAAGCCATCCTTTAAGAATTATGGCAAAACAGTTAGATTTCGAAAGAACTATATACTGAAAATTGGCAGTTCTTGATCCTACACGTTCATAAAATTCATCAGGGAAGGTGAAATTCACCGGTACATAATATATAAAATTTGACATTGCCAGCACTCCTATAAGTAAAAAAATAGAAGATAAAATACGCATACGAACCGCCTCACAATTCAATTGATTCTCCAGGTTTTAGGGCACGGCATTTCAATCCTAATTTTTCTACCTCTTTCTGGAATATAGCTGGATCAGATTTTATTACTTCCCATGTGTTGTAGTGTATTGGAACAACAATTTCTGGATAGATCATCTTGACTGCCTCGACAGCATCCCAAAGATCCATAACAAAATTGCCTCCGATTGGCAGAAATGCCAGATCAATATTCTCGCGCCTGAGTAGTTCCATATCTTTCGTTAGCCCTGTGTCACCAGCGTGGTAAATTTTTTTATCATGAATTTCTATCAGAAAGCCGCATGGATTACCGGCATAAACAGGGGTATCTCCCTCGGAAATGCTTGACCCATGAAGGGCAGGTGTTAATTTAACTGAGCCAAATTCAAAGGTGTATCTTCCGCCAATATGCATTGGATGGGTTGAAATTCCATGTCTTGATATAAGGCTGCTCAATTCAAAATTTGTTATAACAGTTGAGCTATCTCTTTTTGCAATTTCAACAGTATCTCCAAGATGATCTCCATGTCCATGGGTAACAAGGATATAATGGATTTTTGGTAAATCCTGGACTTTGATCGGGCACGACGGATTTTCGTTTATAAAAGGATCGATCAGTATATTTCTTTCTCCCGTCTGTAACAAAACCGCAGCGTGGCCCAAATAAAGTGCTTTCATTTTTCATCAACCTCCCATAGCAATTTTATATCATTTGGCGGCAAATTTATTTTACTCGCGTTGCAAACTGTGTTGACATTTTTTAAGAAAAAGTATATCATTTGTCTTGAAAGTAAATAGAAATTTGCTTATACGATATGGTGGAGAATAGGAGAAGACCATATCTCAATGTGAGGTATGGTCTTTTTGTTTTTCAAAATTCGCGGGAGGTGTGTTTATGAAAAAGGCGGTAGGTTGGCTTTTGTTGTCGCTGCTCATAGTCTTCATGGGTTCTCTGATCGCTTTCCTTGTTCAAACAAATTTCACGGCAGTTAAAGTTAAGGAAGTAAAAATTGCCAGCGAAGATGGAAAAATTCTAAGCGCATTCTTATTTATTCCTAAAGGAGTATCAGCTGAAAATCCGGCACCTGCTGTTTTGACAATGCATGGCGGTATCAACTCAAAAGAAACACAAAGTGGTTTTAATATTGAGTTTGCCCGGCGAGGTTATGTTGTCCTTGCTATGGACATGGCAGGACATGGATATTCTGAACAGGTAAAAGGTGGGGTAGCAAATCCAGCAAGAGGAGCAGATACAGGTCTTTTGTATCTTGCAAGTTTGCCATTTGTGGATAAAAATAATATAGCTGTAGAAGGTCATTCTATGGGAGGATTGTCTGTTTTAAGTGCAGCTGGAAAATATCCAGAACTTGTAAAAACAGTGATACTTGAGGGGTCATCTTCAGAAACTTATGGAGCTCCTAAGGTCACGGCAGAATCAGGATTTAATTTTGCTGTTGTATTCAGTAAATACGATGAATTCAGCCAGTTGTTGTGGGGGGTAAAAATACCTTCAGATATTGTAAAAACGGAAAAATTAAAAACCGCATTCGGGGTAACAGAAGATGTCGTTGTTGGGAAACTTTATGGATCTTTTGAGAACGAATCTGCACGGAAACTGTACATACCGAATTGTACTCATCCTGGTGACCACCTTTCGAAAGAAGCCATAGGGTATGCAATAGAATTTTTACAGAATTCTATAACACCACCAAAATTTATAGACCCGAATGATCAAATTTGGCCATGGAAAGAATTCGGCACATTACTTGGATTGATTGGTGGCATCATGTTCATGATGAGCTATGGAGTTTGTATGCTGAAAACAGAGTATTTCTCATCGCTTGCTGGTAAACCTGTTGTGTTTCAAACAAAAAATACTATTCTGGACAAAATAGCTTGGTGGATAGGTTTTGCGCTTATTACTTCTATTCCTGCCATAACTTTCTTCAAATTTCAACAACCTGGTGGAAGAAGTCCTGCACCAACATCGTTCTGGCCACAAAGTTTAACTATTGGCTTCGCCAGATGGGCAACATTCAATGCTCTAATTGCAATCTGTCTGTTTGTAGTATGGCATTTTATTTATCACAGAAAAATTGGTGGAAACCTGAGTACGTATGGTTTAATAACAGACGTTCAAAACAAAAAATTCAGCCTGAAACAACTGTGGAAAGCTTTTGCTTTTGCTGTTTGTATAGTTTTTGCTACACACATAGTACTGTCAATGGTCCAATGGGCATTCAAAGTTGATTTTCGTTGGTGGGTTATCGCTCTCAAACCAATGGATTTTTCAAGATTCTTAATATTCCTAAGATATCTCCCTCCATTTGCATTCTTTGCATTTGTCAATGCACTTGTTCTCAATGGGCAGTTAAAAGCGAAACAGTTCAAAAGCGAATCGGTTTCAACTATCAGCTGGATGATATCTTCAGCACTTGCTAATTGCCTTGGAATAGCTATACTCGTCATATTGCAAGTTGGAAAACTCTACACTACACAGACACTATTTTTCCCAACTCAATCATTGCTCGGTATAGTTGCCTATCAGTTTGTTTTTCTTACCGCTTTGTCAGGAATCATTTCATCATTTTTCTATAGAAGAACTGGTAGCATATATGTAGGAGCCTTTATTAACAGTTTGTTCATTACATGGTATATTGTGGCTGGCCAAGCAATAGAATTTGCTTCATAAGGGGGTTCTGAGGTGGCTGAGAAGTATATTCTCGCACTTGATCAAGGAACAACAAGTTCGAGAGCGATAATTTTTAACCAGGCTGGTGAAACAGTGTGTATGGTAAATCAGGAATTTCCCCAGTTATATCCAGAGCCAGGATGGGTTGAGCATGATCCTGTAGATATAATTGAGTCGCAGATCAGTGTCGCAAAAAAAGCTATAGAGATAGCTTCAATCAACCCTGATCAGATAGCTGCCATTGGTGTTACGAATCAAAGAGAAACTACTATTGTTTGGGATAAAAATACATCAAAGCCTGTTTACAATGCAATAGTCTGGCAATGCAGAAGAACAGCAAGTATGTGCGACCAGTTCAAAAAGCTTGGCTATGAAGATACAATCAGGAAAAAGACCGGATTGGTTCTTGACGCTTACTTCTCAGCCACCAAGCTTAAATGGATTCTGGATAATGTTGAAGGTGCAAGGCAAAAAGCAGAAAGGGGAGAGTTGCTTTTTGGAACCGTTGATTCCTGGCTAATATGGAATTTAACTGGCGGGAAAATCCATGCAACTGATTATTCAAATGCCTCAAGGACAATGCTTTTCAATATTCATTCATTAAATTGGGATGAAGAATTGCTGGAATTGTTCAATATACCAGAGCAAATGTTACCCGATGTTCTACCATCAAGTACAGTTTATGGTTATACGCATAAGGAAATCTTTGGCGTAGAGATACCTATTTGTGGTAATGCAGGCGATCAGCAAGCGGCTCTTTTCGGTCAAATTTGCTGTGAGCCTGGCATGGTTAAAAATACATATGGCACCGGATGTTTCATATTGATGAATACAGGAAACAAGATTGTAGATTCAAAGCACGGTTTGCTCACAACTATTGGCTGGGTTTTAAATGACAAGAGCATGTGTTACGCTCTGGAAGGGAGCGTTTTTTCTGCAGGCGCCACGGTTCAGTGGCTCAGAGACGGACTAAAAATTGTAGAAAAAGCCTCAGACACAGAATATCTTGCCAAAAGTGTCAAAGATTCGGCTGGTGTATATTTCGTTCCAGCTTTTGTAGGCTTGGGTGCACCCTACTGGGATATGTATGCGAGGGGAACAATAATTGGAATTACCAGAGGTTGCACGAGAGAGCACATTGTCAGAGCGGCTCTTGAATCTATCGCATATCAAACAAGAGATGTTGTCGAAGTAATGTCTGAAGAATCTGGTATAAAACTGCATTGTTTAAGAGTTGATGGTGGCGCATCGGCGAACGATTTTTTAATGCAATTTCAAGCAGATATACTGGGAGTCCCTGTTGAGAGACCTACTGTAAGCGAAACAACGGCTCTGGGCGCGGCGTATCTTGCTGGTCTTGCGGTGGGGTACTGGAAAGATCACAGTGAAATTAAAAAACAATGGAGATTGGACCGAAGATTTGAACCACAGATGGACCCTGAAACACGAGAAGAATTATATAAAAAATGGAAAAATGCAGTGACTCGATCTCTTGGGTGGGTGGAAAAATGAAAAATTATTTTGAGTATCCAATAGTCCCAGCTCTTAGAGACGAACAGCAAATTAAGAAGGCTCTATCCTGTAAAGCCACTTCTGTTTTCCTTCTGACAGGCGACATAGTTGATTTGCAGCAAATTATTCAGACTTTCCATAATTCGTCCAAATTCGTTTTTGTTCATATAGATTTGGTTAAAGGACTTGGTAGAGATGAAGCTGCGGTGAATTTTCTAAAATACCAGCTCAAAGCTGACGGCTTGATAACTACTAAAGGAAATCTTGTCAATATGGCAAAAAAGATTGGATTGATTTCTATACAGAGAATATTCCTCCTGGATTCTCAGTCTTTGATAACAGGTATTGCCCAAGCAAAATCACATAAGCCGGAGTATGTCGAGGTTCTCCCCGGATTAATACCAGATCTTTTAAAACAAATAAATGATGAAACATCGATATCTGTTATAACGGGCGGGCTTATCAAAACGGTAGATCAGGCAAAGTTTGCTCTCGCGAGAGGAGCGATAGCAGTATCGACAAGTGAAGATTCTCTATGGAATATATCAATTTGAACCCTGTTTTTGTGGAACAGTCCTTGTTGCAATAATATCTGCACCTGTACCGAAGACATTTTTTAAAATAACGTCGCCCGATTTAACAGGAGCTTGGACACTAATTTTTTTGATTTCATTCATCAGCTCTGATATGTATTTTTTTGGTACAGGCTTAGAGGTTTTCACAGAAACTAACGGGAAAACACCATTAATCACTTTCACACTTGTTGGAACAATTCTTCTGGGTTCTTTGAGTTCATCGTGCAAATAAGCTATACCACGCGGGCACCTGTTACCGTCTATTTTGATTATCTTGCCGTCTTGCTGTTCAAATTTTATTTTACAGCCAACCGGGCATTGCACACATACTATTTTGTTCATCTTTATTCCTCCCTTAAGGAAACTGTCAATTTTTGAAAAGAGTCGATTTTCTTTCTTGGGACAACTATTCTTATCATTTCACTTGGGACAATATCTTCAAAAACTTTTTCAAATTCGCCAACAGTTATTGTGGCTTTTTCAATAGGTTTATTGCTCCTAACGTACAATGTCAAATCTTCTAAACCAACATACCGATTTGGAAAAAGTACACCGACATTTTCTCCAGCTTCGATAGGAATACCCGAGTCGAATTTCTCACCTTGAGCATATAGTGCGGCATATTTACCCGCTTTTTCTCCTTCCATAGTGACGTAATCTACAAGATCATAAATAATCGTGCAATTTCCTGCTGCGAAAATCCATTCATTTGTGCTTTGGGCAATATTAGAGCATAAAACACCTTTTGAATTTTTGTTGAAGTCAACCATGCCCTGAAGTAACTCAACCTGTGGAATAAGCCCCACGGACAAAACAAGTGTGTCAACTTTGAATATTTTTTCCGTTCCCGGAATGGGTTTATAGTTTTCATCCACTTGCGCGACAACAACTTCGCTGAGTCTTTCTTTTCCCCTAACTTCTGTTATTGTACTTGATAATAATAAAGGAATATTATAATCTTCAAGACACTGAATTACGTTCCTCAAAAGACCACCAAAATAAGGCAATCTTTCAACAACTGCTACAACTTCTATTCCCTCAAGGGTCAATCGGCGTGCCATTATCATTCCAATATCTCCAGATCCGAGAATCAATGCTCTCTTTCCTATAAGCCTGTTTTCTATATTCACATATTTTTGAGCAACCCCAGCTGTAAAAATCCCTGAGGGCCTGTCACCTGGTATCATGAGTGCTCCAAAAGGTCTTTCTCTTGCACCTGAAGCATAGACAATTGCTTTCGTTTCAAGCTCAAAAATCCCTTTGGGAGAAACCAGTATAGCTCTCTTATCAGGCGATAATTTATGAACATGACAATCTGTTAAAACCTCGATTTTATTATTATTTATCATTGATAAAAATCGTTCTGCGTACTCTGGTCCTGTTAATTCCTGCTTGAAATAGTGAAGGCCAAAACCATTGTGTATGCACTGGTTTAATATTCCGCCAAGAATTTCATCCCTATCTACGAGAACCACACTTGCTCCCATTTTAGCTGCACTCAGTGCGGCTGCCATGCCCGCAGCACCTGCTCCTATAACAAGCACATCTGTTTTCATTCTCTGACCCTCCCACTAACAATCCAGCTGTTGTAGGATTTCTGAACAATTTGTGACATATCGACATTCAATTCTCTTTCAAGAATTTTCATGATCTTTATAGAACAAAACCCCCCTTGGCACCGGCCGAACATCGCTCTCGTTCTGAACTTCACACCGTCCAGTGTTCTCGCACCTCTTTTTATCGCTTCAACTATCTCAGCTTCCGTAACCTCGTTGCAATAACATATAAGTCTACCTGCCAATGGATTTTGTTCAACGTGCTTTTGCCATTCTTTCGGTGATAATTTTGAAAAACTTTTTATTCCCTTCCTTATGGGATTGAAATCTTTCCTGGCTGATAGAGAAATTTTGAGCCTTTCCTGAATGATTTCTTCTACAACATGTTTTGCTATTGCTGGAGCTGCAGTTAACCCCGGGGATCGCATTGCCATAATGTTGATAAAATTTTTCACCCGTTCACTGTTGTTAATAAAGAAGTCTTTTTGAGGACTTTCAGGACGTAAGCCGGAGAAAGTTTTTACAGTTTGCGAAAAATCGAGCGATGGGACAAACCGTTTCGTGAAAGATATGATCTCCTTTAATCCCTCGCTGGTTGTCGATAAATTATCTTTCATGTCACTGGCCAAATCCACCGCTGTTGGGCCCAAAAGCAAACCACCATCTATCGTTGGAAGAACGAGAATACCCTTAGACAAAATGGTTGGTGTTGGAAAAATTACAGAAGAAACCATATTGCCAATTTTTTTGTCGAGAAGTATGTATTCTCCACGCCTTGGGTGTAATGGCACATACTCTGCACCTGCAAGTTCAGCTATTTCGTCAGCAAAAAGACCTGCCGCATTTATAACAACATCTGCTTCATAAGATGATTTATCTGTGATAACCTTCGTTATTCTGTCATAGTGTTTTTCAAAATCAACAACTTTTTCACCAAGAATCAGTTTTGCCCCGTTGTCTACTGCATTCTCTACTGCTGCGATTGCGATCATCCACGGTTCAGTTATGCCAGCCGTCGGTGCCCACAAACCGTATTTTATTTCTTTACTTAAATTTGGTTCTTTTTCAAGGATAATTTCCTTTTCATGAATCTCCAAACCCGGAACCCCATTAACTTCACCTTGGCGGAGTAATTTTTTTAGGGTATCTAATTCTTGTTCATCAAAAGCTATCACATATGATCCTATACGTTTTATTTCGAAATCAAGCTCTTTTGCAAGCTGAGTATAAAGTTCATTTCCCTTTGCACAGAACTTTGCTCTTACTGAACCGATTGGATCATCATAACCAGCGTGCAATATAGCTGAATTAGCCTTTGTAACACCCCAGCCTATATCAAGGTTTTTTTCTATTAAAGTTATTTCCAGATCATACATAGAAAGCTCTCTTACAATTAAAGCTCCTACCACTCCTCCACCAATCACTACTACTTTCATCAAGAACACCTCCAAAGAAAAAAGCCACACCCCAAAAGGGATGTGGCTTTCTCCGGGTCTCTTTACCACACCACTTATATTATGCCACGATTTTCCAGAAAATCAATATTCAGGAAAAATAAGTTCTGATATTCTAAGGTTCGATTGAAACCAGAATGGGATCCAGATGCATCAGATTTTTTAGGTACGTTTCCATCCCTCTAAGGTTCGATTGAAACGGATAAAAATTTTGCAAAACCTGCAGGATCGATTTTGTTTCCATCCCTCTAAGGTTCGATTGAAACGGATAAAAATTTTGCAAAACCTGCAGGATCGATTTTGTTTCCATCCCTCTAAGGTTCGATTGAAACGGATAAAAATTTTGCAAAACCTGCAGGATCGATTTTGTTTCCATCCCTCTAAGGTTCGATTGAAACTGGTGAAGGCTTTATTAGGCAACATATTAAGGGATAGTTTCCATCCCTCTAAGGTTCGATTGAAACTGGGTACGGAAAGAAAATCTTATGTCCGTTTCATGAGTTTCCATCCCTCTAAGGTTCGATTGAAACCCGAAAAAAGGCGTTATTAGAATTTTCAGTTTTAACGTTTCCATCCCTCTAAGGTTCGATTGAAACAACCTTTTATTTTGCGAAGGACTAAAAAGATACTTGGTTTCCATCCCTCTAAGGTTCGATTGAAACTGGTGAAGGCTTTATTAGGCAACATATTAAGGGATAGTTTCCATCCCTCTAAGGTTCGATTGAAACCAGTATAAACTGCAAAATCTTAAAGGAGGAATGAACAGTTTCCATCCCTCTAAGGTTCGATTGAAACTATTGAAAACAGTTGTATCACCACAAACCTTGGTTGGTTTCCATCCCTCTAAGGTTCGATTGAAACTATTGAAAACAGTTGTATCACCACAAACCTTGGTTGGTTTCCATCCCTCTAAGGTTCGATTGAAACTTGTGGTTGTGAGTTGACAAATCCCGACTTTGAAAAGTTTCCATCCCTCTAAGGTTCGATTGAAACCCATCCCCAGTATTACCATTCACATGGCTAATTTTAGGTTTCCATCCCTCTAAGGTTCGATTGAAACGCTAAATGTTGTGCTTATGTGAATACCGAAAACTTGTTTCCATCCCTCTAAGGTTCGATTGAAACAGCTTTATACTGCTTAAAAGGGGTTGAAAATATGGTGTTTCCATCCCTCTAAGGTTCGATTGAAACTTGGCAAATAGAGAAGTTCTCTCTCAAAATCTACTCGTTTCCATCCCTCTAAGGTTCGATTGAAACTCTATATTCACACAAAAAGAGGGCTTAGCAAAATTGGTTTCCATCCCTCTAAGGTTCGATTGAAACAGCGATATGCAATATAATCTATATGATGATCCATTTCAGCAGGCAGAGTATGCTTATAGTCTTATTAAGAGCGAGGTGATTTCAGATGGCAATCAGGAATGTTACGGTAATCCCTGCTCGTAAACGGATTGGAAATAGTGCAAAGGCTGAAGAATTGCCTAAGCTTCGGGTAGCAGCCTATTGCCGCGTATCTACGGACAGCGAGGAGCAGGCAACCAGTTATGAAGCGCAAATTGAGCACTACACAAACTACATTAAAAGCAATCCGGAATGGGAGTTAGCTGGCATATTTGCGGATGAAGGGATTACTGGAACCAACACGAAAAAGCGTGAAGAGTTTAACCGGATGATAGAAGAATGTATGCAGGGCAAAATCGATATGATAATTACGAAATCTATCAGCCGTTTTGCAAGAAATACGCTGGACTGCCTAAAGTACATAAGGCAGCTTAAAGAAAAAAATATTCCAGTTTACTTTGAAAAGGAAAATATAAACACATTGGATTCCAAAGGGGAAATCCTGCTGACCATTATGGCTTCTTTGGCGCAGCAAGAAAGCCAATCGTTAAGCCAGAATGTAAAACTGGGTATTCAGTACCGATATCAGCAAGGAAAAATCCATATTAATCACAACCGGTTTCTTGGCTATACAAAGGATAAGGATGGCAATTTAGTTATCGTACCTGAAGAAGCAGAGATCGTTAAACGCATTTACAGAGAATACCTTGAAGGTTCCAGTATGCTACAGATAGCAAGAGGTCTGGAAGCTGACGGAATTCTGACAGGTGCAGGCAATCACAGATGGCATACCAGCACCATCAATAAGATTTTGAGGAATGAAAAATATATCGGTGATGCGCTGTTGCAGAAAACCTATACAGTAGATTTTTTATCGAAGAAAAGGGTGGCCAATAACGGCATAGTTCCTCAATACTATGTAGAAAACAGCCATGAGCCCATAATCCCGCGTGAAATTTATATGCAGGTTCAGGAAGAGCTTGTCCGCAGAAGATGTGTGCATATAAGTAAGAACGGAAAGAAGAGAAACTACAGCAATAATCATCCCTTATCCCAAATGGTGTTCTGCGGCAAGTGTCATGAAGTATTCCGCAGGGTTCATTGGAATAACCGAGGAAAGAAATCAATCGTATGGAGATGCGTCAGCAGATTGGAAAACACCGGTTTGTTTTGTACCGCTTCCACTATACTTGAAGATACTCTCAAAGAGAAGATTGTAGAAGCTATCAATATAGCCGTCAGCGGGAAAAACTCTTTCCTGGCCATACTGAAAAAGAATATTGAAACCGTATTAAACGAGGATTTGGACGAGAGTACGGCAGATATTGATAAAAGGCTGGAAGAGCTTCAAGCCGAGTTGATCCAATTGGCAAATTCAAAGGAAGCATATGATAATATTGTCAATGAGATTTACCGCTTACGGGACTTAAGGCAAGAAACCCTTTCAAGAAACGCTCTCCGTCAAGATAAGCGGGATCGGATCGCTGAGATGACGGACTTCCTTAATATGCAAACCGGTGGTATTACGGAATTTGATGATAAACTGGTTAGAAAACTAATTGAAAAGGCAACTGTATATAATGACAGGCTAGTGGTAGAGTTTAAGTCAGGGTTAGAAATAGAAGTAAACCTATAAGCTCGTATTAAGATAGCCGCCAGTAGGGGAAGAGTACTTATACTATTATAAATAACTACAGGAGACATAATTGGATTACCGATTGCGGGAGCAGAAGCAAAATGCGCTGGTTAAAAATGCAGAGCGTGAAGGAAGAAGCAGCGAATAGCTGAAATGACAGACTTCTTGAATGAACAGTCCTATGAGCTGGAGGAATATGATGAGCAACTGGTAAGGCGGCTTATTGAAAAAGTTACGGTATTTGATAATAAGCTGACCGTTGAGTTTAAGTCTGGAGTAGAGATTGATGTATTAATTTAAAATGAACTTGACCGCCGATTGAGGAGAAATACTTCTTGATGGGCGGTTCTTTTCTATTTATACTTGGGGATAATCTAATAAATAAACACACTTGAACAATTACTCATATGTTTTTATTGACAAACGGAGAATTGAGGTTTATAATATATATGAAAGCTTATTCAAGTGTTCAATTGAATGATAAGGAGGTGATATAAATATGGCAAAAAAAATTCAACCAATTGAAAGATGCGACTGTGATGTAATACATGAGGAAATTGTAAATAAAGTGCGAGAAAAAATGCCTCAAGAAGAAACTCTATATGATCTAGCAGAACTATTTAAAGTTTTTGGAGATTCAACAAGAATTAAGATACTCTGGGCATTAGGTGAATCAGAGATGTGCGTTTGCGATATTGCATTCTTATTAAATATGACCCAATCAGCAATTTCACATCAGCTAAGAGTCTTAAAGCAGGCTGGACTAGTAAAGAGCAGAAGAGAAGGAAAGATTGTATTCTACTCTCTTGAAGATGAACATGTAAAGCAAATATTTGACCAGGGATTAATTCATATTTCAGAAGAAAGTAAGTAAAGGAGGGTCAGTAATGTTAAAGAAGGAAGTAATTTTAGAAGGTTTAGATTGCGCAAATTGTGCAGCTAAAATTGAAGAAGAGGTTAATAAATTAAATGGAGTCAAAGCCTATATGAACTTCATGAACAAGACATTGACTTTAGAAATTGAATCAGAGCAAGAGTATAAGAATATATTACAGCAAGTTAAAACCATAGTGCACAAGCACGAACCGGATGTGGTAGTGAAAGAAAAATCCGTTAACAAGAACAATAAAAAGGTGAACAAAAGCATAGTAATACTTGAAGGACTTGGCTGCGCGAATTGTGCAGCTAAAATAGAAAAAGAAATAAGCGGTCTAGAAGGAGTTGAATTTGCTGCAGTAGATTTTGTTTCGAAGAAACTAACACTGGAAATAAGTCCGAAAGTCAACCGCTCTGAGTTAAATGAGAAGATTGAAGGCATAGTAAAGAAAATAGAGCCAGATGTAAAGGTCATTTTTGAGGAGAATACATCTAAGGCCAACGTAAAAGAAAATAATGAAGAGGAAGAAGAAGGTGTCAACAAAAAAGAAATCATAAGACTTGTGGTCGGTGGAGCAATATTTGCCGTGGGAATCATCTTTAATTTCCAAAATTGGCTTGAGCTTACCTTGTTTATTATTAGTTATATCATAGTTGGTGGAGAGGTTGTCTTAAGAGCAATAAAAGGTATTGCCCGCGGTCAGGTATTCAGTGAGCATTTTTTGATGAGTATTGCTACCATTGGTGCTTTCTTCATTGGAGAGTATCCAGAAGGTGTAGCAGTTATGCTGTTCTATCTGGTAGGTGAATTGCTTCAGAATATAGCTGTAGGTCACTCCAGAAAATCAATAAGTGCTTTGATGGATATTCGTCCTGACTATGCAAATCTTAAAGTTGGCGATGAGATCAGGAAAGTATCTCCTGAAGAGGTAAACATAGGTGACATCATTATTGTTAAACCAGGAGAAAAAGTTCCCCTCGATGGCAAGGTTATAGAAGGAAACT